>JBKPSO010000074.1:0-4968 GCA_046735055.1 Actinomycetota bacterium
ATCGACCGCGTCGTCGGGGCATGGCGAGCGGGCGCCGGCGACGTCGTCGCCGCCTCCTACGGCGGAGTCCGCGGCCACCCGGTCGTGCTCGGGCGGGTGGTCTGGGGACGGGTCCCGGACGAGGGCGCCCGCGCGCTCGAGGCTGCGCTCGTGCCGTGCGACGACCTCGGCGCTCCGGGCGACGTCGACCGCCCCGAGGACCTGCCCGAGCGGTTTGCCTAGAGCGGGGTGCGGAGCGCGGCCAGCTTCTGCTTCAGCTCGGGCGGCATCTCCTCGGCGCAGACATCGCGAACGAAGATGCGGAGACTCTCCTCGAAGTGGTAGCGCTTCGAGCAGTAGTCGCATTCGTCGAGATGCGCCTCGGCCTCGGCGCGCTCGGCGTCGTCGAGCGCCCGGTCGAGGTAGGGCTGCATCACCTCTTCGCAGCGCTCGCAAGGATCGTCGAACATGGTCATCAGGCTGCCTTCTCCGCGAGTGCACCCTTCAGGATACGACGACCGCGGTGGAGACGCGACATCACGGTCCCGATCGGGATGTCGAGGATCTGCGCGGCGTCCTGGTAGGTGAAGTCGCCGATGTCGACGAGGACGAGGACGTCCCGGAAGTCGTGCGGCACGGCAGTGAGCGCCGAGACGACGTCGTCCTGAGAGAGCCGCTCGACGACCGCGTCCTGCTCCGAGACCGGCTCGCGCGAGGACTCCTCGAGCTTGTTGTAGAGGAAGTAGTCGCCTTCCTCGAGCGGCTGCATGTCGGGCGCGCGCTGCTTGCGGCGGCCGCGGTCGATGTTCAGGTTGGTGAGGATCCGCAGCAGCCATGCACGGAGGTTGGTCCCGGGCGTGTAGGACTGCCAGCTGCGGAACGCCCGCGCGTAGGTCTCCTGCATCAGGTCCTCCGCTTCCTCGCGGCTGCCGACGAGCCGTCTCGCCACCCGATAGACCTGATCCGCGAGCTCAAGCGCTTCCTCCTCGAACCGCACGCGATCGCGTGCCTCCGCCGCCATGCGCCGCGGCTCGGTGGGCGTGACCTCGCTCATCGGGCCACCCTAGCAGCGGTTTTACGAAAGCTGCAACGCGCCTGCCCGCATGGATATTCCCCCTGTTAGCGAACCCTCACTCACGGGTATCAGGACGGCAAGCGACCGAGGAGGACTTGCGTGAAGGGGTACGACGTCGTCACGAGCGACGGGCGGAAGATCGGGCGCGTCACCGATGCGCTGGACGGGTTTCTGGTCGTCGAGATCGGCGGGGTCCGGCGCTCGCGACGGCCGCTGCCGAGAGAGTTCGCCCATGCGGCGGACGACGAGCGCAAGGTCGTCGTCACCGTCCCGAAGGCCGTGCTCGCAGACGCGCCGCGTGTCCAAAGGAACGGCACGTTCGACGTGGCCGCCGCCGCCCGCCACTACGGGGTCGGCGGGACGATCACGCGGGACGACCCGACCTGGGCCGACCAGACGACCGAGCATCGGGTGGCCGCCCAGCGCGAGCGCGCGAGCGCCGAGACCGGCGTCCCCGAGGAGGGTGCCGCTCCGCTGACCAAGCAGCCGGAGGACGAGGTCGAGCGTCGTCCCGAGCGGGTCTACATGCCGGGCGGCAAGTAGAATGCCCGCCTCTTGGCGCTTTGGCGGGCTCCGCCCGTCGACGCTTGCCGGCTAATCGAGCTCGCGAAAACCCGCGCGGGCGAGCTTCGCGAGCAGCGCGTCGCGGTCGGTGCGGTCGTCGTCCCAGGCAAGGGTCAGCTCGCCCATCAGGTTCGCGTTCGCGGACTCGAGCCCGTCGTGGCCCGAGAGCGCTGCGGCGACGCGGTTGACGCACCGCTCGCAGCGGATCCCGCTGACCCGGATCGTCTCGGTCTGCAGCACGCTCAGAACCCTAGCGTCCGCCGGACGACGTCCGCGGGCACGGCCGCCACGCCCTCGGCGGCGGCGACGGCAAGCTGGCGGTCGGCCTCGGCGGGCTCCTCCAGGAGGGCATCGGCCAGGCGGCCGGCACTGGAGTCGAGCTGCGGGCCGACGAGTGCCGAGAGCGCGTCGAGCTCGCCGGCGCTCGGTGGCCGGTCGGCGGCGTCCGCGCGCCGTCGCGCGTACAGCGCCCGGTCGTACGGCTCGGGCCGGCCCTCCGCTACCGCGACGAGGAGCGCACGGACGAGCTCGGCGAAGCCGGCGGAGCGGCGGACGTCGGTCTGCATGTCCATCACCCGCACCTCGAGCGTCCCGTACTCCGGCCGGGGCCAGGCGTCCCAGTGGCGTCGCCCTTGGTCGCCTTCAGTCGCGTCTTCCCAGTCGGCCGGCGAGCGGACAACGGGCGGGGTGCCGCCGGTCGGCAGGTCGAGCAGGCGGACGGCGCGCTCGGAGCGGCGGCCCGTCGCTCCGCCCTCGGCCAACGGTGAGTTCGCCGAGAGGGCGAGCAGCGTCGGCAACCACGGCAAGATCCCTTCGAATGCCCGCAGGCACTTGCCCCAGTCGGGGAAGGAGACGTGGACGTGCAATCCGCAGACCAGCTGGCGGGAGATCCCCTCGCCCAGCAGCTCTGCGAGCTGCCGATAGCGCTCGAGCGGTACGAGCGGCTGGTCGGCGCCACGGGCGAGGGCGTGCGTGCCCGCGGCATAGAGGGCAACACCGTGCTGTTCGGCGCCGTCGGCGAGCTCACGCCGCAGCCGCAGGAGCTCCTCGAGCGTAGCGCAGGCGTCCGGCACGACGGGCGTCGCGAGCTCGACCAGGCACTCGAAGAGCTCCGGTTTCAGCTCCGCGCTCGCCTCTCCGACGACGCGCGAGAACGCCGGCACCGCAGCGAGCGATCCGGCATCGACGAGGAAGAACTCCTCCTCGACCCCGAGCGACCACGGCGCCTCGCGCCCGAAGGCGTCGGTCACGAAGCGCGGACGCCGTGCACCGGCCGGCCCGCAGCCTCCCAGGCGTAGTACGAGGCGCTCGGCCCGAAGGCCGGCTCGTACGAGACGACGCGCGGGTTGCGGCCGACCTGCTTCGCCCGCTCCGCGTGCCGGAGGAGGTTCGGGTCGTCGCGCTCCTCCCAGACGAGGATCAGGTGCGCGGCGGTCATGAACTCGGCGACGAAGGTGCAGCCCGCCGCCGGACACGGAAACGGTGCAGTCGCGACGCAGTACCAGCCCGCGTGATCCTCGTCGGCGTCCTGGCGCCAGAGCTCCTCGTCCTGGACGAGCTCCTCGTCCTCGAGGAGGATGGGAATTGCCTCGGGGACTGGATTCATCCTGTCCCCGAGTCGTTGTTCCGCGGTCACGCGCCTAGGCTAGCCGGAGCCTATACCGGGTCGGCTGCCCTCCCCGGAAGGGGATCCGGGCGGCGCTGGCCTCGAACACGTCGAAGGGCCCCGGGCAGGCGATCGGGGCCCTTCGACCTGTCCGCCGCGCCGCCCCGGCAAGGGCGGCCAGCGGCGGCTCTTACCCCCCGGGGTGAGGGGGTAGCGGGGGACGGCTCATCCCGACCTCACTGTCGGTTGCCGTCCGAGCTTCAGCTGGACAGTCGTCTTCTTGCCGGCCCGGTAGACCACGAGCCTGAGGTTGTCGCCGGGCTTCTTCGCGGCGACGACGTCGCGCAGCCGGTCGAGGCTCGCGATCGGGGTTCCGTCGGCCTGGACGATGATGTCGCCGCCGAGGTTGTAGCTCTCGCCGGCGAGCACGACCTGCGTCGTCCCGGCCTTCAGGCCCGCGGAGGCGGCCCCGCTCCCGGGCTGGACGCTCTGCACGAGCAGGCCCTTCGACACCGGCAGCCGGAAGACGCGGGCGAGGTCGCGCGTGATCGGCGTCGCGCTGATCCCGATGAAGGCGCGGTCGACCCGGCCCTCGCGGATCAGCTGGGCGATCACGGTCTTGACGGTGTTCGACGGAATCGCGAAGCCGACGCCGACGTTGCCGCTCGACCCGGAGTCGCCCGTCTCGATCTGCGAGTTGACTCCGACCACCTGGCCGCGTGTGTTCAGCAGCGGGCCGCCCGAGTTGCCGTGGTTGATCGCGGCGTCTGTCTGGATGACGTGGTCGATCGTGTAGCCGTTCGGCGCGGTGATCGCGCGCTGGATCGCGCTGACGATCCCGGCCGTGACCGTGCGATCGAGCCCGAACGGGTTCCCGATCGCGACCACCGGGTCGCCGACGTGCATGTCGTCGGAGTTGCCGATCGGCAGCGGGGTGAACGCGCGCGCGCTCGCGTCGATCTTCAGCACCGCCAGGTCGCTCGAGGGATCGGTGCCGACGATCGACGCCTTCATGCTGGCACCGTTCGAGAAGCTGACGTTGACCCGCTTGGCGCCGCTGACGACGTGGTAGTTCGTGACGATGTGCCCGGCCTTGTCGATCACGAAGCCGGAGCCGAGCGACCGTTGCTGCTGCCGGGTCGGGAAGAGGTTGCCGAAGAACGGGTCGGCCGGGACGTTCACGAGCGAGGTCGAGGTGACCTGGACGACCCCCGGTGCCGAGCGCGTGTAGATGTCGCGGATCGAGAGCCCGTGCGTGGGCGCCGCGACGGACGCGGCCGAGGACTGCGGCTGAACCTCCCGGACCGTCGTTGTCTCGCCGCCGAGGTCGCCGAAGAGGGCGGCGCCGCCGAGCGCGAGCCCGCCCCCGAGAATCGCGGCGGCACACAGCGCGGCCGCGCTGATCGCGATGCCCTTCCTGCTTGCCACGCCGCTCTTATACCCGGCCCGTGTTGGCGCCCATTTTCGGCGCGTTAAGCCTGCGTAGTGCCTCGGTTAAGGCTGTGTTCAGCGCTCCGGCGTCGGCGGAACGATCTCGAGCGGGGCGTTGAACCCGCTGTAGCGGTGGCGCATGAAGTGCGCCGTCGCGGTCATCTTCAGCGCGAGCAACCGGCCGGAGCGCGGATCGATCGAGAGCTCGAACCAGGCCGGCAGCTTCGGGTCGTAGAACGAAGCCCGGAGGACACGGCCCCGGCCGAGCTGGTGCGCGTTCCGCACCGGGTCGGAGCCCCAGAAGGGCTGGGGC
>JBKPSO010000075.1:0-9071 GCA_046735055.1 Actinomycetota bacterium
TTTCTCCTGGGCGACGTTCGTGTCCTGATACTCGTCCACGAGCACGAACCGGAAGCCCTCCGCGTAGCTGCGGCGAACCTCCTCGCGTTCCTCGAGGAGGTGGACAGCCTCGCGCTGCAGTCCGCCGAAGTCGAGTGCGCCTAGGAGCTCGAGATAGCGCCTGCGGACGGGGGCGAGCGGGTGCTCGGGGACATCCAGGTACTCGTCGCAGAGCGAGCAGAAGGCGAGCGCCTCTGCGACGAGTGCAGAGGACAGGGGGAGGCCAAGCGAGCCCTCGGCCGCGAGAGCCTCGCGGGCGGCCCGCTCCCGATCGGCCGGGCGCGCAACGCGGGGCGGCTCGGCGGCGTCTCGAGCGAGGATCGCGAGACAGAACGCATGGAACGTCGTGACCGGGAAGCTCGCGTAGCTGCGGCGGAGACGGTCGGCGAGGCGCTGGCGGAGATCCCCCGCCGCCTTCCGAGAGAAGGTGAGAATGAGTAGCTCCTCGGGCCGGGCCACGTCGTGCTCGATCAGCCTCACCGCCCGCTCGACGATGACGCGCGTCTTGCCGGAGCCCGGGCCGGCGAGAACGATCGCCGGCCCCTCGCCGTGGTCGACGGCCGCCTGCTGGTGGGAATCGAGTGCCAAACGAGGTGAAGTCGTCACACTTGTCCTCGACTCTTACGTCGCCGGTCGCGAATGACAAGTCGCGCCGTTCGACACCGAAAATGGCTCAGACGTGGAGGTTGAACGCGCGCCGGAGTGAATAGCTCTTGTTCTCGAAGTAGCTGCGGAGGGGTGCCAGCTCCTCCGACTCGCTTGGGAGTGCGCGATAGATCTGCTCCCAGCTCATACGCGATGCATTGACCGGGCACTCGAAGGCGAGGCAGGCCTCAAGCCACTTCTCGATTGGCGTCTTGTCTTTCTTGCGGCCGAGGGCGACGACATACGCCCGCTCTCCTTCCTCGCGGAATAGGTCGCTCCCTCCGATGGGGGTAGCGTCGACACGAGATGGGGTCGAAGAAAGCCATATGGCTACTACGCTTCTTCTGCCGCTCGCGGTTGCGGCGGTCTTGCTGCTCGTCGTTGTGGCTGCTCGCGCCTCATTTCTCTCTTGACGACGGTCGCGCCTGCACGGGGTCGTCCACGGAAACATGGAAGTCGAACTGCCGGAGCTAGCGCCACTAGCCCGGTTCACCTCGTCCGACAGGAAAAGGTCGAACACGGACCTGGTCGCGGGCGCGGACAGCGTTACTGAGTCGCGCCCAGCGCCTCCTTGATTTTGGCGATCGCGTCCGTCTCGCTCGGCTTGATGCCGGTCTTCGCGCTCGCGGCATGCTCGGCGACCCCGATCACGAGCTCCTGATAGGCGGCCAGCCCGTCCGGTGCCTTTGCCTGGAGGGTTGCGGTCGCAGAGCGCAGGGCATCGAGCGTCTCCGTCTCGACCTTCTCACGCGAGGCGGTCAAGCCGAATCCGGTGCCATGCACGTGTGTGAGATCGCGGATCAGGACGCTGTCGCTCTTCTCGTGCTGCTGAGCGAGGTACTTCCCGATCGCGCTGGCCTCACCGAAGCTGTCGGTGAAGTCGGGGTCGCTGATCGAGACCAGTGCGCCCGCACCCGTTACCCCCTTCTGCATCATCTTCCATTCCTCCTCGGTGAAGTCAGCCTTGGTCGCCACATCAACTCCTCTCGTCTCGATCCCGTATGTCCCATTCTCGCAGCGAAGGGCCGATGGCTGAACGCTGCGACCTCGGAGTCATGTCCTACTGGTAAATGCGAGCGACCTCCTGGACGCAGGCCAGGAGGTCGGTGCCGAGTCACGTCGCGGCAGGAATCGACCTTGCGACTAACGTTACGCAACGAGCTGCCGTGAATGCACCATCCGGCGCTGCGCGAGGGCCTGCGATTTCGGACCCCTCGTACACTTTGAGGGCAACCCCAGGGCGGTCGACGCACGCGCAGGAGGGCAGCTGATGGAGTACCGAGTCCTCGGACCGCTGGAGGTCCTGGACACCGGGGGGCCGCTTCCGCTCGGAGGTGTCAAGCAGCGGGCGTTGCTCGCGCTGCTGATCCTGAACGCGAACCACGTTGTCCCGCGCGAGCGCCTGATCGACGAGCTGTGGGGAGACGAGGCGCCTGAGACCGCGGTGAAGAGCGTGCAGGTTTATGTCTCGCAGCTGCGGAAGCTCTTGCCCGGCGGGTCTCTCGTGACGCGTGCGCCCGGCTACATGCTCGAGGTGGAGCCGGAGGCCGTCGACCTGATCCGCTTCGAGCGCCTCGTCAGGGAAGGTCGCTCCGCGCTCGCCGCGGGCGCTCCGGACCGCGCGGCGGACACGATCCGCGAGGCGATTGCGCTGTGGCGCGGGCCTGCTCTGACGGAGTTCGCTGCTGAGCACTTCGCCCAGGTCGAAGGCGGCCGACTCGACGACCTGCGCCTCGCTGCGCTCGAGAACAGAATCGACGCCGACCTCCAGCTCGGACGTCACGCCGAGGTGACCGGCGAGTTGGAGGTGCTGATCGCCTCGCATCCGCACCGCGAGCGCTTGAGGGCACAGCTCATGCTCGCGCTCTACCGCTCGGGAAGGCAGAGCGAGGCGCTCGAGGTGTACCGGAACCTGCGCACGACGCTCGACGAGATCGGGATCGAGCCGAGCGAGAACCTGCAGCGCCTCGAGCGGCAGATCCTCAACCACGACACGGAGATCGACGCGCCTGCACAGGCGCTGCCGGTCGCCGCCCCGGCGTCCGAGCCCGCGCAGCCGGCGGCCGCGACGGCCCCGCTCGAGCGCCGGCGAGTCACGGTTCTCTTCGTCGCGCTCGCGGCGACGAACGAGGCGGACGAGGACCCGGAACAAACGGCGGCCTTCTTCGACCGTCTCCACGCCGAGGCTGCGGCTGAGATCGAAGCGGCCGGTGGGACGGTCGAGAAGGGGCTCGTCGGCGCCCTGCTCGCGACGTTCGGAAACCACGATCACGCGACGCAAGCCGCCAAGGCCGCGCTCGCCACGCAGCGCCGGCTGACGCACGCGTTCGGCGACGCGCTGTCATTACGGATGGCACTGGAGAGCGGCGAGGTGGTCGTCGGCCGCGACTCCCTGGTCATGGGCACTCCTGTCGCTGCCTCGGCGCGGCTCGTCGGCCTTGCGGAACCCGGTGACATCGTCGTCGGCCACCGCGCCGGCCCCGCGCTCGAAGGCTCGTTCGAGCTGCGCGAGCGCGGACGGGCGCACGTGCTCGTCCAGGCACGCGCGCAGCCGGTCGCGCGTGAGGTGCGGAAGAACGTGACCGTCCTCTTTGCCGATCTCGTCGACTCGACGCGGCTGGGTGACGAGCTCGACCCGGAGGCGCTCAGCATGCTGATGTCGGAGTACTTCCGCGCGATGGAGTCGGTCGTCGTGCGGCACGGCGGCATCGTCGAGAAGTTCATCGGCGACGCATTGATGGCGGTCTTCGGCGTTCCCGTCCTGCACGAGGACGACGCGCTGCGAGCGGTGCGAACCGCCGCCGAGATGCGACAGTCGCTCGCGGCCCTAAACGAGACCTTCGAGAAGACCTGGGGCATACGCCTACAGGCACGCATCGGGATCAACAGCGGCGAGGTGATCGCAGGCGACCACCTTCAGGGCCACCTGATCGTCACGGGCCGAGCGGTCACAGTGACGAAGCGCTTCGAAGAGGCGGCGGCGGCGAACGAGATCCTCATCAGCGAGGTGACGCACCGTCTCGTGCGCGATGCGGTCGTTGCGGAGCGGGTCTCGGATCGCGTCGTGAAGGGAGGCGAAACTCTCGCGGGCTACGCGATCGCCGAGGTGCGGCCGCACACCGCGGGCCGAGCGCGCCGCTTCGACACGCCGCTCGTCGATCGCGAGCAGGAGTACGGCGCGCTGCTCAACGCCTTCGAGAGTGTCGTCGAGACCAGGGAGTGTCATCTCCTGACCGTGCTCGGCGAAGCCGGGGTCGGCAAGTCGCGCCTCGTGCAGGAATTCGCGCGGGAGGTCGGCGCCGAGGCGACGGTGCTGCGCGGCCGCTGCCTGCCCTACGGCGAAGGCATCACGTACTGGCCGCTCGCTGAGGTCGTCCGCGACATCCTCGACGCAGAGCCCTCGAGTGCAGCGATCGCCGCCCTGCTTCCACACGAGGAGCGGGCCGAGCTGATCGCCGACCTGATCTCGGAGGTGCTCGGGCTCAGCGGCACGAACGTAGCCGGCAGCGAGCAGACGTTCTGGGCCGTGCGACGGCTCTTCGAGTCGCTGGCACAGACGCGTCCGCTCGTCGTCGTCTTCGACGACCTCCAGTGGGCGGAGCCGACCCTCATCGACCTCGTCGACTACGTGGCGGACCACACGCGAGACGCTCCGGTCCTGCTGCTGTGCGTCGCGCGACCGGAGCTGTTCGACACCCGTCTCGACTGGGGCGGCGGCAAGCGACACGCGGCGACGACTTCGCTCAAGCCGTTGCACGACGACGACACCCGGCGCCTCATCGCCAACCTGCTCGGCGGTGATTCGCTGCCCGACCCGGTGCAGATGCGGATCGCCGGCCTCGCCGAGGGCAACGCCCTGTTCACCGAGGAGCTGCTCGCGATGCTCGTCGACGAGAAGCGTCTCGTGCGGGAGGGCGAACGCTGGCTCGTCGCCGGCGACCTCGGCGACCTGCGCATCCCGCAGGAGATCAGCGCGTTCCTCTCAGCGCGGCTAGAGCGCCTGCCGGAGGGCGAGCGCACGCTCCTCGTGCGCGGGTCCGTCGAGGGCGCGCTCTTCCACTACGGCGCGCTCCGCGAGCTGTCGCCCGAGCTTTCGGAGTCCTCTCTTCACCGCGATCTTGCCTCGCTCGTCCGCCGCGACCTGATCCGGCCGGATCGCGCGAGCATCTCCGGCGACGAGGCGTACCGGTTCCGGCACATCCTGATTCGCGACGCCGCGTTCGACTCGCTCTCCAAAGCGAGGCGGGCCGACCTGCACGAGCGGTTTGCCGAGTGGCTCGAACGCACAGTCGGCACTCGTATCCGCGAGTACGAGGAGATCGTCGGCTACCACCTCGAGCACGCGTACCGCTGCCGCTCCGGCCTTCGTCCGGCCGCGGAGCTCGCGGGCGTCGGCGAGCGCGCTTCCCTGCGGCTCGAGTCCGCCGGGCGCCGCGCCCTCGCGCGCGGCGATCTTCCCGCCGCGATCGCACTGCTCGAGCGAGCGACGGAGTTGCTCGCCGTGGACGAGCCGAGGCGCGCGCTCCTGCTCTCCGAGCTCGGCGCGGCGCTGATCGACGCGGGAGGCGAGGAGCACGAGGTGGAAGCGGAACGCGCGCTCGCTGAGGCCAGGCGCATTGCGTCCGGAGCCCACGACGAACGCGCGGATTCGCATGCGCTGGTTCAACAGCAATTCCTGCAGCTCTTGCGTGTCGAGCACCGATCCACCGACGAAGCGGCTCGAGCCGTGGAGAGCGTTGTTCCCGTCTTCGAGCGCCACGACGATCAGCACGGTCTCTGCACAGTGCGCCGGCTCGAGGCGCTGCTGCAATGGAACGCGGCGCGTGCGGCACCAGCGGCAGAAGCCTGGGAGCAGGCGGCAGAACACGCGCGTCGTGCAGGCGACGAGGACGAGAGAAGCGAGATCCTGAGCTGGCTGGCGACATCGCTGTTCTTCGGGCCGACCGCGGTTCCGGAAGCGATCCGCCGTTGTGAGGAGATACGCGTCGAGGTGAGCGCGAATCCGAGCTCGGAGGCGTGGACACTCCGATCCCTGGCAGGGCTTCACGCCATGGACGGCCGGTTCGGGACCGCCAGAGAGCTCCTCGCCGACGCCAATGCGATCTTCGAAGACCTCGGGCAGACGCGGTACTCCTCGGTTCCGGACATCGACGGCATCGTCGAGTTCTTGGCCGGCGATCTCGCCGCCGCCGAAAGGCGCTTACGCGCGGGTTACCTGGCGCTGGAGGAAATGGGCGACCGGGCGTTCCGTCCGACGACGGCCGCGCACCTCGCGGAGGCGGTCTACGCGCAGGGACGCGACGACGATGCCAAGCGCCTCACCGAGATCAGCGAGGAGCTTGCCGCCAGAGATGACCTTCTCACGCAGGTCGTCTGGCGAAGAGTCCGGGCGAAGGTCATGGCAAAGCAAGGTCGCATCGACAAGGCCGAAGACCTAGCGCGGGAGGCGGTGACGATCAGCGCGTCGACCGACTTCCTCAACACCCGCGCCGACGCTCTGGTCGATCTCGCCAAGATCTACCATCAAGCGGGCCGCCTGGACGAAACGAACGCGGCTGTCGCCGAGGGCATTGCGCTTTACGAGCAGAAGGGCAACCGCGTGGCCGCGGGGAAAGCCCGGACCGACCTAGCCGTCCTGGATCAGGTGTGAGACGATCGTGCAGAGTCCGGCGATGCCCGGATTGAAAACCCAATCTCCGTGAGCCGGATGAGGCTCGAAAGGGTGGTGGCTCGATGGGACCCAAATTCCGTGACCCAATCCTCCTCCCCAACGGCAAGCTCGAGGTGGAGGGACCATTCGAAACCGACGGCGAAGTGCTCGACAAAGTGGTGGTTCGTTTCCTGATCATCCCAGACGAATCAAAGACCCCGATCTTCGGCACGGCGACGATAGCTCGCTTGAGAATCTTTCGACCGGACCCTACGAAACCTGACTTGGTGATCACCAGGGGGACGTTCAGGGCAACCGTCCCCAACTCCGCAGGTCTCAGGGTGGGTGACCGCGTACGCGCCATCGGTCTGTCGGTCGCCGTAAAACGCGCCGACTCCCCCGATCCTCCCGCGTTCGAAACGTTCACCTGGTGCGTCACCCGCGAGGTGAAGAGGAAGCCCCGCCAAGCACGGCGAAGCCCCCGCAAAAGCAGCTAACGACGCAGCCGTTCTTCTCGAAGGTCGATGGACGGCTCGACGGCCGCCCGACTCAGTCGATCGTCTGAAGGAAGGCCTCCACGCGCTCCAGGAACGCCTCGGGCTCCTCGACGTGCGGCATGTGGCTCGACTCCTCGAAGATCGTCCACTGCGCGCCGGGAATGCGCTCGTAGATCTCCTCGACGATCAGCGGCGTCGCCTCGTCGTAGCGGCCCGATAGCAGTAGCGTCGGCGTCGCGATCTCGTGCAGGCGGCCCGTGATGTCCCAGCCCTTCAGCGAGCCGACGACGTGGAACTCGCTGGGCCCGTTCATCGTGTGGTAGACGGTCGGGTCCGCGTCGATCTGGGCGAAGGTCCGCACCACGCAGTCCGGCCAAGGCACGCGACACAGGTGGCGGTCGTAGAAGACGCGCACGGCGGTCTCGTACTCCGGGTCGGACGTCGTTCCGTTCTGCTCGTGGCGCGTCAGGGTTTCCTGGACGTCCTCAGGCAGGTCGCGCCGGAGCCGGTTCGCCTCCGACACCCACAGCCGCATGCTCGCCGGCGAATCGGCGACGACGATCGCGCGCAGCCCCGCCGGCCGGTCGAGCGCGTACTCCATCGCGAGCATGCCACCCCACGACTGGCCGACGACCGCGTGCCGCTCGTCGATACCGAGGTGCCGCGTGAGCGCCGCGAGCTCGTCCTTGAAGAGCTGCGCCGTCCAGAAGTCGGCGGGCGCGTCGGGCAGGTGCTCGCTCTTCCCGCAGCCGAGCTGGTCGTAGAGCACACAGGCGCGCCCGAATCGGCTCAGGTCGGCGATCGGCTCGACGTAGTCGTGAGCCGCGCCCGGGCCGCCGTGGCAGATAACGACCGGCGTCTTCGACGAGGCGCCGTCCACCGCGCCGACGACCTGGTACCAGGTCTCGTGTCCGTCCCAGCTGAAGCTCGTTCCGTCGTCGCTCACGCTCTCGCTCCCTCGCCCGCGACCGGAACCGCGCCGCCGAGGGGATGATGGCACGCCGCGTAACGGCCGTCACCGAAGTCGGCGAGCGGCGGGCGCACCTCGCTGCAGATCTCGGTCGCGTACGGGCAGCGCGTATGGAAGCGGCAGCCACTCGGCGGCGCGATCGGGCTCGGGACCTCGCCCTCGAGAACTATCTGCTCGCGCGGCGTCTCCTCCTCACCCGTGTCGATGTCCGGGATCGCCGAGAGGAGCGCCTCGGTGTACGGGTGGATCGGCCGAGCGTAGAGGTCGTCCGCGGGCGCCGTCTCGACGATCAGGCCGAGATACATCACCGCGATGCGATCCGAGACGTGGTGGATGACGCCGAGGTCGTGCGCGATGAAGACGTACGTCAGGTGAAACTCGTCCTGGAGGTCGTCGAGCAGGTTGATCACCTGCGCCTGGATCGAGACGTCGAGGGCGGAGACGGGCTCGTCCGCGACGATCAGCTGCGGGTTCAGCGCGAGCGCGCGTGCGACGCCGATCCGCTGGCGCTGCCCGCCCGAGAACTCGTGCGGGAAACGGTTGACGTGGTGCGGAGAGAGGCCCACGACATCCAGCAGCTCGAGGACGCGGCGCCGGATCTCCTCGCCGTTGCCGACACGGTGGATCTCGAGCGGATCGGCGACGATTTCCCCCACTCGCCTGCGCGGGTTGAGGGACGCGTACGGGTCCTGGAAGATCATCTGCAGCTCCCGCCGGTACGGCCTGAGCTCGCGGTGCGAGAGCGTCGTGATGTCTTCGCCGCCGAAGCGCAGCGTGCCACTCGTCGGCTCGAGCAGTCGGACGAGAAGCCGGCCAAGCGTCGACTTGCCGCAGCCGGACTCGCCGACGACGCCGAGCGTCTCTCCGCGGCGCACCTCGAGAGAGACGCCGTCGACGGCGTGCACCACCTCCGACGTCTTGCGCTTCACGGCACTCGTCCTCGCGGCAAAGTGCTTGACGAGGTCGACCGCCTCGAGCAGGACCGGGCTCGAGCCGTTCGTGCTCACGCCGTCTCCCTTCGCAGCGCACGCCGTGCCGCCGGGTCGAGATGGCACGCGTCGCGGCGGCCCGGCTCGACCCGCTCGGCGAGCTCAGGGCGGGTCGAGCAGAGATCGAAGCGGTAGGCGCAGCGGGGCTCGAAGCGGCAGCCGGGCGGCGGCGCGAGCGGCGACGGCGGCGCACCGGGGATTCCGGTCAGCCGCTCGACGCGCGGCCGTCCGAGCCGCGGGATCGAGCTCAGCAGGCCCCACGTGTACGGGTGCTGCGGGTC
>JBKPSO010000076.1:0-11906 GCA_046735055.1 Actinomycetota bacterium
GCGTCATACGGGTGCCCCAGACGCAACCGATCTCGTTCGTCAGCAGGTGGATCGAGACGGAAGTCTCGGCGGAGGTCGTCCGCACCCAGGGATGTCGTCGGGCGGCGGGATCAGGACGTAGGAGTCACCTGGGACGAGCGAACGGCGGCCTGATCGCCTCGCAGGCTTCGTCAGGCGCAGAGGTGTCGACAATCGTCGCTTGGACCTCAGCCGCGAACGCCCGGACGACCGGCGTGTCGAGGACGAACTCGACGGGCATCCTCAGTAGTCCTCGTGCTCAATCGCGTCCGGCACCGATACCCAGGGATGCCGGCGCGATTCGTAGACGGAGACGGTCGCCGCCGGGGACGACGGATCGGCAAACGCTCCGATCGGAACCGCGATCACGTCCGGTGCATCGGCGGCCGTGTAGAAGACTGTCGCGCCGCAGTCGGGGCAGAAGTGAAACGTCCTCTCCTCACCATCGTCCGAGATGCGGACGTAGTCGGTGGAGCGGCCAACGACGCTGACCCGATCTGCCGGGAAGCGGGCCTGCATCGAGAACGCGCTGCGGTGCGCCGCTGGCAGGCGAGGCAGTGGCACATCGAGATCCGGACCGGATCACCCTCCGCCGTCAGCCGAAGTTGCCCGCAACTACAGGCGGCCTCGCGCGTGTACACGCCCCGATCCTACGGGACACACGGTGCGGCAGCGGGCACGCAGCCGGAGCGAGCTCGAGGGCCCGGTCGGGGCCTCGACATCGTAGGATCCACCGGTGACGCGGATCGCACTGCTTCCGGTGCTCGCGGCGACACTCGCGCTCGCCGCCCAGGCCGGGTCGGCGGCGCAGCCGCCGCTGGGTGTCCTCGGCTTTTCGCGGATCGGGACGTTCTACGTCCGCGGCGGCGATCCCGCGCAGGCCCGTCGTGCCTTCGGCCGGCCGGTCAAGACGCAGGAGTTCCGCTCGAGGAACTGCCGGATCTCCTGGCCCGGTCTGGCGATCAGCTTCTACACACTCGTCCATGCCAAGCAGTGCCGTGACGACACGCCGTTCGAGGACGCGCACATCTCACGGCCGTGGGTCACCGACCGAGGCCTCCGCCAGGGCGACACGGTCGCGAAGGCGAAGCGCCTCTACCCGGACGCGAGCAAGGAGCAACCGAGCTTCGCCGGCCTCCACGCGGTCGGGCTGATCGTCAAGCTCTCGCAGGCGATCGGCGACTACGGGCTCGCGGCGGTCGTCGACCACGGCCGCCTGGAGACGCTCGTCATATCGGATCCACAAGGAGGCGAATAGATGCGTGTGCTGCCGGTGTCGACCGTGATCGCGCTGCTCCTCGCCGCGCCTGCCTCTGCGGACTCACCAGGCAGCTTCCCCGGGACGAAGACGGCCAAGGATCGCGCAGAGTGGCGCGACGTACTCCACTGGTCGCGGAGCTGCGAGCGCGACTGGGCAAGGGCGCGCGCCGCGTACGCAGGCGTCGTCGTCTACCCCACCGGGACCCCCAGGTGGCTCGTCTCCGTCACCTGCAGCCAGGGGGCGTACCAGGGCACTCAGCTGCTCTACCTCGTCGACCGGGGGCTGAACCGGATCGGGCCGATCCCGCTCCACGCCTACCGTGACCTCGGGAAGGGGAAGCCGCGCCCGACGCGCCAGGCGAAGGTGCTGGGCACAATCGACTTCAGGCGCGGAACGAGCCGGCTCGTCGTCCTCGACAAGTTCCGCGGCGCCGGCGACTGCGGGATCCTCTCCATCTTCCGGCTCCAGAAGGACCGCTTCTACCCGCTCGCCGTGCGCGCGAAGCTGAGCTGCGACGGCAAAGGCCCGTTCAACCCGTTCCGCTGGCCGCTGCTGCCGCTGCCGCAAGGCCCCTAGGTCGTAGCCACCGACATCCGCACGCCGTAGTATCCCCCGCGCGATGCGCGCCGCACTCGTCGCCTCTGTGCTGGTTGCCGCACTGGGGCTCCTGCTGAGTGCTCCCGCGAGCGCGGGCCCGCTGCAGCAGCGCGAGTTCGTTCTGGCCGTGGCGGTCATGGGCAACGGCCACGTGACGAGCAACGACGGTGAGATCGACTGCCCGAGTGATTGCGAAGGGTCCTACGTCTTCGACGGGGAAGGTGCCCCGCCGACCGTCACCCTGACCGCGGACCCCGACACCGACTGGACGTTCGTCGAGTGGAGCGGCGACTGCTCCGGCCACGACGAGCAGTGCACCGTCGTGATGGACGACAACCGCGACGTCACCGCCACCTTCGCCCGCGAGCTCGTTCTGACCGTGGCGGTCAAGGGCAACGGCCACGTGACGAGCAACGACGGTCAGATCGACTGCCCAAGTGACTGCGAGGGGTTCTACGTCTTCGACGGGGAAGGTAACCCGCCGACCGTCACCCTGACCGCGGACCCCAACACCGACTGGACGTTCGTCGAGTGGAGCGGCGACTGCTCCGGCCACGACGAGCAGTGCACCGTCGTCATGGACAACAACCGCGAGGTCACCGCCACCTTCGCCCGCGAGAAGGAGCGACCTCCCAGCAACCCGCCGCCGACCCCGCCGCTGAACTTCGGCTTGACGGTGACTGTCGTCGGCGACGGCTCGGTCGCGAGCCACCCGGGCGGCATCTCGTGCGGCGGCGATTGCAGCGAGGGCTACCCGGAACACACGATGGTCGGGCTCGTGCCGTTTCCGGGCATGGGATCGACGTTCGTCTCCTGGGGCGGCGACTGCAGCGGCTCGGGTCTCTGCACCGTGACGATGGACGGGCCGCGCCACGTCACCGCCACGTTCGGGTCACGCAACGTCCCACCGAAGATCGGTCCGCCGACGAACCCGATCGACGACCGGGGGCAGGCCGGAAAGGGGTCCACCCTGACCTTCGGCTTCGATTGCTTCGCGCCGGAGGATCTCTGGCTGGACGAGGTAATCGTCGAGCTGCTGCACCGCGAGGGCGACCAGGCCACGCTCGACGCCTTCTTCCCCCGCCTCGTGGGCGGACTCTCGAGGACGGACGCCGTCCTGGAGATCCTGCACAGCGTCGAGTACCGCACGCTGCTCGTGCAGAGCTTCTACATGACGTTCCTGCACCGCTCGGCGACGCTGCCGGAGCTCGCCCAGTGGCTCTCGCTCTTTGGCGCCGGCGCGACCGACGAGGAGGTCGCCGCCTCGATTCTCGGCTCGGAGGAGTACCTCGCGAGCCGCGGAGGCGGCACCAACGCCGGCTTCGTCAGCGCGCTCTACCAGGACCTCCTCGGCCGGATGCCGACCCCCGCCGAGCAGGCACAGTGGGACGCCGCTTTCGGCGCCGGCGCGACGCGGACGCAGGTTGCGCTCCAGGTCCTGCACAGCACCGAGTTCCGCACACGCCTGATCCAGAACTGGTTCCAGGCCTACCTCGGTCGCGCACCGACCGACGTCGAGCTCAACTTCTATCTCGGGCGCTTCGGCGCCGGCGCGACCGACGAGGAGATCCAGGCGACGATCCTCGGGTCGCAGGAGTTCTTCGACAAGATCGGCGACTACACGGCCACGATCAACTGGGGCGACGGCACGAGCACCAAGGTCACGGTCAAGCACACGAACCAGGGCAGAGACTGCATCGTCTCGTCGCAGCACATGTTCCCGAACCCAGGAGACGAGCCCATCACCATCGAGGTCATCGACCCCGACGGGCACACCGAGGGCTTCCGCGGCTTCCTGCACGTCGTCCTCCCGCCACCACCACCGCCGGGCAAGGAGAACGTCCAGCCCTTCGGAAGGGTGCTGATCAACATCAACGGCACGTTCGTGCCGCTGACGAGCTTCCGCCAGGTAAAGCTCGGCACCGAGCTCGACACGACCCGCGGGCGCGTCAGGCTGACCTCGCACGACGGCTCGACCGGGTTCTTCTACCAGGGCCGGTTCAAGATCCTCCAGGTCTTCGGGACGATCAACGGCAAGCGCACGCCGATCACCGTGCTGCTCCTCACCGGACCCCTGGCCGAGTGCGCGAGCCGCACGACCGCCGGCTTGGCGGCAGCACCAAGGCCCGGCAAGAAGGTGATTCGCCACGTCTGGGGGAACGCGAAAGGCAAGTTCCGAACGCGGGGCAAGTACGCCTCGGCGACCGTACGAGGAACGCTCTGGGAGACGCTCGACTACTGCGACGGGACGCTCGTGCTCGTCCAGAGCGGCCGCGTCGACGTGCTCGACATCGTCACGAACGTGCACCACTTCGTGACTGCGGGCCACAGCTTCTTCGCAAAAGCGCCGTAAGCTGAGCTCAATGCGCGAGCGAGAAGCCGAGCCGCGCCAGCGCCCAGAAGACGGCGAAGAGCAGTGCGCACGCGTACGCGAGCCGGAGGTGCTTGTACTTGTCGGCCGCGATCCCGGCCAGGTTCCAGGCGGTCGTCGCCATCGAGCGCACGAGCTCGCGCTCCGAGGCGCGCCACACGGCTTCCTCGTACGCCCTCGGGTTCGGGAGCCGGGCGACGACGCCGAAGAAGAAGAGCGAGCCCATCCCAGGCCGGCGGCGCGGGAAGAGCGTGCGCGCGACCTGGACCACCGTCAGGACCCCGAAGACGGTCGCGATCACGCAGGAGACGGTCGCGAGCCAGCCCCAGCCGACCGAGAGGTCGCGGGCGTCG
Source organism: Actinomycetota bacterium (assembly GCA_046735055.1). Classification (GTDB taxonomy): domain Bacteria; phylum Actinomycetota; class Thermoleophilia; order Gaiellales; family Gaiellaceae; genus DATBLE01. Next base: position 4,601 of record JBKPSO010000076.1, read on the forward strand.
AGGAAATCGCGCAGATGGCGGAAGAGATCGAGGATCCCGATGCTGAGGATCAGGACGACGCCGCCCGCCTTCGCATCGGCGAACTGGACCGACTGCTGGAAGCTCTCGGTCGCGCGGTAGAGGAAGTCGATCTGCGGCGCGATGTCCTGGACGGTCCTCGGCTCCGTCCGCCCGGCAGGCAGCGGCTCGGGCAGCGCGTCGGGATCGGGAAGCTCGAAACGCTCCACGCGGCGAAGATCGTGTCACAGCCGGGCGACGGCGTGGGGGCTCTCTGATGCAGGGTGCCGGCTACCAGCGCCTGCGCGGGCTCCTGTTCCTGCTCGTCGGGCTCGGGACGGCGGGCCTCGTGCTCGTCCTCTGGGGCTTCGGGGTGATGGACACGCTGGAGCGCAACTCCCTCGACGCCCGCTTCTCGATCCGCGGCGACCGCACGCCGCCGAGGTCGATCGTCTTCGTCTCGATCGACGACGTGACGACGAACGCGCTCCGGAACAACCGCTGGCCCTACCCGCGGCGCTTCCACGCCAAGGTGATCCGGCGGATCGCCGCCGGCCACCCGCGAGCGATCGCGGTCGACATCCAGTTCACCGAGCGGACGACCGCCCGCGACGACAACGCCCTGGCCGACGCCGTTGCGAATGCGCACGGCGTCGTGCTGGCGACGACCGAGACGCTCCCGAACGGCGCAACGCGGATCTTCGGCGGCAACGAGACGCTGCGCGAGATCGGCGCGAAGCCGGCCAGCGCGCTCTTCCCGGCAGATTCGGCAGGGGTAATCCGGAAGGTCAAGTACGCCGTCAACGGGCTGAAGACGCTCGCCGTCGTAACGGTCGAGGCGGCGACGGGTCGTCACGTCCCCCGGGGCCCCTTCGGGAAGGAGGGGGCATGGATCGACTACTTCGGGCCGACCGGGACCTTCGCCCGCTACTCCTACTCCGACGTCCTGAACGGACACGTGCCCGCGTACGCGTTCAAGGGGAAGATCGTCGTGATCGGCCCCTCGGCGCCCTCGCTGCAGGACATCCACCAGACGCCGGTCGACTCGCTGATGCCTGGCGGCGAGATCCAGGCGAACGCGATCGCAAGCGTCCTCCGCGGCATTCCGCTGCGCAGCTCGCCGGGCGCGCTCGCCGTCAGCCTGATCATCCTGTTCGCGTTCCTGGTCCCGGCGTTCTCCCTCGGCAACCGGCCGCGTTACTCGATCCCGGTCGCCGCTGTCGCGGCGGTTGCCTTCACTGTCGCGGTGCAACTCGCCTTCAACCACGGCCGGATCGTCTCGTTTGTCTATCCGCTCACCGCGCTCGCGCTGGCGACCACGGGCGCACTCGGCGTCTTCATCGTCCTCACCGCCTTCGAGCGCGAGCAGGTCCGAAGCGTGTTCGCGCGCTTCGTCCCGGAGGCGGTCGTCAGCGAGGTGCTCAAGCGCACCGACTCCGACCTCCGCCTCGGCGGCGAGGAGGTGGAGGGCACGGTGCTCTTCACCGACCTGCGCGGGTTCACGACGGCCTCGGAGCACCTCCCCGCCCCGCAGGTGATCGAGATGGTCAACCGGCACTTCGAGGAGATCACCGGCGCCGTCCTCGACCACGGCGGCACCCTGGTCTCCTACACGGGCGACGGAATCATGGCCGTCTTCGGCGCGCCGATCGAGCAGGCCGACCACGCCGAGCGCGCCTTCGCGGCCGCGTGCGAGATGGTCGACGTGCGACTGCCGCGCTGGAACGAGTGGCTCGAGGAGAACGACATCCACGCGGGGTTCGAGATGGGGATCGGGCTGAACAGCGGCCCGTTCATGTCCGGAAACATCGGCTCCGCGCAGCGCCTCGCCTACACGGCGATCGGCGACACGATCAACACCGCGTCGCGGATCGAGAGCATGACGAAGGAGACGCCGTACATGCTCCACGTCGCCGAGTCGACGACGGTGCTGCTGCAGCCCGAGCAGGCGGCGAAGCTGACCTACATCGACGAGCTGCCGATCCGCGGCCGCACGACGAAGCTGAAGCTCTGGGGCATGGGCCTCTCCCCCGTCTCCCCCGTGCCCGTTACCTCGTTGCGGGCCGAGCGGGACGAGGACGCCATCGTCGGATAGACGGCGGGCACCGACATGAGTCGGCACGGGCCCGTTGCCCGGCTGGGCGCGTAGGAGTACATTCGGCGCATCGTGTGGGGTAGCACGCTCCCGTGCCAGACGAGATACCCGTAGCCATCATCCTCGTCGGGACGCTCGACACGAAGGGCGCGGAGTACCGGTTCCTTCGCGCACGTCTTCTCGAACACAAGGTCGACGTCGTCGTCGTCGACGCCGGGGTGCTCGGCCGGCCTGATTTCGCGCCCAACGTGACGCGATACGAGGTTGCAAGTGCAGCCGGAGTCGAGCTCGATGCACTCGCCGAGGCCAGAGATCGGACTGCCGCGCTGGCCGCGATGTCCGCGGAGCCGCCAAGGTCGTGAGCAGGCTGTACACGGAAAACAGGCTCGACGGCCTCGCAGGACTCGGAGGAACAGGCGGCTCGCTGGTCGTCGCGGGTGCCGCGGCGTCCCTGCCCGTCGGAGTGCCGAAGCTTCTCGTCTCGACCGTCGCATCAGGAGACACGCGCCCGTACGTCGGCGGCTCGGACCTGACGATGACCTACTCGGTCGTCGACATCGCCGGCGTCAATCGCGTCTCCGCACGGGTCTTCGACAATGCTGCCGCGGCGATCGCCGGCATGGCCTTGCGGCGGCGCGCATTTCGGCAGGACGAGAGCCGGCCCACAGGATCCCCCGGAGTCACCTCGACCGTAGCCGCGCCGAGCTACACGAGCTCGACCTCGACATCAACGACACCCGGTTCGCCGAGGCGATGGCGATCCGCCTCCACGAGCTGTGTCAGGTCTGATCGGTCGAGAGCGCGAGGTTTCGCAACTCGGGGAGCTCGTCCGCACCGAGGGAGTTCGCCTCGTCACGGTCACGGGACCGGGCGGCGTCGGGAAGACCCGGGTCGCGCTCGCGATGTCCGAGGCGGTCCAGCCCGACTTCGACGGGGGTGTCGTCACCGTGCCGCTGGGAGCGGTGTCGCGAGCCGATCTCCTGTTCCCGACGATCGCCGGCGCCGTCGGCGTTCGCACGCCCAAGGGAGACGCTCTCGTGGGTCTCCAGGGCCAGCTGGGCAACGCCGAGCTCCTGCTGGTACTCGACGATGTTGAGCACCTCGCTCCAGCGGCATTGCGGCTCGTCGAGCTCCTGGACGCGTGCCCGCGTCTAAAGGTCGTCTCGACCAGCAGGACTCGCCTGCGCCTCTCGCCCGAGCGCGAGTTCCCGCTCGCACCGCTCGAGCTCCCGGATTGCGTCACGCTCTTCGTCGAGCGGGCCCGGGCGGTGCGCCCCGATCTCGACACGAGCGAGACAGGGCTGCGCGAGATCGAGCTAGCGACCTGCCGGCGCGACAGCAGACGCTCCGCGCAACCCTCGATTGGAGCTTTAGCCTGCTCGGAGACGAGGAACGGCGCGTCTTCCCCCGGCTCGCGACCTTCGCCGGAGGGTTCACGCTGGAGGCAGTCGAGGCGGTCTGCGGGGCCTCGATCGACGCACTCGCGAACTCGTCGGCAACAGCCTGGTTCAGGCGAGCGGGGACCGCTTCTCGATGCTGGAGACGGTGCGCGCGTATGCGGAAGAGCAGCTCGCGAGCGGAAACGAGGAGACGGTGGTGCGTCGGCGTCATGCCGCCTTCTTTCTCGACCGGGCGGAGGACACGGCGCCACGGCTTGCCGGCCAGGAACACGCGACCTGGTCGGAGCTGCTCGAGTCCGAGCACGCAAACCTGCGTGCGGCACTCGACTTCGCTCTGCGCACCGGGGATGACGCGAGCGCTCTCCGCTTCGGAGCGGCACTCTGGAGGTTCTGGCTCGAGCGCGGCTACTTCGCCGAGGGACGCGCGTGGCTCCGGCTGGCGCTCTCCCGAGATGGCGACCCTGAGCTGCGCGCTCGCGCGCTGACCGGTGCCAGCGTCCTCGCGCACTACGCGGGCGACTACGAGGCTGCGGAAGCGCTCTGCCGCGAGAGCATCGAGCTGAACGAGGCCCGCGGCGACGAGCCCGGGCGCGCAGCCGCACTCGAGGCGCTCGCGCTCGCCGTCCGGACGCGTGGAGATTTCGCGGGCGCGGTGCCCTGTTCGAGCAGGCGATCGAGACCTTCCGGGCGATCGGCGACGACACAGGGGTGGCGAGGACGCTCGACCGACTCGGGATCGCCGTCTGGTTCACAGGCAATGACGACCGCGCCGAAGCACTGGTCGCAGAGAGTCTCGCCGCGTTCCGCCGGCTCGGCGACCGAGCCGGGATCGGTCTGGTCTCGACGGATCTGGGGCTTCTGGCCCTCAGTCGCGGGGACTCCCGCAAAGCCGAGCCCCTTCTGATGCAGGGTCTCGCCCTCTCCCAGGAGGTCGCCGACCGCTGGAACGTCGCCAAGGCGCTCTACGGCCTGGGTGACGCAGCGCGGACGGCGGGCGACCTCGGTCTCGCCGGGTCACGCTACGACGACGGTCTGACCCTCACCGTCGAGTACGGCTTTCCGTGGTTCACCGCCCTCTTCCTCGGGACAGGCACCCTCAGGTGGCGCCTGTCCCCGATGAACACCGAGCGGGCGAGCCTAGCTCGCCCGCACTGTCATCTTGTGGAACTCGTACGAGCGGCCGGTCTCCCGATCGAGCACGAGCACGCGCCATATTCCGGCGGTCGGGAAGACGAGCCGCGCGCGATAGATGCCCGCCCTCGAGGTCGGCGTCGAGACTACGGTCAGCGCCTTCCCGGCGGGGTTGATGAGCCGCACGGCGGGGGCCTTCCCGATCGTGTAGTGGCCGTCCATCTTCACCGAGACCGTCGCCGTCCACGCCCGGCCGGCCGTCGGCGCGGCCGGCGCGCCGATCATGCTCACGTTCCGCTCTTTCGCGAGCGCGGCGGGCGCCGAGAGGAGTGCCACGACTCCGAGCACGATGGTGAGCTTCCGCATGCTTCCTCCTTCCGTTGCCGACAGTACACCGGTCGCGGCGCTCAGGTTCCGCAGCGGGCCGAGCTGGGGCAGCGGCGGAGGAGCACGACTGCCTGGCCGTTCAGCGCGATCAGCGCCGACGCGGCGTTGTTGGCGTACGAGCGCTCGCGCAGGACCCGTTCCGGGTTGGCTCGGTGCACGAGCACGTACCGGCCGGGCTCGAGCCCGGTGACGTCGATCGACTGGCCTTCCTTCTGCGGCACGTAGTCGTCACCGAAGCCGACCGAGATCCCTTCGCGAACGGACTGCGCTTCCGGGTGACCACGGCGGCACTCGCCTGCCCAGACCGGCTTGCGGTTCAGGGCTCGGGTCTCGTACGCGTCTCGCAGGCAGAAGCCGGTCTTGCGGTCGCGACCGACAAGCGTCCCGTCGAGCCGCCGCAGCTCGTAGCGCTCGAAGCCGGGAAAGTGCCAGTGCTCGTGCGTCTCCGAGCGGACGTAGCGGAGCCGGACCCGGAGCGGGTAGCGGCGACCGCCGACGACCTGCCACGTGCGCATCACCCGCCCCGCCCGCCGTCCGACGACGACTAGCTCGCCGGGCCCGATGTTGTCGACCGCAGAGCCGAAGACGAGCAGCAGCCGGCCGCCGCGCGCCACGACCGAGAGCCCCTGCGGCGGAGCCTGGTCGAGGTCGGGCAGCGGCGCGGCGAGCGCGACGAGGAGAGCCGCGAGCGCGAGCATGTACCCGTATACACCGTCGGCGCCGCGCGCGTTCGCCGGGACAAGCTGAAGCCTGCCCCCGGCCGCTACTCCGCCGGGCCGGCGTAGTAGATGTGCACACCCATCGGCGCGAAGGTGTCGCCGAAGGCATCGCCGACCGGCCTGACCCGACGGCTCTCGCCGAGCACCCTCAGCGTCCGCCTGTTCAGGAGAGGCGAGCGCGTCGTTGCGTTCTGCGCCGAAAACGACGAGTTGACGGCGATCACGTAGAGCGCTCCGGCCCAGTTCCGCGCCGAGAGCACGACTGCGCCGTTGTCGTGGGTCGCGGGTTGGTTCGGCATGTAGGTGACGGGCCGGCCTGGGTGACGGCTGTCGGCCCGCCGGGACATTTCCAGTCGGCCGCTTCGATCCACTGGAACGTGGGCTTGTCTCCGGCCAGCTCGACGAGCTCCCTCTGCGAGTAGAAGACGTCCGCAATCCGGTCGGGCCAGCACCACTCCTGCAGCGGGTAGAGGTCGAACCCGACCACGTCCGCCTTCGCGATCAGCAACGGGTACATGCCGCGGCCCCAGTCGAGCGAGGCGGCGCCGGAGTAGAAGTGGTTTGATCCCGGCCCCGAGCGCTGCGGGGTATTCCCACGGGCAGACCGAGTAGAGCATCATCGGGAACCAGGGCTGCCCGTTGAGCAGGATCGAGCCGTTTCGGCCGACCGACGTCCACCTTCGGGTTGGCGATCACACCGGGTGTCGTGACCTCGAAAGTTGCCTGCGCGCGCTGGCCGTCCTCGGAGACCAAGCGGACCCAGATGCGGTAAGTCAGGCCGGAGTCGACACCGATCAGCGTCGCTGTCGGATTGCCGCCGCGGGTGACGCCGACGGCCCCACCATGCCTAGTCCTCGGGCCGCCCGTAGAGGGTGACGACGATGCGCAGCCCCGACACGTCGCCGACGATCCGGTACAGCGTGTCCTGGAAGTCGGGGGGCACCTTCGACTCGCCCGGGTGCCACTGGCGCGTGATCCGCATCGCCGTCAGGCCGAGGGCGCGCGCGTTCGACGCGGTCTGCTGAGCGTTGCCCCAGACGAGCGAGTCGTCGTCGGCGACGACGATCAGGCGAGGGCGGCGAGCGCAGGCCCAGCCTGGATCGCCGCAGCGAGCACGCCGAGCAGCGCCAAGAGGACGAGCCGTCTCCGGAGGAGACTCACCAGGTCATCATCGGCAGGAAGCTCTCGGGGTAAAGGGGACTCCCCCGACCGCGGTAGGTCGCTCGACCTAGGTGTACTGACTACACACCTGCGCGACGGCTGATAGTGCCGTCCGGGCCTCCCGAGAGCCTTGGGGTGTCACCGCCCATGGCGCCCAAAGGAGGCCCGGAATGCTGATCAACGGTACTGGTCGTCCGCGACGGAAGCGGCTGTCGTGGGAGTCGCGGTGCGAGATCGTGGCGAAGGTGGTCGAGTCCGGCATGACGCCGGAGGCGGCGGCCGCCGCCTCCGGCGTGCACCGCTCGACGGTGTACCGGCTGCTGGCCCGTTTCGCCGCGGGCGGCTGGTCGGCGCTGCGCGAGCGGCCCTCGACGCCGATCCGGCAGCCGCGCAAGTTGGCGGTCGAGGTCGAGGAC
>JBKPSO010000077.1:0-4596 GCA_046735055.1 Actinomycetota bacterium
GCAGATCGCGTGCTGACGATGGACCTCCACGCCGGCCAGATCCAGGGGTTCTTCGACGTCCCGGTCGATCACATGACCGCGCTGCCGATGCTGGCGCAGTACTTCCGCGACCTCGGGCTGCCGGAAGAGCTCGTCGCCGTCGCGCCGGACACCGGCCGCACGCGGCTCGCGAGCAAGTTCGCGGAGATGATCGGCGGCGACCTCGCCGTCCTCCAGAAGGACCGCCCGGCTCACAACGTCGCGCAGATCACGAACATCATCGGCAACGTCGACGGCAAGTGCGCGGTGATGACGGACGACATGATCGACACCGCCGGCACGCTCGTCGCCGGCGCCGAGTTCCTCAAGCAACACGGCGCGAAGAAGGTCTATGCGTGCGCGACGCACGGCATCTTCTCGCCGCCGGCAATCGAGCGGATCGAAGCGAGCGCGCTCGACAGCGTCGTCGTGACCGACACGGTGCCGATCGATCCGCTGACGAAGCCGGAACGTGTCACGGTCTTGACTGTTGCGGACATCCTCGCGGAGACGATCCACAACGTCTTCGCGGACGACTCGGTGTCCGCGATCTTCCAGGACATGAACGCGCTCTTCTAGAGCGGCGCTTCGGATGTTCGGTAGAGCGAGACGGCGAACACCTGTCTGACGACGCTCGCGACCACGCCGACAACGACTCCCGCCACGAGCACCAGCCCGAGCAGTGCCTGTAGCGCGTGCGAGTGGACGTCGCCACCCTTGAGCGCCTCGTAGGCGAGGACGAAGAGCACACCGGGCACGAACATCGCTGCCTTCAGCGCGCCGAGGCCGCCGCTCTCGGCGCGCCAGTTCGTCTTGGCGAGCTCGAACGAGCGCCGGCGCGCGTCGCCCGCGCCGAGCCCCTCGAGCGCGATCAGCGGCACGACGAAGAACGTCGCGAAGCTCCAGGCGACTTCCGCCGCCTTGCCGACCCAGCGCAGCCCTCTGATGCTCTCGACAAAGCTGAGCGCCGTCTGCACGAAGAGCGAGTACGCAGCCCAGCGGGCGATCGAGCCGAGCCGTGACAGCGCGACGTTGCAGCCTGCACCGAACGAAGCCTCGCGACCGTCCATCACCGAGTCTGCGGCGCCGGCGAGGGCGACGTTGAAGAAGATCCCGATGAACGTCAGGCAATACAGGGCGAGCGCGATCAGTGGCACGAAGATCAGCCAGGGGCCGTGGAGCGAGTACAGCCATGCGCCCTCGTACAGCCAGAACCCGGCAGTGACGAGGAAGCAGAACGTCGATGCCACCGGGAACCAGAGGAGCGTACGGTCGTGCCGGACGAGCACCCAGCTCGCGCGCATCAGGCGCGCGCCGTCGCCGATGCCGATCACCATGTGGCTTGAATCGGCTGGGGGCGGCCGCGTCTGAAGGCCGGTTTTAACCTCTCGCTCACATCGCGGAGCTACGTTGGCCGGCGATGAGGGGTCTCATCTCGTTGGCCATCGTCGCGTCGCTGCTGGCGATCGGGGCCGCGGCGCCTGCTCGCGCCGGCTGCAATGGGAATCGGGCCTGGCACGACCGGTTTCCCGTCTGGTCGCCGACCGGCGGCGCGATTGCATTCATGCGCCAGCAGCCGGGTTGCGACGCCCCGCCTGAGTCGGTCGGGATCGTGACGCCCGGCCGGCCGGAGGAGATCATCGGCGTCGACGGCCGGCGCGCCAGTAACGCGTCCCCGAGTTGGAGCGACAATGGTCTCGCTGTCGCATTCGGGACGCTCCGCACGACGATCGGCGTAGACGCATCGGGCGGACCTGTCGGCGACAACGGGCCGGGCGAGTATCCCTCGTGGGCCGGCGACACCATCGCTTTCACGATCGAGAACGAGGTCAGGCTGCTGCGTTTGGGGCCTGGGTTGCGGCAAACGCTGCTGACGGACTACGTCAAGCCGTCGCAGAGCACCGGCCTTCCGGTCTGGTCGCCGGACCGGACGCGGCTGGCGCTCGGTGTCACCCTGCTCAGTTCGACTGACGGGGGGATTGCCGTCATCAACGCCGACGGCTCGGGCGCCCGCGTGATCGCGGTCGGGCCAAATCAGTCCGTCAACCCGACCTGGTCACCCGACGGTGGGACGATCGCGTTCGAGACGAATCGCAACGGCGACTTCGAGATCTACTCGGTCAATGCCGACGGGACCGGTCTCCGCAACATGAGCCGCACACCGCACGGCGATGATCGGATGCCGGCGTGGAAGGGCAAGACGATCGCGTTCATCAGTAACCGCGACCGCCACGCGGGCGAGACCTTCGGCTACGACCTCTGGACGATGGCGCCGGACGGCTCGAGCCCGCGCTGGCGCGCCGACGACGTGCATCCCTACAGCTCGGTGGCGTGGTCGCCGGACGGGACGCAGATCGCCTTCGCCTCGGGGCGCGAGTGCTTGCGCTGGGGCATCTACCTACTCGACGTCGCCACGGACGGCGTGCGCCGCATCACCAACCCGTGTCAGTTCGCGGGCACTCCCGGGCCGGACTCCATCAGCGGGTCGCCGTTCAAGGACTTCCTGAACGGCTACGACGGGAACGACGAGCTCGACGGCCTACAGGGCCCCGATGTACTCGGTGGCGATCTGGGTGACGACCGGCTCGACGGCGGCCCGGGGGACGACGTGCTGATCGGCGGTCCGGGCAACGACATCGTCATCGGTGGCGATGGCCACGACCGCGTGCTGGCCGAGCGTGGACACGACCGCATCTCGACCGGCCGAGGCGACGACATCGTCAGAGCGGAGGACCGACAGCGCGACGTCATCTCGTGCGGGCCCGGCCGTGACACCGTTCTCGCGGACACGATCGACCGCGTCACGGGGGACTGCGAGCGCGTCCAACACTGAGTTTCCGAAAACGGGGGCCGGGTTAGGACTTTCGCATGCGAAGACGCGGCCCGAGCCTCCTGTTCCTCGTCTATCTGGGCGTCGGAGTGGCGATCGCCGCGTCGCACCACTACTTCCAGCACGTGCACGGCTGGCGCGGCGTCCTCTCGGCCATCTTCGCGATCTTCCTCTGGCCGCTCGTCCTTCTTGGAATAGACCTGCACATCAAGAAGTAGTCCGTACGGGCGTACTGTCCGCGTGCCGCGCAGCGTTGGCTCCCGCCGTCAGCGCCGCCCCAGAGAACGCCAGGTACCATGGGCCGCCGAAATGGCCGGTGAACGAGTCAAGCTGCAAGTCAAAGAGCGCGAGCGGCGCGGCTCTGCCGACGCCCGTCGCCTACGCCGCGAGGGCTTCATTCCCGGCGTCCTCTACGGCAACGGCAAGCAGCCGTACGCGATCTTCATCCCCGAGCGGGAGCTCCGCCGGGTCCTGACCGGGCAAGGCGGCCTACACGCGATTCTCGACGTCGTGCTCGAGGGCCAGAAGACCACGCACGCCTCGATCCTCAAGGACTACCAACAGGATCCGATCCGCGGCCACATCTCGCACGTCGATCTGCAGGAAGTGCGGCTCGACCAGCCCATCCAGGCGAGCGTGACCGTGCAGCTCGTCGGCGAGCCGGCCGGCGCGAAGGAGGGCGGCGTGCTCTCCCAGGTACAGCGCGAGATCAACGTCGAGGCGCTGCCGATGGAGATCCCGGAGCACATCGACTTGGACGTCTCGGGCATGGCGATCGGCGACACGCTGCGCCTCGCAGACCTGGCGCCGATGGACGGTGTCACCTACCTCGACAATCCCGAGGAAACCGTTCTCGCGACGGTGACGCTCCCGACGCGCGTCGAGGAGCCCGAGCCGGAGGTCGAGGAAGGCGAGGAGCTCGCCGAGGGCGAGGTGCCAGAGGGCGAAGAGGCGCCGGAAGGTGCAGCCGAGGGCGAGGCCGCGCCGGCTGCGGACGCGGGCTCAGGCGAGCAGGGCGAGCCCGGCACCACAGAAGGCTGATGCGTCTCCCGTGGCGCCGAGGCGAACGCGCCTCGTCGCTCGACCTCCTCGTCGTCGGCCTCGGCAACCCCGGGCGCGAGTACGCGCGGCACCGCCACAACGCGGGCTGGATGGTGCTTGACGAGCTCGCGCGCCGGCACGGCGCGTCGTGGAAGGGCAAGTTCTCCGGACAGCTCGCGGAGCTGCGCCTCGACGGCCATCGCGTCGCGTTGCTGAAGCCCGAGACGTACATGAACGAGTCCGGCCGCTCCGTCGCGGCCGCGGCGCGCTTCTGGAAGCTCGAGCCGGATGCGGTCCTCGTCGTCCACGACGAAGGCGACTTCGACCTCGGCCGGTTGCAGGCGCGCAAGGGCGGCGGCCTCGCAGGTCACAACGGCCTGCGCTCGATCGCGCAGCACTTGAAGACGCCGGAGTTCATGCGCCTGCGCATCGGCGTCGGCCGGCCCGGTCGCGGCGATCCGCGCCCGCTCGCCGACTACGTGCTGTCGGACTTCACGCCGGAGGACGACCCGGAGACGCTGATCTCACGCGCCGCGGATGCAATCGAGACGCTCGACGCCGAGGGCCTCGACCGCACACAGGCGCAGTTCAACTAGACAGCGCTACGATCGAAGAGCCGAACCGGCCGGTTCGGCCTTTCGTCATGGACCGTCCAATTCTTCATCCGTTCGTCGACGAGCTCCGCGAGAGCGACCGTCTGCGTGCCT
>JBKPSO010000078.1:0-4152 GCA_046735055.1 Actinomycetota bacterium
GTTCTTGCGCGTGACGAGCGACTGCTTCATCACGGTGATCTCGAGATAGAGATCCTGCTCGGGCAGGTAGAAGTCGGGCGTGAACGCCTCGAGCACGCGTCCCTCGTCGTCGGTCTCGAGGACGAACGTCCTCGGCTCGTAGAGCCACGGGACGCCGTAGTAATCGAGGACCTTCGCGCACTCCAACTCCGCCTCGTTGGCGAACTGGGGCGTCTCGGTACCACGATATGCCTGGAAATCGGGTGAGTCCGACTTCAACTCGGGTCAGGATACCCGCCAGCCCGGACGCCTTAGACTCTCAGGGTGGCCGCCGGGGAGCGCTTCACGATCGCTCACATCTCCGACCTGCACTGCGGCGGGCCGTACTTCGTCCCCAACCTGATGGAGCGCGCAATCGCCGAGGTCAACGACCTCCGGCCCGACCTCGTCGTCTGCTCCGGCGACCTGACGACCTTCGGGTTCAAGCCCGAGTACGTGCAGGCGAAGGAGTACCTCGACCGGCTCGAGTGCGCGTCGCTCGTCGTCATCCCGGGGAACCACGACGCCCGCAACGTCGGCTACGTGCACTTCGAGGATCTCTTCGGCGAGCGGAGCTCGGTGCTGCGGCTCGGAAGCGTCACCGTCGTCGCAGTCGACTCGACCGAGCCCGACCTCGACCACGGCCAGATCGGGCGCGGCCGCTACCCGTGGATCGAGGAGCAGTTCGCTGACGGCTCGGAGCTGCGTATCTTCGTCCTCCACCACCACCTACTGCCCGTCCCCGGTACCGGCCGCGAGCGGAATGTCGTCTACGACGCCGGGGACGCGCTCGAATGCCTCCAGCGGGCCGGAGTGCAGATCGTCCTCTCGGGGCACAAGCACGTCCCCTATGCGTGGCGCCTCGAGAACATGTTCATCCTCAACGCGGGCACCGTTTCGTCGCTCCGGCTCAGGGGGAACACGCGACCCTGTTACAACGTGATCGAGATCGAAGGCGCCCACGTATCCGTCTGGCGGCGCTACCCATTCCACGGCCAGGAGCGGATCATCCAGTTCTCGACCGACACGCTCGAGTTCGAGAAGTACACAGCGAGGATCGAGGGAGAGCTCTCGTCGCGAAGCTGAAGGCGCTGGCGGTGGTCGACGGGGAGCACTACGCCCCGCTCGTGCGCGACGCGCTGGCCGAGCTGCCGTACGCGTTCGTCGCGGCGCTGTTCGCCGGGGGGACCGAGAAGCTTCGTGGCGGCGACGACTACGGCCTGCCGCTCGTCGCGAGCATCGAGGAGGCGGTCGCGCTCCACGAGCCGGAGGTCGTCGTCGACCTCTCCGACGAGCCCGTGTTGAACCCGAGCGCACGCCTGCTGCTCGCGTCGCATGCGCTCGCTGCCGGCCTCCCGTACGTCGGAGCGGACTTCCGTTTCGAGCCGCCCGTCTTCGAGCGCTTCCCGCTGCCCTCGCTCGCGGTGCTCGGGACGGGGAAGCGGGTGGGAAAGACGGCCGTCACGGGCCACCTAGCCCGCCTGCTCGCCCGCGAGCACGACGTGCTCGTCGTCGCGATGGGCCGCGGCGGTCCGCCCGCGCCGGAAATCGTCGAGATCGCGCCGACCCTCGCCGAGCTCCTGGAGCGTTCCCGCGCCGGCCGGCACGCCGCCTCCGACCACCTCGAGACCGCGGCGGTCGCGGGCGTGCCGACGATCGGCTGCCGGCGCTGCGGCGGGGGGCTCGCCGGCGCGCCGTTCTTCTCGAACGTCCCGGACGGCATGGAGCTCGCCGCCGAGCGCGGAGCGGACGTTGTCGTCTTCGACGGCAGCGGCGCCGCCGTCCCGCCGGTTGCCGCCGAGGCGCGGATCCTCGTCGCGCACGACCTCGAGTCCGGGCTCAATCCCTACCGCGCGCTGATCAGCGAGCTCGTCTTGACGACGAGCGACGAGGTCGCCGCGCAGGCAGGCGCGCTCGGGCGGCGGGCGATCCGCTTCGACCTTCGCCTTCGTCCCGTCGAGCCGCTCGCCGGGCGACGGACAGCGCTCTTCACGACGGGCCCGGCGCGGTTCGACCACCTCGGCGAGATCGTCTCGTCCTCCCGCAGCCTCGCCGACCGCGCGGCGCTCCGCAGCGACCTGGAGCACGTCGACGCCGAGGTCTTCCTGGTCGAGCTGAAGGCGGCCGCGATCGATGTCGTCGCCGAGGCGGCCGCCGCGCGCGGGGCGGAGGTCGTGCTGGCGACGTACGACGTGGAGGCTCCCGGCCTGGACGACGCGCTACTCGAGCTCGCGGAGTTGGCGGTCGGAGCGCAACCGAGGGAGAATCTCACCCGATGACCGAGCGCCGTCGCGCCGACCCCCTGCCGCTCGGCGGCGGCGAAGGGTTGCCGTACTCGAAGGGGCTGATGGCGCGCGCCCTGATGGCGACCGGTGTCGCCGCCGACCGCGCCTACGAACTCGCGCTGCGCGTCGAGAGCGACCTGGCGGCGCGCGGCGAGCCGTCGATCGACCTCGACCGGCTCGAGGAGCTCGCCTTCGACGTGCTCGGCGAGAACGAGGGCGCGCAGGCGCTGCGCCGCCTGCGCCGGCACGAGACGCTGCGGGAGCTCGACGTGCCGATCATCCTGCTGATCGGCGGCGCGACGGGAACGGGGAAATCGACGGTCGCGACGGAGGTCGCCTACCGGCTCGGGATCACGCGGGTGAGCTCCACGGACTTCGTCCGCCAGACGATGCGGACGTTCCTGTCGCGCCGGTTCATGCCGTCGATCCACCGCTCGAGCTTCGACGTCCCCGACGAGGACGAGCTCCGCGACGTGCTCGGCGCATTCGTCGAGCAGACGCAGAACGTCCTGATCGGCGTCCGCGCGGTGATCGACCGTGCGCTGCAGGAAGGGTGGTCGCTCGTGCTCGAGGGCGTCCATCTCGTCCCCGGGATGCTCCCCAAGGTCGAGGGCGCGCTGGTCGTCCAGTGCGTGCTCGCGATCGAGGACAAGGACACGCACGCCGCGCACTTCTGGGTGCGCGACGCGAGCTCGGAGGGCCTTCGCCCGGTGCAAAAGTACCTCGACGCGCTTCCGGACATCCGCCTCGTGCAGGAGTTCGTGGTCGAGCAGGCCCGGCGCGCGGGCATTCCCGTTGTCGAGAACAGCAGGATCGAGCTCTCGATCGCTACCGTGATGGAACTCGTGCTCAGCAGGGCGGAACGGTTGGTCAAGGTCTGATGGCGACGGAAGAGCTCACCGAACGCGAGAGTGCGGGGCTGCGACCCGAGGCCTCGTTCTGCATGTGCGAGTCGTACTTGCGCGGGACCGAGCGCGCGGCTCTCGCCGGGGCCCGCTGGCTGGGGCGGGCCGATCAGGAGAGCGCCGAGGAGTCCGCGTTCTCCGGCATGGAGGCCGCGCTCGCCCAGTTGCCGATCAGCGCAACGGTCGTGATCGGCGCCGGCGACGTCGAGGCCGGAAGCTCGTTGAGCGGTCCGGTCGGCGCCGGCGGCGAGGAGGTCGACCTCGCCCTCGACCCGCTCGAGGGCCGTGGCGTCGTCGCCCGCGGCGGGAACGGCGCGATCTCGATGATCGTCGTCGGGGAGCCCGGAAAGCTCCGGCGCCTGCCCGACATGTACATGCGCACGATCGCCGTGGGCCCGCGCGCACGCGGGCGGATCAGCCTACTGCGGCCGGTCGCCGAGAACGTGCAGGGCATCGCCGACGCCTTCGGCCGCAACGTCGGCGACGTGACGACGATCGTCCTCGACCGGCCGCGCCACCACGACCTGATCGAGGAGATCCGTGCGGCCGGGGCGCGCATCAAGCTGATCCAGGACGGCACCGTTACCGCGGCGATCTCGGCCGCGATCCGCGGGACGAACGACCATCTCGCGATCGGCATCGGGGGGACACGGCAGGCCGTGCTGACCGCCGGCGCGCTTCGCTGCCTCGGTGGCGAGCTCCAGGCGCAGCTCTGGCCGACCTCGCGGCGTGAGATCGAGGCCGCGCGCGAGTACGGGATCGAGGACGCGGAGCAGGTCTTCACGCCGGAGGACCTCGTCTCGGGCGAGGTCATCGTCGCCGCCACCGGCGTCTCGAACGGCGACCTGCTCCGCGGCGTCCGCTACCTCGCGGACAGCGCGCGGACGCACTCGCTCGTCATGTGCACCCGCTGCAACTGGGTTCGCTTCGTCGACGGGATCCAC
>JBKPSO010000079.1:0-18838 GCA_046735055.1 Actinomycetota bacterium
CCGGCGTACCGGGGAGACTCCGGCGCCATGCTAGTAACGGGCTCACGAGCACCATAGGCGGACGGCGTCAACGGGCGACACCGAACTCTCACCCATTTCACTCGCACGCGGGTGGCCGCGGCGGCGACGGTTGCTAGTAGGTCAAGCCTCGGTGCCGTCGGCGAGGCCGAGGCCGCGCTCGATGGCACCCTTCGGCATCGCGCCGATGACGGCGGCCGCGGGCTCGCCGTCCTTGAAGAGGACGATTGTCGGGATTGACTGGACCCCGTAGCGGATCATCAGGTCCTGCTCCTCGTCGACGTTGACCTTCACGAGCCGCAGCTCTTCCGCTCGCTCGTCGGCGATCTTGTCGAGCACCGGCGAGACGGCGTGGCAAGGGCCACACCATTCGGCCCAGAAATCGACGATCACCGGCTTCTCGCTCTTCAGGACCTCCGTCTCGAAGGTCGCAGTCGTGACTGCAGTGGACATTCAGGTTTTCCTTTCCTTTTCTCGGGGCTCTAGTGGTAACGAGCGGGGCGGCTGGATCCTTCCCGGCCGCAAATAGAATCGAACCATGGCACGCAAGTTCGCGCCGCTGTCGCACGTCCCCGACCACCCTGCGCTGGAGCGCGTGGTCCTCGAGCGCTGGGAGCGCGAGGGCACGTTCGACCGTCTGCGTGGGCTGAACGAGGGAGGACCCCGGTTCAGCTTCCTCGACGGGCCGATCACGGCCAACAACCCGATGGGCGTGCACCATGCCTGGGGTCGGGCGCTGAAGGACGTCTTCCAGCGCTACAAGGCTGCCCGCGGGCACGAGCTTCGCTACCAGAACGGGTTCGACTGCCAGGGCCTGTGGGTCGAGGTCGAGGTCGAGCGCTCGCTCGGGATGAACTCGAAGCGCGAGATCGAGGAGTACGGCCTCGCCGAGTTCGCGGCCCGCTGCCGCGAGCGCGTCGCCGAGTTCGCCGAGGTGATCACGGAGCAGTCCAAGCGGCTCGGGATGTGGATGGACTGGGACAACGACTACTACACCTTCTCCGACACGAACATCGAGTACATCTGGCGGTTCCTCGAGGAAGTCCGCCGGCGCGGCTGGCTGTTCATGGGCCACCGCTCGACGCAGTGGTGCCCGCGCTGCGGCACGTCGCTCTCACAGCACGAGCAGGCGGGCGAGGGCAACTACGAGGAGCTCGAACACCCGTCGCTCTACGTCCGCTTCCCGATCCGCGGCCGCGAGGGCGAAGCGCTCGTCGTCTGGACGACGACGCCCTGGACGCTGCCGGCGAACGTCGCCGCGGCGGTGAAGCCCGACGCCCACTACGGGCTCGCGAACGGCGAGTGGCGCCTCGCGGAGGAGGGGCGCGACTACGACCGGGTCGTACACGGGGAGGACCTGGTCGGGCTCGAGTACGACGGGCCCTTCGACGAGCTGCCGGCGCAGGACCCGTCGGCGCACCGGGTGATCCCGTGGGACGACGTGGCGCTCGACGACGGCACCGGGATCGTCCACATCGCGCCCGGCGCCGGCACCGAGGACTTCGAGCTCGGGCGCGAGCACGGGCTGCCGGTGATCGCGCCGATCGACGAGGACGGCCGCTTCTACCCCGGCTTCGGGCCGCTCGAGGGGCTGTCGACGACGGAAGCGGAGGAGCCGATCATCGCCGCCCTCCGCGACAACGGCCTGCTCGTCGAGGCCGGACGGATCACGCACCGCTACCCGATCTGCTGGCGCTGCCACACGCCGCTTCTCTTCCGGGTCGTCGACGACTGGTTCATCGGCGTCGACGAGATCCGCGGCGCGTTGCTCGAGCAGAACGACACGGTCGAGTGGACGCCGCCACAGTACAAGAAGCGCATGGACGACTGGCTGCGCAACATGCGCGACTGGAACATCTCGCGCAAGCGCTACTTCGGGTTGCCGCTGCCGTTCTATCCGTGCACCTGCGGGACGCTGAACGTGATCGGCTCCCGCGCGGAGCTGGAGGAGCGTGCGGTGCGCGGGCTCGAGCAGCTGCAGGAGCTGCACCGGCCGTGGATCGACGAGGTGCCGATTCGCTGCGAGTCCTGCGGCGAGGAGGTACAGCGTATCCCCGAGGTCGGCGACGCGTGGCTCGACGCCGGGATCGTCCCGCTCTCGACCCTCGGCTGGGAGAACCCGGTGTGGCAGCCGGGCGGCTACGCGACGGGCGCAGCGCAGGGCCTGACCGGCGCCGACCTCCCCGACCACGCGTACTGGGAGGAGTGGTTCCCGGCCGACTGGGTCTCGGAGAGCCGCGAGCAGATCCGGCTCTGGTTCTACTCGCAGTGCTTCATGTCGGTGGCGCTGACCGGCCGGAACCCGTACCGGCGCGTGCTCGCCTACGAACGTGTGCGCGACGAGACCGGCCGCGAGATGCACAAGTCGTGGGGGAACGCGATCGAGGCGAACGAGGCGTTCGAGCGGATCGGCGCAGACGTGATGCGCCTGATGTACGCCGCGCAGATCCCGAGCCAGAACATCAACTTCGGCTACGGCCCCGCGAACGAGGTCAAGCGGCGCCTCCTGACGCTCTGGAACTCGGTCTCGTTCTTCGTCACCTACGCGAACATCGAGGAGTTCCAGCCGACCTACGAGGATCTCGAGACCGGGCCGCCGGTCGGCCAGCCGCTCGACGCCTGGGTCGTGGCCCTGACCCGGCAGCTCGTCACCGAGGCGACCGACGCGTACGAGCGCTACTGGACGCCGGCCGTCACGCGCGCCTTCGAGGCCTTCGTCGAGGATCTGTCGAACTGGTACATCCGCCGCTCGCGGCGCCGCTTCTACTCGTTCGACGAGGTTGCGTTCCGGACGCTCTGGTACGCGCTCGTCCAGGGCCTCCGCGTGATCGCGCCGGTGATGCCGTTCATCGCCGACGACCTGTGGCGGAACCTCGTCGCCGGCGTCTGCGAGGGCGCACCCGACTCGGTGCATCTCGCCGGGTGGCCGCGCGTCGAGGAGCCGGACCCTGCGCTGCTCGCCGCGATCGCGGAGGTCAGGCGCATCGTCGAGCTGGGACGGCAGGCGCGCTCGCAGGCCGGGATCAAGCAGCGCCAGCCGCTCCGCAAGGCCGTCGTCTACGGCGCCTCGAACGGCACGCGCGAGCACGCGCAGGAGATCGCCGACGAGCTCCGCGTCCGCGAGCTCGTGCCGACGGAGGGCGCCGGCGGCAGCGTGCGCCTGAAGCCGAACCTGCCCGTGCTCGGCCCCCGGCTCGGCAAGCGCCTGCCGGAGCTCCGGCGCGCGCTCGAGGAGGGGCGCTGGGAGTGGGAGGGCCACCAGGTGCGCGTCGAGGGGGAGCTGCTCGCCGAAGGCGAATTCCTCGTCGAGCGCGAGACCGAGAACGAGGGCTTCGCCTTCGCCTCCGACGGGGAGCTGAGCGTCGAGATCGACCCCCGGCTCGACGACGACCTGCGCCTCGAGGGCCGGCTGCACGACCTCACGCACTCCGTCAACGTCATGCGCAAGCAGCGCGGCCTCGAGGTCAGCGACCGCATCCGCCTGACGATCCCCGGCGCGGACGCGGACCTGCTCGAGCGCTACGCCGAGCGGATCAACGAGGAGACGCTCGCCGTCGAGATCGAGGTCGGCGAGGAGCTCGACGTCCGCAAGGCCTGACTATGCGGCCGGCAGGGCGCGGCGGACCTCGGCCGGGAGTCGGAAGAAGACGTCCTCGACGACGGAGCCGGCGGTGAGGACGTCCTCGACGCCGCGGGCGCGGAACCAGTCGCAGACCCGCGTGACGAGCCGCTCGGGAGCGGACGCGCCCGACGTCAGCCCGACCGTCTCCGCACCGTCCAGCCAGCGCTCGTCGATCGCGTTCTCGTCCTCGATCAGGTGCGCCTCGACGCCGGCCGCGCACGCGGTCTCGACGAGCCGATTGGAGTTCGACGAGTTCGGCGAGCCGATCACGAGCAGCAGGTCGACGTCTGCCGCGAGCTGCTTGACCGCGCGCTGGCGGTTCGTCGTCGCGTAGCAGATGTCCCCTGCCTGCGGCCCCTCGATCGCCGGGAACCGACGGCGGAGCGTGGCGACGATCTCCGCGGTCTCGTCGACCGAGAGCGTCGTCTGGGTCACGTAGGCCACCCGCGCCGGATCGACCACCCGGACGCGCTCGGCGTCGGCGACCGTCTCGACGACGAAGGTTGCCTCGGGCGCCTCGCCGCGCGTACCCTCGACCTCTTCGTGGCCCGCGTGACCGACGAGGAGGACGGTGTAGCCCTCGGCCGCGTAGCGACGTGCCTCCGCGTGCACCTTCGAGACGAGCGGGCAGGTTGCGTCGACGGTGCGCAGCCGTCGCACCGTCGCACGCTCGCGCACCACGGGTGCCACGCCGTGCGCGGAGAGGACGAGCAGCGATCCGGGCGGCACGTCCTCCTCGCTCTCGACGAAGACGGCGCCGCGACGCTCGAGCTCCTCGACGACGTGCGCGTTATGGACGATCTGCCGGCGCACGTAGACCGGGGCCCCGTGCAACGCGAGTGCTCGCTCGACCGTCTCGACGGCACGTTCGACCCCTGCGCAGTACCCGCGGGGCGAGGCGAGGAGCAACCGCCGGACCACGGCACCGATGCTAGCTCCGCGGCGTGGGACACCCGGTGACCCACCGTGCCTGGAAGCTCAAACAGAAGGGCCCGCCGCGCTCTGCTTGCCGCAGCGTCGACGGGCAGAGCCCGTCGACGCGCAACGTGCGGCGGGGCGACACATCCCGCGAAGGCACAGAAGGGGACCCGCCGCCCGGGGGGTCGGCGCGGCGGGTCCCTTCGAGTGCTCCGCCGCGGAATCAGTGGCCAGGAACCACTGCGGTTCGCATCGCCCAGTGCTTGTCACGCTAGCCGGGGACCGCGCTCGCGCCAATAGGCCGTCCGGCCTATCTTTTCAAATCGGGAAAACGCGCGACGCGCGCGGACACCCGGGCCCTATCATCAGGAGGCCCAGTGACCGACGAAAGCCAGCTCGCCTGGTCGAAAGGGATGCGACGCAGAGTGGGGGCCGCGTTGCACCTCGGCGCCAGCCTGGGCCGAGCGGGCCGACGGGGGCGTGAGGCCGCGGAACGGGCCGACCGGCGCGAGCGCGAGCTCGAGTCGCTCGAGTCCATCTCCGCCGCGATCGCGCGGGCCGGCGATGCCGAGTCGGTTGCCCGCGTGCTCCTCGACGAGATCGCGGCCCTGTTCGGCGTCGAGTTCGCAGGCCTTGCGCTCGTGGACGAGCAGATGAACGAGGCGCACGGCCTGCTCGCCAGGCGCGAAGGCGTGGACTTCGACTACTGGTCCGGGCTCCGGGTCGACCTGCGCAGCGAGCCGTCGGGCATCGGGAGCGCGGCGCTCGACGTCGCACCCGTGACCGTGTACGACACCGCCAATTCGCCGCTGATCAAGCAATCGGTCGCGGAGGCGGTGGGCGCGCGGAGCGCCGCCTTCGTCCCGCTGGTCTCCGGTGAGCGCGTGGTCGGGGTGCTCGCGATCGCGACCATTCACGAACGGCGCGCATTCTCGACGTACGAGCTTCGCCCCCTGCGGACGCTCGCGTCGGAGGCAGCGGTCGCGCTCGAGCGGGCCCGGTCCGCCTCGGCGCTCCATGAGGCGCTCGACCGCGAGCGGCTCGTGTCCTCGATCGCGCACAAGGTCCGCTCCGAGCTCGACCTCGAGGCGCTTCTGCACGTAGGGGTCGAAGAGCTCGGTCGCGCGCTCGGGCTGACGCGCTGCTTCGTCCGGCTCGGCGAAGAGGGCGGCGTGCTGACGATCGAGGCCGAGTGGACGGGGGACGGGCTCGAGCCCGTCGGGCGGCCCGAAGCGGAGCGCCTGCCCGTGTCCAACATCGCCGCTCGCACCGGAAAGACCGCGGCGATCGCCGACGTCGAGGCGGAGTTCCAGAGCGAGGATCGGGACGTGCTGGCCGCACTCGGCACGCGTTCGGCCCTCGCCACGCCGATCGCCGTCTTCGACCGGATGATCGGGGTGCTCGCCCTGCACCGCCCCGATCGCCATCCGTGGTCGGAGTCGGAGATCGGGCTCGCGGAGGCGGTGGCCCGCGAGCTCGGCATCGGCATCCACACCGCGCGGCTGCTTCGCGAGAACGAGCTGCGCCTCGCGCAGCAACGCGCGTTGCTCCGGGCTGCGCAGGTGGTGACCGGCGAGCTGCACGTGGACACGGTCCTCCAGCTCCTCGTCGATCAGGTCACGCAGCTCCTCGCTGCCGACGCGGCTGACTGCTACCTGTTCACGTCCGACCGCGGGACGCTGCGCTGCGCTGCCGTTCACGGCCTCGATCCGGCGGTCGTCGGCTTCGAGTTCCCGGCCGACCAAGGGCTTGCGGGGGCTGCGATCAGGGAACGCAAGGCGGTGCGCGCGAGTGAGCACGCGGGGATCGTCTCGGCCGTGCCGCATCCGGCATACCGGGAGTTCGCCTCCGCGATCGTCGCGCCGTTGGACTGGGACGGCGAGACGCACGGTGTGCTCGGTGTCGCCACCTCGGACTCCGGCCGCTTCTTCACCGACTCGGACCTCGAGGCGCTCGCCACGTTCGCGACCATCGCATCGCTCGCGCTCCGTAACGCGGAGAGCTTCGAGCAGCGGGAGCGTCAGGCGCGCGTCGAGGCCGGGTTCTCCCGCATCGCCAGCCTCCTGGCCGAGCCCGTCTCGATGACCGCGACGCTGGACGCCGTTGCGCAGGCGGCGGCCGAGGCGTTCGGGGGCGACCATGCCGCCGTCCTCATGCCCGGCGCCGAGGGGTACCGGCTCGCCGGCGCGCACGACCTGCCGGAACGGTTGCAGGGCGCGTTCGAGACCGGTCTCCCGAAGGGTGCCGACGTCCTCGCGCACGTCGCGGAGGAGCGCCGGACGATCGCCTCTGCCGCCCTCGACGGCGACGAGCGGTTCGAGGAGGCCTTCCGCGAGGTCGCCGAGGCTGCCTCGCTGCTCGCGATCCCGGTCGCTCTGCCGCGGGGCGATCGAAGCGCGCTCGCGCTCGTCCTCTTCAGACAGGCACACACGTTCACCGACGAGGATCTCGACCTCGCCGAGCAGCTCGCGGCCCGGGCGAAGGCTGCCCTCTCGCGCAGCGAGCTCTTCGAGGTGGAGCGCCGTGCTCGCCTCCTCGCCCAACAGCTGGCGGACACCGGCGCGCTCTTCTCGGGCGAGCTCGAGCCTGCTGCTGTGCTCGACGAGGTGGTCGAGCAGGCGCCGCTCGTCCTCCGGGCGGACGCCGCCTCGATCCGGCTGCTCGACGGCGACGACCTCGTCGTCGCGTCCGCTGCAGGCGCCGGTGCGGCGCAGATCCAGGGCACGAAGGTGCCGGCCGACAGTCCGCCGGCGGACGCGATCGTCCATGCGCGGGCGCCGCTCGCGCTCGAGAACGTCAGCGGGGACGCGTTGCTCGTGGAGGGTGAGCCGCTGCTCGGGCGCGGCTACTCTGCATACCTCGGTGTGCCGCTCTTCCGCGCGGAGGGGGAGCTCCACGGAGTCCTCGCGGTGTTCTCGCGGAATCCGCGTGTCTGGCAGGAGGAGGAGATCGAGGCCCTGGCTGCGCTTGGTGCCAACGCGTCCGTCGCGTTTGCGAAGGCGGAGCTCTACCAGCAGGTCGAGCTCGAGCGCGGTCGCAGCGTCGCGATCCTCGGCAACGTCGCTGACGGGATCGTCGCCGTCGACCGGGACGAGCGGATCGTGCTCTGGAACGCCGCCGCGGAGCGAATCACCGGCGTGCCGTCCGAGGAGGCCCTCGGCCGCTCCGTACCCGAGGTGCTGCAGCGGGAGCTTCGGTCCGAGTCCGGCGGGGTCGCCGGCGACCGGCTCGTCCCGATCCGCCGCGGTGACAACGAGGTCTGGCTGTCGCTGACAGAAGCAGTCATGCGCGATCCGGCCGGCGAAACGGCAGGCCGGATCTTCGCGTTCCGTGACATCTCGGCCGAGCGCGTCGTCGACCAGATGCGCTCTGACTTCGTCTCGACCGTCTCCCACGAGCTGCGAGCGCCGCTGACCTCGATCTACGGGTTCGCGGCCACTCTCCTGCGCGAGGACGTGCAGTTCGAGGAAGAGGAGCGGAGCGTGTTCCTGACCTACATCGAGAGCGAGGCGCAGCGCCTGACGACGATCGTCGACAAGTTGCTCAGCGTGGCCCGGCTCGACGCGGGGGACATGCAGCTCGAGCTCTCGCCGGTCGACGTCCGTTCGCTCGTCTCGGAGGTCGTCGACAGCGCGCGCGAGGAGGCGGGCCTGAACGAACACGAGTTCGTCGTCGACCTGCCGGATGTTCCGCTCCCGGCGCGCACCGACTCGGACAAGCTCCGCCAGGTGCTCGTGAACCTCGTCGACAACGCGGTGCGGTTCTCGCCGGGCGGCGGGCGGGTGACGGTCGGCGCGTTGCGGCGCGGCGGGACGATCGTCCTCAGCGTCGCCGACCAGGGCGTCGGCATCCCCGACAACGAGCAGGACAGGATCTTCTCGAAGTTCTACCGGGTGGGTGACGCGCAGACAGGCGGCACGGGTGTCGGCCTCTTCATCGCCCAGGGCCTCGTGAGCGCTCTGGGCGGGCGCATCACGGTTCGCTCGGCCGAGGGCCAGGGATCGAGCTTCGTCGTCGAGCTGCCCGCCCGCGACGGCGAAAGGGGGGAGGATTAGTGGCTGCGCGCGTGCTCATCGTCGACGACGAGGCGCCGATCCGGTTGCTGTGCCGGGTCAATCTCGAGGCCGAGCAGATGGAGGTGCTGGAGGCAGGCGACGGGCCCTCGGGTCTGGAGGCTGCGCGGAAGGAGCGACCTGACGTGATTCTCCTCGACGTGATGATGCCCGGGCTCGACGGCTGGCGAGTGGCGGAGGAGCTGCTCGAGGATCCGGCGACGAGCTCGATCCCGATCGTCTTCCTCACCGCGCGCGCCGAGCTCCGCGACCGCGCCCGCGGGTTCGACCTCGGCGGGCTCGAGTACGTGACGAAGCCGTTCAACCCGGTCGAGCTGGCGCCCCTGATCCGCGAGCTGATCGCGCGGGTCGAGGGCGGCGAGCGAGAGGAGCTCCGCCGAGCGAAGCTCGACGAGCTCCGGCAGCTGATCGAAGAGGGCTAGCCCGGTTCGGCCAGCGTCCGGGCGGTTGTCCACAACCAGTGCCTGGCACCTGAGGTGTGCCGAAACCGTGACGATTCGTCCACAGGCTCACCGGGCGGACTGGGCGAGGACGATCCCGAGCAGAACGATCGCGCCGCCGACGAGCTGCGCTCCGCCGAGGGTTTCGCCCAACCAGGCGTAGGCGACGACGCTCGCGACCACGGGCTCGACCATCGCGACGATCCCCGCGCGAGTTGCGGAGATGTGCCGCATCGAGCCGACGATCAGGAAGAACGGGACGATCGTGCCGAGGACGATCATCCAGGCCATCAACGCCCAGATCGGGAGGTGCGTGTCCGAGAGGTGGCCGAGCAGCGAGACCGTTTTCCCCGGCACGTCGAACGGGAAGCTCCACCACGGCTGGGCGATCGACCAGAAGATCGTCGCGAAGAGGAAGCCGTAGCAGAGGAGCGAGATCGGGTCGCGCCGGCCGAGCGCCTTCTCGGCGAAGAGCATGTAACCGGCGAACGTGAATGCCGAGCAGAGCGAGAAGAAGACGCCGAGCCCGTCGAGCGACACCCCGCTCCAGAGATCGACGACGAGGGTCAGGCCCGCGAGCGCGAGGGCGAGCGCGACCCAGAGCCGCCTGCGCACCCGCTCCCTGAGTACGAAGTGAGCGAACAGCGCGACGATCAGCGGTCCGAGGTACTGGATCAGCAGCGAAACCCCGATCTGGAGCCGGTGGATCGCAAGGAAGTAGAAGAGCTGGACAAAGGCGACGCCGAAGACGCCGAAGGCGGCGACGAGCAGCAGCTCGCGGCGCTCGATCCGCAGCGCCTGCGGGCGCGTGAGCAGCACGATCGCGAACAGGCCGACGAGCCCTCCGATGCAGCGCACCTCTGTCAACCGCATGGACGACAGCCCCGACTCGAGGATCACCTTCGAGACCGTCCCGTTGATCGCGAAGAGGGTCCCCGCGGCGAGCGCCATCGCGTAGCCGATCGCCGGCCGGCGCTCTCTCGCGACGCTCTCGAGGGGAAGGATTGCGACGTCGCTCACGGAATCGGGCAGGCTATCCGCCTACACTGTCGTCAAGCGGGGCGTAGCTCAGCCTGGTCAGAGCGCTGCCTTTGGGAGGCAGAAGCCGGCAGTTCGAATCTGCCCGCCCCGACTAGTGGCTCTCGCCGTCCTCGCCGTCGCCGCGGCGCTCGCGCCGGGCTTCCCCACACGCGTCCAGCCGATTCCGCCGGCGATGCGCGCGCAGATGACCGGCGTCTCATGGCACCGCGGGTGCCCGGTCGGCCTCGACGACCTTCGGCTGATCACGCTCACCTACCGGGGATTTGACGGAAAGGCGCACACGGGGCGGCTCGTCGCGAACAAGGGCGCAACCGGAGCTCTCGTCGCGGTCTTCCGTCGCCTCTACGCCGCGAACTTTCCGATCCGGAGGATGGAGCCGGTCGACCGCTACGGCGGCGACGACTTCCGCTCGATCGAGGCCGACAACACCTCGGCGTTCAACTGCCGCGCTGCGACCGGCTCCAGCCACTGGTCGAACCACGCCTACGGGCTCGCGATCGACGTGAACCCGATCGAGAACCCCTACGTGAGCGGCGGCTGGAGCTCGCACCCCGCAAGCGCCCCCTATAACGGCCGCTAGCATCGCGCGCGTGCTCCGGGGAGCCCTTGCCGCCTCGATCACGCCGCTCCGCGACGGCGGCACGGCGATCGACGACGACGCGATCCCGGCAGTCGTCGACTTCCTCGCCGACGGCGGGCTCGACGGCCTCCTCGCTCTCGGCACGAACGGCGAGGGGATCCTGCTCTCGATGGACGAGCGTCGCCGCGTCGCCGAGCGGTTCGTCGAAGCCTCCGCCGGCCGGCTCCAGGTCGCCGTCCACTGCGGTGCGCAGTCGACCGCCGACACCGTCGCCCTCGCCGAGCACGCCGCGCAAGGTGGCGCCGACGCGGTCGCAGTGATCGCGCCGCCGTACTTCCGCCTCGACGAGGCGTCGCTGCTCGGGCACTTCACGGCGGCGGCGCGCGCGTGTGCGCCGCTCCCGTTCTACGTCTACGAGTTCGCGATCACGAGCGGGTACGCCGTTCCGCCCGCCGTCGTCGTCGCCCTGCTCGAGGCCGCGCCGAACCTCGCCGGGCTGAAGGTCTCCGATCGCACCTGGGAGGAGCTCGAGGCGTACCTGATCGAAGGCCTGGACGTCTTCGTCGGCTACGAGGCGCTGATCGCCCCGGCGCGCGCGCAGGGAGCGGTCGGCGCCGTCTCCGCCCTCGCCTCGGCGTTCCCGGAGATCGTTGCCGCGGCGGTTCGCGGCGAGGACGTAGATCCGGGTGCGCTGCGTGCCCGGATCGACCGCTATCCCCGGCACGCAGCGCTGAAGCACGCCCTCGCCCGGCGGGGCGTGCCGGTCCGGGAGGACGTCCGCCCGCCGCTCCGAGGCCTGACCCTGGCGGAGCGGGCCGAGCTCGACGCCGAGCTGGACGCGGTTCTCCAGGCGGCGTAGTGCTCCGCCGGCTGATCCTGGCGGCCGCCGACAGCCCGCGCATCCAGCGCTTCGTCGGCAAATACGGGATGCGGCTCGGCGCCGCACGCTTCGTCGCCGGGGAGACACTGGACGAGGCCCTAGTCACGCTCCGCCGCCTGAACGAGCAGGGGCTGAGGACGAACACGACCCTCCTCGGGGAGCACATGAAGGACCGCGCCGAGGCTGAGAGCGTCGTCCGAAACTACGAGGAGGTGCTCCGCCGGATCGCCGCCGAGAATCTCCGCACGAACGTCGCTCTCAAGCTCACCCATCTCGGAGTGACGATCGACGAGGAGCTCGGCTACGCGAACGTCGCGCGGCTCGTCGCCGAGGCCGCCCGCCTCGGAAACTTCATCCGCATCGACATGGAGGACTCGCCGCTCGTCGATGTCACGCTGCGGATCTACCGGCGCTTGCGCGAGGCAGGCCACGACAACGTCGGCACTGTCCTCCAGTCCTACCTTTACCGCAGCGAGCAGGACCTCGACTCGCTCCTGCCGCTGAAGCCGAACCTGCGGATCGTCAAGGGCGCCTACAACGAGTCCGAGACCGTCGCCTACCCGAAGAAGGCGGACGTCGACGCTGCCTACCGCAGACTGGTCGAGCGCTCGATCGCCGAGGGCGGCTTCACCGCGGTCGCGACCCACGACGAGAAGCTGATCGACCACGCGCTGGCGCTCGACCCGGGGCCCGAGCGCATGGAGCTGCAGATGCTCTACGGGGTCCGTACGCAGCTCCAGCGCGACCTCGTCGCACGCGGGCAGCGCGTGCTCTGCGCCGCGCCGTACGGGCCCGACTGGTTCCCGTACCTGATGCGCCGCCTCGCCGAGCGGCCGGCGAACCTCTTGTTCTTCATCCGGAACGCGCTCGAGTCCTGACCATCGGCCCCGTGGCGCCGGACCAAGAATTCGCCGAGCCGGGTGTCGCTAGGGCCGATGCGACACGGCTGCAAGACGAACGCGCGCGAAAGTTGTTGCAATTTGCGGGCGCGCGTTCGGGTTCGGGGGGCCGGAGTGCGTGCGACAATCGACCGCGTGAGGCGGCCACTCCTGCTCGCCGCGGTCCTTGTCGGCACCCTGGCGGTCGCCGGCTGCGGCGGCACGACCACCTACGAGGCGGACAAGACCCGCGCTTGCCTCGTCGGGCAACCGGGCGTGAAGGTGCGCAACAAGGTCGACTTCGTCGCCTCGACGGCGCTCGGCGGCGCCTTCAACGTGAAGCTCCTCGGCAACCAGGTCACACTTGCCTTCGGGGAGGATCGCAAGGAAGCCGAGCGAATCGTCCGCGCCTACCAGCGGTTCAGAGGCAAGAACATCGGCCTTCCCGACGTCCTACGGCCCTCGCACAACGTGGTCGCGCTGTGGGAGGCGCACCCGAGCGACACGGCGTTACAGACGATTCAGGACTGCTTGAAGTAGGAAAGAGCCGTGCATGGAACCGTCTCTCCCGGAATTCCGAGAGGCTGCGGAGCTGCGCGGCGCCCTGCGCAAGTTCCTGCGTGCAAGCGAGCGGATCGCCCGTGAGGAGGGTCTGACCCCGAGCCGCTTCCTGCTCCTGCTGATGATCAAGACGACGTCCGGCGGCCGGTCGACGGTGACCGAGCTCGCCGAGCGCATGCAGCTGACGCAGAGCACCGTTACCGAGCTCGTCACGCGGGCCGAGGCCGCGGGGCTCGTCCGCCGCACCCAGTCGGAGCAGGACGCGCGGGTCTTTTGGCTCGAGCTGACCCAGGTAGGCGAGGAGCGGCTCGGCCGAGCGGTCGCCCGGAACGGGCCGGAGCGGCACAGGCTGCTCGAGCTGATCCACCGCGACGCGGCCTAGCCCCCTTACGCGCGGGGAACGGTCGGCGCCCGAAAGGTGTCAGCGCCCGCCTCCTCGCGCAGGAACCGTCGCACGAACAAGGCGAAGGCCGCGAAGAAGACGACTGCCTCCTCGGCTGTCATCGTGATGCCCGCGAGCTGCTGGTCCGAGAGCGGCGAGAGCCCCCACAGCCTGGGTGCGTGCTCGTAGAAGTCGTAGATCGGCTTCGGCAGCAGCGCGAGCAGGAGCCCGAGCGGGCTCGCGAACACGAACGCGGCGAAGAGGTATAGCGCCTTCGCCCCGCTCGAGAGGCGGCCGTGGACGACGGGCCACCAGACGAGGACGCCGCCGAAGAAGTAGCAGGCGTGCTCGGCATGGAGGATCGTCCACTGGTGGCGCAGGGCGGCGTCGTACGCCCACGGCAGGTGCCACGCGAAGTAGGTGACGAGCCAGATTGGCAGGGCGACGAACGGGTTGGTGAGCGTCCTGACGCCCGGGATTCGCTCGATCTCGGTGGCCATCTGCGGAGTGAGGCCGAGGACGACGAGCAGCGGGCCCCACTCGGCGATCGCGACATTCTGAAGCAGGTGCATCGTCAGCAGGTAGTGCAGGGCAAGGGTGTCCGCCGGCCCGACCTGGACCGCGAGCATCAGCACGCAGCCGCCGAGGAAGCAGGCGATGCGCCAGCGTGGCGCGGAGAAGCGCGTCAGCGCGATCAGATAAGCGGCCGCCATTCCGGGGATGACGACCAGTGCGTCCGCGTCCCACGACCAGCGGTATGGATCCACCGGCGGTACGCTAGTCCCGATGCTCTGCGCGCCCGTGGTGTAGCGGTAACACGAGAGCCTTCCAAGCTCTAGTCACCGGTTCGACCCCGGTCGGGCGCTCTGGAGGGGACGGGCTGAAGCCTGTCCCCGAGTGTCGACTAGCGTAGGGAGGTGCACACGCCCCCTCGGGTTCGCGGCGCGCTCGCCGCGCGCCTCGTCGCCCTCTTCGCCGGACTCTTCCTGTTCGCGCTCGCGGTCGTCTGTCAGCTCGAGGCGAAGCTCGGGCTCTCGCCCTGGGACACGCTCCACCAGGGGGTCGCCAAGCACTCGCCGCTCTCGTTCGGGGTCGCGAACATCTGCGTCGGCGCCGCGGTCCTCGGGGTTGCCTGGGCGCTCGGGGCGAAGATCGGCCTCGGCACCGTCGCGAACGCCGTCTTCGTCGGCGCGTTCATCGTCGCGCTGACCGAGATCCCGCAGGTGGACGGCCTCTCCGACGATTCGCTCGGCGTCCGCATCGGCCTGCTCGCGGTGGCGATGCCGCTCTTCGGGATCGGTTCCGCGCTCTACCTCGGTGCCTGGCTCGGCGCCGGGCCACGCGACTCCCTGATGGTCGTGATCGGCCGGCGCACGGGGATCCGCCTCGGCGTCGTCCGCGCCGGGATCGAGCTCTGCGCCCTCGCCGCCGGCTTCGCGCTCGGCGGGACGATCGGCGTCGGCACTCTCGTCTTCGCGCTCGGCATCGGCCCCGCGCTCGAGGGAGGCTTCTGGGTGTTGCAGCGGTCTCGGTTCGGCTCGCCGGTCCCGGCTAGTCCGCTCCCAGCTCCACTCGCTGGATCGTGACCTCCTCGCGCGGCCGGTCGGAGGCGTCGGTCTCGACGGCCGAGATCGCGTCGACGACGTCCATCCCGCTCGTCACGCGGCCGAAGACCGTGTGCTTGCCGTCGAGCCACGGGCACGCGCCGGCGGTGACGATGAAGAACTGGCTGCCGTTCGTATTCGGCCCCGCGTTCGCCATCGCG
This sequence comes from Actinomycetota bacterium, assembly GCA_046735055.1. Lineage (GTDB taxonomy): Bacteria > Actinomycetota > Thermoleophilia > Gaiellales > Gaiellaceae > DATBLE01. Next base: position 15,159 of record JBKPSO010000079.1, read on the forward strand.
AGCGCCCCGCGCTCGACGCGGTGCGCGTTCGGCTCGTCCTCGAACGTGTAGCCGGGCCCGCCGCTGCCGGTCCCGGTCGGATCGCCGCCCTGGATCATGAAGTCCGGGATGACGCGGTGGAAGACGACGCCGTCGTAGAAGCCGTCCCCGGCGAGCTTCGTGAAGTTCTCGACGGTCCTGGGCGCTTCGGCGGGAAAGAGCTCGACCTCGATCGCGCCGTGGTTGGTGTGAACGGTGGCGTTCGACATGCTGCCAGCCTACGTGGAAACGTCCGGGGCGGCGGCGATCCTTGGCGGGTGAGCCAGGAACGCGTGGTCCGTTTCAGCGTGCGGTCGGTGCTGACCGTGATCGCGCTCGTGATCGCCGCGTGGGCCCTGCTCTCGATCCTTGCGATCACGCGGCAGGTGATCTCGTGGATCCTCGTCTCCATCTTCCTCTCGCTCGCACTCAACCCGGCCGTCGAGTGGTTCATGCGCCACGGATTCAAGCGCCGGGGGGCCGCGGCCGGCGTGACCTACATCCTCGCGATCGGAGCGATCGTCGGGATCGGGTTCCTGTTCATCCCGACGCTCGTCCACCAGGTCAACGACTTCGTCCAGGCGCTGCCGGGGTACGTCGACGACCTGACGAAGGGTCGCGGTCGGCTTGGCTTCCTGCAGACCAAGTACCACATCGTCGACAAGGTCCGCGAGGCGGTCAGCAGCGGCGGGGCATCGAAAGTTCTCGGCCTGACCGGAACGGCGATCTCGATCACGAAGAGCGTGATCGCACTCGTGGTCGCGAGCATCACGATTACCTTCCTGACCTTCTTCATGCTGCTCGAGGGGCCGGCCTGGATGGAGCGCTTCTACGGACTGCTGCCCGAGCACTCGCAGGCGCGCTGGCGGAAGGTCGGCTACGACGTGTACGGGACGGTCGGCGGCTACGTGACCGGCAACCTGCTGATCAGCCTGATCGCCGGCACGCTGACGACGATCATCCTGCTCATCCTCGGCGTGCCGTTCGCGGTCGCGCTCGGGGTGATCGTCGCGATCCTCGACCTGATCCCGCTCGCCGGGGCGACGATTGCCGCGATCATCATCGGCACAGTCGCGTTCCTGCACTCGATCACGGCCGGAATCGTCGTCATCGTCTTCTTCATCGCCTACCAACAGATCGAGAACCACTTCCTCCAGCCCGTGATCTACGGCCGGACCGTCCAGCTCTCTCCGCTCGCCGTCCTCATCTCGGTACTGATCGGGGCGAAGCTCGCCGGGATCCTCGGCGCGCTCGGCGCGATCCCGGTCGCGGGCGCGATCCAGGTGCTGCTGCTCGACTGGCAGCGCGCAAGGCGCGAGCGGCTCGCAGGCTCGGCCGTCCCGCCCGAGACGAGCCCCCCGTAAAGATCAAGGGCCTCGACGTCACGATCCTGACCGCCGACTTCGGCGTCACGTAGCGCGCCCGACCCGGCGCTACCCTTCGAGTACGCGCCTGTAGCTCAGGGGACAGAGCGGCGGCCTTCTAAGCCGCGGGTCGGGGGTTCGAATCCTCCCAGGCGCATAGGCCTGGTTTGTGCTCGACGCCGTCGAGGGGATCGATCTGAACGCCTTCTACGGCGTCTATCGCGAGGACGGCTGGGGTCGGGCGACGTTCGAGCCGGCGATGATGGTCGCGCTGTTGTTGTATGCGTACGCGGTCGGCGAGCGCTCGAGCCGTGGGATCGAGCGGCGTTGTCGCGAGGATGTTGCCTTCCGCGTGATCGCGGCGAACCGGATTCCTGACCATGCGACGATCGCGCGCTTTCGCGCCCGGCACGAGCAGGCGCTGGCGGCCACTTTCACGCAGGTGCTGGCGTTGTGCGCGCGGGCGGGGTTGGTGTCGGTGGGGGTGGTCGCGCTCGACGGCAGCTTGCTGGCGGGCAATGCCTCGCCGGGGGCGACGCGCAGCTACGCGTCGATCCGCGCGGAGGTGGAACGGATGCTCGGCGAGGCCGCCGAGGCGGACGCCGCTGAGGATGCGCGGCTCGGCGTTGCGCGCGGGGACGAGCTGCCGGCCGAGCTGGTCGATGCTCAGTCGCGGCGGGAGCGAGCGGGCGGGCGGCAAATCGGTCCAGGGCTACAACGGCCAGGTTGTCGCCAGCCCCGAGCAGGTGATCATCGCCGCCGAGGTGACGCAATCGCACAACGACGCAGACGAGCTCGAACCGATGGTCGCGCACGCGATCGAGACGCTGCGCGAGGCCGGCATCGAGGAGCCGATCGGGATCGTGCCCGCTGACGGCGGCTACTGGAACTCGCCCGCGATCAGCGAAGTGCGCCGGCAAGGGATCGATCTGCTCGTCCCCACCCAGGACCGACGCCGGAGGACGCCGCGCAAGCTCTCAGCTCGCCAAGGCCACGAAGCACAGCGGATCGAGGCCGCGCTCTCGACGCCCGAATGACAGATGTATCGGCGGCGTCAGCAGATCGTCGAACCCGTCTTCGCGCACACGAAGGTGATCCGGCGCAGCGATCGCTTCCTCAGACGCGGCCTCTCCGCCTGCCAAGCCGAGTGGAAGCTGATCGCCGCCACCCACAACCTGCTCAAGCTCTGGCGCGCAAGCCTCGCTCACGCGGCAACCTCGATCGCAGAACCCGCCGCGGCCCGACGACCCCCGGCCGCTACCGCACCGCCCGGCCCCCAGACGAACGCCACCGCCCTCGGCCGCCGCACCAGCAATAGAAAACCCCCGCTCCGAGGCTTTGTGCAACAGCCTCAAAGGCGAGGGTTCCGCTGCCGGTAGGCTTGATTCGCTGCCGTGTAGCTCCTCAGAACCGCGGGCCAGGTGCCCGTAAGTGCGCTCGATTGAGGCGGTCGGGAGGCCGCTGGCCTCCCCACGCTGCGTCCGCCCGTGGCACGCGTGGTGAAGCCTCAACTGTAGGATCGCTCGCATGCGCAGGCGCGCTCAGCCGGTGCCCAGCAGCGAGAGGCAGCGGCGTACGAGCGATCCTGCTGCCGGGCGGCTCATGAGGGCAAGCGTCGATGGACTGTGGCTGGCCCGAGCGACGCGCGATCAGTTGGGCGTCTCCTGGTCTGCCGTCACCGACGCCGTCGCTTGGCAGGTGGTCTGCTGGGATCGCGACGATGCGGCGGTCGGGCGGCTCCGGCTGAGTGGAAGGCATCGGCGCGCGACCTTCGCCCGTCTGGCTGGGTTGCGGCAGCCGTTCACGATCGCCGTCTCCGGGCTGGGAGTGGACGGCTCGGTGCTCTGGCAGCGAGGGCTCGCCGATCTCTACCTGCGCGCAGATCAGACGACGGGGGACGAGCGAGCCTCGGATTCGAGACCGACGCAGCAACGAAGGCGCGCCAACCGAGGAAGGAGGGATGTCGTGGCAGCAAAGCGGCCGAAGAAGGACGTCGCCGCCGGCAAGACCGGTGGGTCGAGCAAGCCGAAGCCGAAGAAGAAGACCTCGCGCGGGAAGTAGTCGGGCGCCAGGGGCTTGCCCAGGTCAGCTGAGGGACTCGCCGTTGCCCGGGTCAGAGGCGTGCTCCCTCCCAAGAGTCGACTTCCGCTCGCGGCAAGCTCCGACCCGCCCTCCTCCCGGCGAGCCTCGCCGCCGCAGTACGCGCGGCTCCCCCGGTAACGACAGCACTGGAGCAGCGATGATGAGCCCGATGATTCCGATGGTGGTCGACCAGAACGCGCGTGGGGAGCGCTTCTT
>JBKPSO010000080.1:0-2673 GCA_046735055.1 Actinomycetota bacterium
GTCATGTCCCCACTCGACGAGGTCGCCCCCGGGCTCTGGCGGTGGGCTACCCGGAACGGCCTCCCCCCGACGATGACGGCGTACGCGCTGCGCGACGGCGAGGACACGATCCTGGTCGACCCGCTCGTCGCCGGCGAGACCGAGCCGCTGCTGGCGACGCTCGACGAGATCGTGCGTGGACGCGTAGCATCCTCGTCACCACGCCGTTCCATGTGCGCGGCTCCGGGCTTCTATGGTGGCGCTGGCGCGACGGGCACGAGGTCACGATCTTCGGGCACGAGCACTGCGCCACGCGGCTCGACCACCGCTCCGCGCCCTGGCCTTCGGCGACACCGTGCTCGAGGTCGATGGGGAGCTGCGCGTGTGGCCGAGGCACCGCGAGATCGAGCGTCACCGTGCCTGGTACGAGCAGCGCTTCCTGCCAACGCTGGAGGCGCTGACGCGGCTCGACGTCGAGCGAGTGCTCGTCACGCACGGCGAGCCGGTTCTTCACGACGGCGCCCGCGCGCTGGCGGCGAGTCTCGCCCGGCCGCCGTGGAGCAGGTCGTCGCTGTATTGATCGCGTTGTCTCGGCGCTTTCGGCCCGGCCCGGCGATGTCTAATGAGGCAGAGGAAGTCGATGACCGATCGTGCCCTCGAGATCCTGGCTTGGCTCGAGCCGCGTGCAGACGAGATGGCTGCGCTGCTGGAGGAGCTCGTCGCGGTCGACACCGAGAATCCACCCGGCCGGGGACTCGGTCGTTGCGGCCGAACCCTGTACGAGGCGCTGGCGCGGTTGGGTCTGTCGCCCGAGCTGATCGAGCTTGCGCCGGCGGGCCGGCTCGAGGAACCGTGCGTCGTGCGTGGCTGCGCGGGCGAGGGGCCGCGGACGATCTACTTCCACGGGCACTTCGACGTCGTCCCGGCGCAATCGCCCGAGCAGTTCCGGCCGAGGAGGGAGAACGGCAGGATCGTCGGGCGCGGCACGGCGGACATGAAGGGCGGCCTGGTGAGCATGGTCTACGGCGCCGCCGCGGCGAGCGAGCTGGGCCTGCTGCGCGACGGCAGGGTTCGGCTTCACTTCGTCTGCGACGAGGAGACCGGTAGTGCGGCAGGTTCGGGCCATCTGCGCGATGCCGGGCTGATCGACCCGAACGCGCTCGCGATGGTCACGGCCGAGCCGACGGGCGGCGTCGTCTGGCACGCGAACCGGGGTGCGATCACGCTGCGGGTCGAGGTTCGGGGGAAAGAGGCCCATGTCGGACAGGCTCACCTCGGCGTGAACGCGTTCGAGAAGATGATCCGCGTAGCCGAGCCACTCAGCAGGCTCGCGCGCGAGTTGCTCGACAAGCGGACGGCGTTCCCGATGGAAAGCGACGCCGCCCGCGGCTCGATGCTGGTCGTCGGCGGGTCGGCCGGGGCGGGTGCGAGCTTCAACGCCGTTCCGGGATCAGCGTGGTTCTCAGTCGATCGCCGCTTCAACCCGGAGGAAGACGTCGACGAGGAGGTTTCCCGGCTGACGGATGCGATCGCCGAGGCCGCGGCGGACGTCGATGCCGAGGTCTCGGTGGACGTCTTGCAACGGGCATCGTCGACAAGTACTCCCGAGACTTATCCGGCTTCGGTCACGCTGGCGCGCTGCATCGCGGCCGTCGAGGGCAGCGCGCCGAGGTTCCAGCTTTGCCCGGGGGTGCTCGAGACCCGCTGGTATGCCCAGCTCGGCATTCCGGCGTACGCCTACGGCGCGGGCCGACTCGACGTCTCGCACGGGCCGGAGGAGTTCATCGACGAAGCAGCAATGCGTCGCTGCGCCGCGGTGTACGCGCTCTTCGCAGGCGAGCTGCTCCGTAAAGCGACTCAGCAGATCGCAAAGTAGGTCGCTCGTCCCCCTGCTCATGGCTCGACCATGACCTTGATCGCTTCCCTCTCGTCCATCGCGCGGTAGCCGCCCGGCACCTCCTCGAGCGGCACGACCCGGTCGAGCACGCGACCCGGCTCGATCCTGCCGTCGAGGATGTCCGGAAGCAGCTCCTCGATGTACGCGCGGACCGGGGCGGGGCCGCCGCTCACCGTGATGTTGTCGTAGAACGCCGGCTGCGAGGCGGGCAGCGTCTCGTCCTGAGGGACGCCGACGCGGCCGACTGCGCCACCGGGACGCGCGATGCCGATCGCCGTCTGCATCGACTGCTCGAGGCCCACACACTCGAGGACCGAGTGGACGCCGAAGCCGGCAGTGAGCTCGCGTACACGCTCGACCGCCTCCTCGCCCCGCTCGCTGACAACGTCTGTTGCGCCGAATTCCTTCGCGAGCGCGATGCGGTCGGCATGGCGGCCGAGGATGATGATCTGCTCGGCGCCGAGCCGCTGGGCGGCGATCACCCCGCACAAGCCGACGGCGCCGTCGCCGACGACGGCCACCGTCTTTCCAGGCCCGACTTCGGCGGCGACGGCCGCGTGATGGCCCGTCCCCATCACGTCCGAGAGCGTGAGGAGCGACGGCATCAACGCGTCGTCCTTGCCGACCGGCAGGACGAAGAGCGTTCCGTCCGCCTGAGGCACACGAACCGCTTCGGCCTGGGCTCCGCCGACGTCAGGGGTGCCGAAGAACCCTCCGTTGATGCACGAGGTATGCAGCCCTTCGTGGCAGAAAACGCACGTGCCGTCGGAGAAGGCAAACGGCATGACGACGACATC
>JBKPSO010000081.1:0-10124 GCA_046735055.1 Actinomycetota bacterium
GACCTCTACAACCTCGTCAAGGAGCAGGGCCGGGACGGCGCCGAGGGGATCGTCCAGGTCGAAAAGGGTCTCGCGAGGATCGAGTTCGCCGAGGGGGACGTGCAACTGCACGCGCCGGACGCGGCGCCCAAGCTCGAAGCCGAAGGCGGAGATTGACCAGGGTCGCGTACTACAAGGGCTGCCTCGCGTCGCTCTCGGCGAAGGAGCTCGACGTCTCGACCCAGGCGCTCGCGCCGCAGCTCGGGCTCGAGCTGGAGGTGCTCGAGTCGGTCACCTGCTGCGGTGCCGGCGACATCCACGAGGCGGAGCCCGACTACTACCTCCACCTGAACGCGCGCATCCTCGCGTACGGCGAGGCGACGGGCTCGGACACGCTGATGACGATCTGCAACGTCTGCACGCTGAACCTGCGGCAGGCGAACTGGGCGCTGAAGAACGACGACAAGCTCCGTGCCCGGGTGAACGAGAACCTGCAGCGCGTCGGGGCACCCGCATACAGCGGCGGGATCGAGGTCAAGCACCTGCTCTGGCTGATTGCCGAGGGCGACGGCTACGAGCTGCTGAAGCAGGTCGCCCACCGCGGCCTGAAGGGACTGAAGATCGCTCCGTTCTACGGCTGCCAGATCCTGCGCCCGTCGAAGATCCTCGGCTTCGAGGATCCCGACCGGCCGTGGTCGCTCGAGGCGATCATCCAGGCCTGCGGCGGCGAGCCGATCGACTACCCCGCGAAGATCAAGTGCTGCGGGTTCCCGATCATCCAGGCTCGCGAGGAGGTCGCGCTCGGTGAGCTGATCCAGCCGATCGAGCAGGCGATGGAGGCGGGAGCAGACGCGATGGTCACGCCCTGCCCGCTCTGCCACCTCTCGCTCGACGCGTGGCAGCAGAAGCTCGAGGCGGCGACCGGCAAGACCTACGGCATGCCGATCCTCCACCTCTCCCAGCTGATCGGCGTCGCCGCCGGGCTCTCGGACTCGGAGCTGAAGTTCAAGCGGCACGTCGTGTCCGTCGAGCCTGTCGTCGAGAAGCTCCGGGTCTGAACACACGCAGGCTCGGCACCGGGGTCGCCGCCCTCGCCGGCGTGGCTGCCGGCGGGCTCGCCTGGGGGCTGTACGAGGCCGGTTGGGTCCGGCTGGGCGAGCTCGAGCTGCCGCTTGACGGCCTGCCGCCCGAGCTCGCGGGGCTCCGGATCGCCCACCTCGCCGACTTTCACTTCGGCTACCCCTCGCCGGGAACGCGCGCGGTCGAGCGTGCCGCCGAGTGGGTAGCCGAGCGGCAGCCGGATCTCGTCCTCGTCACCGGAGACCTGCTCGCGCGGCCGAGCGGCGCCGGGCGCCTGCGCGCGCTGGTCGACCGGCTGCCGCCTGTCTATGCCGTGCTCGGCAACCACGACTTCGCGGACAGCCTCGATCCGTTCTCGAAGCCGGTGGGCGAGGTCGATCTCGGCGGCGGCACGCTCCTGCTCGACGACGCGGTGACGCTGGAGCTGCGCGGCCGGCGCGTCCAGCTCGTCGGCGTCGACCCGCGCTCGTACATGCGCTACCGCGCGCGGCCCTGGGAGCTCGCCGACCCGGAGGCAGACCTGCGTATCCTGCTCTGTCACTTCCCGCGCATCGTCGACCGGGTGCCCGAGCACCTCTTCCATCTCGTCCTCGCCGGTCACACGCATGACGGCCAGATCTGCCTCCCGTACCCCCGGGGCAAGGTGCGCCTCGCGCACCCGTGGGCGCTCTACAACCGCGGCCTCTACAGACGGCCGGGTGGGACGCTGCATGTCTCCGCCGGGCTCGGCACGACCTTTCTCCCGCTCAGGTTCTTCGCCCGGCCGGAGGCGACGGAGCTCGTCCTACAATCTGGCTGATGGAGGGTCATGCGAGCATCTCGCCGGAGGTGATCGCGCGCTACGCAAGCGACGCCGCGCTCGAGGTCGAAGGGGTCAGTCGGCTCGTCGAGGGGCACCTGACCCGGCACCGCGGCGTTCGGATCGCGACGGCAGAAGACGGTGCGCTCACGGTGGAGCTTCACCTGGCGCTCGAGTGGGGCGCGGCGTTCGCAGATGTCGGGCGGACGGTGCAGGAGCGGGTCGACGGCTACCTCGGGCGGATGGCGGACCTCCGGCTGCGGCGAGTCGACGTCGTCGTCGACGAGGTCGGTCCCGTCCGGGCCTGATGCCGCCCCGCGTCACCGGACTCACCGGCGCGACGCTCGAGACGACGCCGTCCGTGTGTCACGAGTGCGTCTGGTGGCAGTCGCGCTCGCGCGGCGTCGACAAGCGCCGCTGGATCTCGAAGGCGGAGGAGGAGTGGGGCGCCTGGGGCACGGTCTACCACGACGCCGACGGGCGCCTGCTCGGCTCGATGCAGTACGGGCCCGCAGGCCTGTTCCCGCGCGCGGCGGAGCTCCCCGGCGGGCCGCCGTCCTCGGACGCGGTGCTGATCACGTGCGCGTACGTCGTCGACGCGGCCTCGCCGTGGGTGATGCAGTCGCTCGTTCTGGCCGCGATCGGTGACGCGAAGGACCGCGGTGCCAAGGCGCTCGAGGCTTTCGCCTACCGCTACCGCGAGGGCACGTCGACCTACGAGCGCTTCCTCGTGCACCGCACCGTCTTCCCTTCCGACTTCCTCGCGGACTTCGGCTTCGGCACAGTGCGCGTGCAGGGGCGCGTCGAGCTGGCGCGGCTCGAGCTCGGCGGTCTGGTTCCCGTCGTGGAAGGGCTGCGCGCGCGTGTGGTGCGGGCGCTGAAGGAGGCGGTCGCGCCGGCACCCGTTCCGCAGCGGCCATAGGTGGTGGGATAGATGAAAGAGCGTGGGGCGGTGATCGGCGAAGTCGTCGACCTCGAGCACTACCCGATCGACCGGCTCGACTCGCCGCTCGTCGAGCACGGCCGTGAGGCGCTCCGGAGCCAGGGCGCGCTGAAGCTGGATGGGTTTCTCAGGACCGAGGCAATCGACCAGATGCTCGCCGACGCGCGCGGGCTCGCCGCGCAGGGCTACCCGAACGACGCGACCCACAACGTGTACTTCGACGACGAGATCGACGAGTCGCTCCCCGCCGATCACCCGCGGCGGATTCTGGTGCGGTCGGCGCAACGGGCGGTGGCGATGGATCTGCTGCCCCCGGACTTCGCGCCGCGAGTGGTCTACGAGTCGGAGGAGATGCTGCGCTTCGCCGCGGCGGTGCTCGAGAAGGAGGTGCTGTACCGGAGCGCCGACCCGCTCGACGGCTGCAACATGACCGTCTACGAGGCCGGCGACGAGCTCGGCTGGCACTTCGACCAGAGCGAGTTCTCGGTCACGCTGATGATCCAGCGCGCCGAGCGCGGCGGCGACTTCGAGTACGTGCCGATGATCCGGAAGCCCGGGGACGAGCGCTATCTCGACGTGCTCGGCGTGCTCACGGGCGAGAGCCTCCGGGTCGTCCAGCTCGTCAGCGAGCCGGGGACGCTCGCCTTCTTCCGCGGCCGGTACTCGCTCCACCGCGTCCCGCCCGTCGAGGGCCCGACGCCGCGGATGAACTCGGTGCTGACGTATTCCGTCGAGCCCGGCCACGAGCTGAGCGCGATGGCGCAGCGGATGTACTACGGCCGCACGGCCTGAGGTCAACCTGTGGACAAGAAGTTTCACTTTCGGCGCAACCCCGGTGTCAGACACTGGGTGTCAGCGGTTACGACGAAAGCCCCGGCCGAAAGGGACTAGGCGGCGACTGCCTCGCGGCTGAGCAGCAGCTCAGCGATCTGGATCGCGTTCAGCGCAGCCCCCTTGACCAGGTTGTCGCAGGCGAGGAAGAGGACGAGGCCGTTCTCCTCCGTCGGGTCCTCTCGGATCCGCCCGACCAGCACCTCCTCGGTCTGCGCAGCCTGGCCGGGGGATGGGAAGCCGTCGACCAGCCGCACGCTCGGGGCCGCCGCCAACACGGAGCGCGCGTCCTCCGGCGAGAGTCGCTCCTCCGTCTCGACCCAGACCGCCTCCGCGTGTCCGACCATCACCGGCACGCGGACACAGGTCGGGCTGATCGGCAGGTCCGGCAGCTCCATGATCTTCCGCGTCTCCAGGCGGAGCTTCTCCTCTTCGTCGTACTCGACGCCGTCGAAGTCCCAGTCCGCGCGCAGGTCGTGCTCGTCCGGGCGCTCGCCTGCAAGTCGCTCCATCGCCTCGACGCCGGCGCCCGAGACCGACTGGTAGGTCGCGACGCGCACGCGCCTCAGCCGCGCCGCCTCCTCCAGCGGCTTCAGCACGCAGGTCAGCGGGATCGTGCAGCAGTTCGGGTTGGCGACGATGCCCTCGTGCTCGCGCGCCCGCGCCCCGTTCACCTCGGGGACGACGAGCGGCACGCCGTCGGCCAGGCGGTACGCCGAAGACTTGTCGACGACGATTGCCCCGCCGCGCACCGCATGCGGAACGAGCTCTCGCGAGGTCGCCGTGCCGATCGAGAAGAGACACAGGTCGAGGTCGCCGGCCCCGAGCGCCTCCCGGGTCGCCTCCTCGACGACGAGGGCTTCGCCGCCGAATGCGACCCGTGACCCGGCCGACCGCGCCGAGGCGAACGCGCGCACGTCGCCGTAGCCGCGCGCCGCCAGCAGGTCGAGCGTGACCTTCCCGACCGCGCCGGTGGCGCCGACCACGCCCACCCTAGGCACGCGCCCGCTCCTCGGCGACGAGCTGGAACTTGTCGTGCACGGCGCGCACCGCGTGCTCGACTTCGGAGGCGCGCACGACGCAGGAGATGCGGATCGAGGACGTCGAGATGATCTCGATGTTGATTCCGGCCTCGGCGAGCGCCTCGAACATGTCCGCCGCGACGCCGGGGTGAGAGCGCATCCCCGCGCCGATCAGCGAGACCTTGGCGATGTCGGAGTCCTGCGTGAAGCCGGCAGCCTCGACGTCCTTGCACGCCGCCTCGAGAATCGGCTCGGCAACGACGAGGTCAGCCTTCGGCACCGTGAACGAGATGTCGGTCAGGCCCCGCTCGGAGACGTTCTGGACGATCATGTCGATGTTCACGCCGCTGTCGGCTAGGGCGCGGAAGACGCACGCGGCGACCCCGGGGCGGTCCGGCACGCCGAACAGGGTCAGCTTGGCCTCCGAGATGTCGTGCGTGACCCCCGAGATGATCGCCTTCTCCAGCAACGCCGCGTCCTCCTCACGAATCCAGGTGCCCGGCTTCCCGCTGAAGGTCGACCGCACGTGCAGCCGAACGCCGTGGTTCCGGGCGAACTCGACGGAGCGTAGCGCCATCACCTTCGCGCCGGAAGCCGACATCTCCAGCATCTCCTCGTAGGTCACGACCGGCAGCTTCCGGGCGTTCGGGACGAGTCTGGGGTCGGCCGTGAAGACACCCTCGACGTCCGTGAAGATCTCGCAGCTCTCCGCGCCGAGCGCGGCCGCGAGCGCGACCGCGGTCGTGTCCGATCCGCCCCGTCCGAGCGTCGTAATCTCCAGGCCGGTCGAGACGCCCTGGAAGCCGGCGACGAGGACGATCTTGCCCCCGTCGAGCGCCTCGTGAATGCGCTGCGCGCGAACCTCGACGATCTTCGCCTTCGTGTGCGTCGTGTCCGTAACGATCCCGGCCTGCGACCCGGTCAACGAGATCGCCTGGTGGCCGAGATCCTCGATCGCCATCTCCGCCAGCGCGCACGAGATGCGCTCGCCGACCGAGATCAGCATGTCCATCGCCCGCGGCTTCGGCCGCTTGGAGATCCCGTGCGCGAGCGCGACGAGCTCGTCGGTCGTGTCGCCCATTGCCGAGAGGACCGCGACGACGCGGCCGCCCTCCTCTTTCGCTGAGACGATCCGCCGCGCGACCGCCTGCAGCCGCTCGATGTCCCCGACGGACGTGCCGCCGAACTTCATCACGAGCGTCCCGACGCGGGTCGCAGACTCGTCCCGGGCGATCCCGGGAACGGCTTCGTAGTCGGTGACCGCCATCGAAAAAGCGTACCGGTCTGCCGAAAAAGGCCACCAAAAACGCCGAACCGGCTGACCCGAGGGCCAACCGGCTCGACGCGGGGGAATCTATTTCGCCGTCGCGCGCCTTGCAAGGGGTCGCAGCACGGAAGTTCGCTCTTTGCGAGAAAAATCGTGGGAGGCCGGACTACATCTCGCGGCGGCCGGCAAGCGCTCGCCCGAGCGTGACCTCGTCCGCGTACTCGAGGTCGCCGCCGACCGGGAGGCCGCTTGCCAAGCGGGTGACGCGCACGCGGCCGCGCAGGCGATCGGCGATGAACGCGGCCGTCGCTTCGCCCGTCATGTTCGGGTTCGTCGCGAGCACGACCTCCTCGACGCCGTTTCGCTCCACGCGCCGCAGGAGCTCGTCGATGCGCAGGTCGGCGGGCTCGACGCCGTCGATCGGCGAGAGTGCGCCGCCGAGCACGTGGTAGAGGCCGCGGTACTCCGCCGTCCGCTCGACCGAGATCAGGTCTGCGGGCTGCTCGACGACGCAGATCAGCGCGTGGTCGCGCCGCGCATCGGTGCAGATCGCGCAGACCTCCTCTTCGGTCAGGTTGCCGCACTCGCGGCAGAAGCGGACGCGCGCCTTCACCTCTTCGATCGATGCGGCGAGCGCGAGCGCCTCCTCCTTCGAGGCCCGGAGGAGGTGGAACGCAAGTCGCTGGGCGGTGCGCTGGCCGACGCCCGGCAGGCGCGTCAGCTGCGCGACCAGATTGTCCACGGCCGGAGAGAACACTGCGAACACCGTACGCTACGCGCCCACCCCGACGAAGGAGGGCGTCGAGACGGCGGTCGACTCGGCTAGCTGAGCCCCGGGAGGCCCAACGAGCCGAGCGAGCCGCCGAGCTTCGACTGCGCGAGCGCCTGCGCCGAGCGCAGCGCCTCGTTCACGGCGGCGAGCACAAGGTCCTGGAGGAGCTCGGGGTCGTCGGGGTCGATCGCCTTGGGATCGATCGCGACCTCCGTGATCTCGCCGGCGCCGGTCGCCTTGACCGTGACCATTCCGCCGCCCGCCGAGGCCTCGACAATCTCCTTTGCGAGCTCTTCCTGGGCCTGCGCCATCTGCGCCTGCATCCGCTGCGCCTGTTGGAGCAGCTGGTTCATGTCGAAACTGCCGGGACGCTTTCCACTCATGATCAGCTTGACGTTTCGGTTGAAGAACCGCGATCGGTTCAGAGGTTAGCCGAGTGAGCTCTCGGCGCGGGCGCCATGCCCCCGCGCTACTCGTCGACCTCCCGCGCGTCGAACGTCTCCTTGACGAGCGCGACCAGGTCCTCCTCGCTCGCCGGCTCCTCTTCCTCGGCCTCGACACCGTTCTCGCCGAGCACGAACTCGAGATCGAGCTTGCGGCCGGTCACCTCGTAGAGCGCCTCGCGCAGAAGGCTCTCGTACTTCTCCTCGGCGAGCTTGCGGTGGAAGTCGGCGCTGGGCGGAAATTCGAGCCTCAGCCGGTCGCCTTCGAGCGCGACCGGAGTCGCCTCGCCGATCACAGGCGCGGCGTGGATCGCACGCGTCTGCACGGCCGGGACGACGCTTCGCTGCCAGACCTCCCGCAGCTGCTCCAGCTCGATCGACGGCGGCTCGGGCGCAGCCGCGGCAGGCTCGTCGGGCGCTGCGATGTCAGGCTTCGAGCCTGACACCGCGTGCGGCGCGCGCTGCTCCAGCTGCTCCAGCCGGTAGGAGATCGATTCCGCGGAGAGGTCGGCGCCCGGCCGCGTCACCTTGACGAGCGCGAGCTCGAGCGGCAGCCGCGGGTCGCCGCCCTGCCGCATGTCCTCGACCGCGACCGCCAGCAGGTCGCAGAGCCGCAGCACGGTGGCCTCCCCGAGCTGGTTCGCCTGCGCACGGAGCCGCTCGCGCGTCTCGTCGGTGACGGGCAGCGTCTCCGGCACCTCGCCCATGTGCTGGACGAGCATCAGGTGCCTGAGGTGCTCGAGCAGGTCGGTGACGAGCCGGCCGAGATCCTGGCCCTGCTCGGAGAGCTCCTCGACGACGACGAGGGCGCCGGCGGTGTCGCGGTCGACGATCAGGTCGCAGAGCCGGAAGAGCGCGTCCTCCTCGACTGCGCCGAGCAGCTGCAGGACCGCCTGGACCGTGATCTCGCCCTCGGTCGCGGCGGCGAGCTGGTCGAGCGTCGAGACCGCGTCGCGGAAGCTGCCGCGCGCCGAACGGGCGATCAGCGAGAGCGCCGCGTCCGGCGCCTCGAAGCCCTCGCCGTCGGCGACCGTGCGCAGCAGCCGCACGAGGTCGGGCAACCGCGGCCGTGAGAAGACGAACGTCTGGCAGCGCGAGCGGACGGTCGGGAGCATCTTTGCGACGTCGGTCGTGCAGAAGACGAAGACGAGGTGGGGCGGGGGCTCCTCGATCAGCTTCAGCAGCGCGTTGAAGGCGGCATCCGTGAGCTGGTGCGCCTCGTCGAGGATGTAGACCTTGTAACGCCCCTCGACCGGCTGCAGCACGACGCGCTCGCGGATCTCGCGGATGTCGTCGATCCCGCGCTGGGAGGCCGCGTCCATCTCGACGACGTCGAGGGAGGTGCCAGCGGCGATCGTCACGCACGCGTTGCAGGTGTTGTCGGGATCGGGCGTCGGTCCCTGGGCGCAGTTCAGGGCCTTCGCGAGGATCCGCGCCATCGAGGTCTTGCCGGTTCCGCGCGGCCCTGCGAACAGGTAGGCCTGCCGTACCTGCCCGGAGGCGATCGCGTTCTTCAGGGTGCGGACGACCGCGTCCTGCCCGACCATCTCGTCGAAGTCCTGGGGCCGGTACTTCCGGTACAGCGCGGTCACTGCCTCGATTCAAGCAGAATCGTCCCGCCATGCCTGCGTGGATTTGCGAGACATGTGGAGTCCAGCACGCCGAAACGGACGAGCCGCCGGAGGGCTGTGCGATCTGCCTCGACGCGCGGCAGTACGCCGCCGAAGGAGGGCAACGCTGGACGACTCTCCGGGAGCTCCGGCCGGAGCGCCGAGCCGAGATCCGCGACGAGTCCGGGCTGCTCGGGATCGGCTGCGAGCCGGAGTTCGCAATCGGCCAACGGGCCCTCCTCGTCGAGAACGTCCTCTGGGACTGCACGCCGCTGCTCGACGGCATGGCCGAGGAGGTGGAGGCGCGCGGCGGGCTCACGGCGATCGCGATCGACCATCCTCACTTCCACTCGACGGCGGTCGAGTGGAGCCGCGCGTTCGGCGACGTGCCGGTGTATGTCCACGCGGACGACCGCGAGTGGATCATGCGGCCCGACCCCTGCTTCGAGCTCTGGGAAGGCGAGGAGCTCGACCTCGGCCGGGGGCTGACGCTGCTGCGGCTCGGCGGCCACTTCACCGGTGGCCAGGTCTTGCACTGGGCCGGCGGCAACGCCCTGCTCTCCGGCGACATCGTCACGGTCGTGGCCGATCGCCGCTACGTCAGCTTCATGTACAGCTACCCGAACCTGATCCCGCTGCCGGCCTCGACGATCCGGCGGATCGCGGACAAGCTCGAGCCGTGGGAGTTCGACCGGATCTACGGCGGCTGGTGGGGCCGGATCGTCGAGCGCGATGCGAAGGAGGCCGTGCGCCGGTCGGCCGAGCGGTACATCCGTGCGGTGGCCGGCTAGCGCCCGGTCGCGCAACCACCGTCGAAACGGCTTCCCCGGGAGGAACCCGAGCCGCTTGCTCGGGCCAGGCCTGACCGCGGCACCTGGGAGGAACTCCTTAGCGCTGCTTCCTTCCGGACCTGACGCGGTTCGAAGGCTCCCAGTGCGCGGAACCCGGCCGTCAACGCTGCGCGCTCGGACCCAGGCCCCGGAAAACCCGCCCCTCGGGCGGTATTCGGCCCCGCGTGAGCGGATTGCGGGTTCAGGGAACCGCTAGCTCCCCGCCTAGCGCGACCGGGCGAGGCAAGTGTACTCTGGGGCCGCGCGCCTCGCAGCTCTCGTCCTGTTCGGGCGCTCGTCCTCGTCGCCGCCGGTTGTGGGAGCGAGGAGCTGACCCATCGGAGTTCGCGGCGAAGACGGCGGCGACATGCGCGGGCTACACGAAGCGGGCCCAGAACGAGCTCGTCCCTGTTCAGGGCAACCCGACCTCGCCGAGCGCGACTCCGGAGCAGGTTGCACGCTTCGTGCGGCTCCTCGAGCACGTCGCCACCCTCAGAGCCGCCTCTACCGTGCAGCGCGCGGCGCCCGCAAGGGCGACAGGGTCGGCC
>JBKPSO010000082.1:0-5316 GCA_046735055.1 Actinomycetota bacterium
CCCGACCCGCGCGTCGACGACGAAGAGCACGAGGTCTGCCTCACGCACAGCGGCGCGGGCCTGGTCGACGACGCTGCGCGTGATCGGCGACGGATCCGCGACGTCGACGCCGCCGGTGTCGATCAGCAGGAACTGCGTCCCCGCCCACTCGCAGACGAGCTCCTTGCGGTCGCGGGTGACGCCCGCCGTCTCGTGGACGACCGCCGCGCGAGAGCCGGTCAGGCGGTTGACAAGCGTCGACTTGCCGACGTTCGGGAAGCCGACGACCGCAACTGTGCCGGCCAGGCCCTCGGGCATGACTACGCCGCGGCGCGCGCGCGAACGAGCTGCTCGATGTGGTCGACGACCTCGTCGACCGTGAGCGTCGTCGTGTCGATCAGCTCGGCGTCCTCGGCCGGCTGCATCCGCGCCGCATCGCTCTCGTCGCGAAGGCGCAGGTCGGTCGCGAGCGCGTCTGCGCCGATCTCCGGACGCTCCGCGAGCCGTCTGCCGGCGCGCACCTGTGCGTCCGCCCTGAGGTAGACCTTCACCTCCGCGTTCGGGACGACAACCGTGCCGATGTCGCGACCCTCGATCACCACGTCGCCCTCCTGCGCGAGCACGCGCTGGCGCTCGCGCATCACCTTGCGCACCTCGGGATGGCGCGCGACGACGGGCACGAGCCGGTCGATCTCGGCCCTGCGGATGGCGGCCGTTACGTCGGTGCCGCCGATGAAGCAACGCCCGTGCTCGTCGAAGTCGACCGGGTTCGCCGCAGCGAGCTCGCTGAGCTTCGCACCCTTGTCGAGCGGAACACCCTCGCCCTTCGCGAGCCACGTCAGCGCGCGGTACATCGCCCCCGTGTCGAGGTACCGGAAGCCGAGCCGCTTCGCGAGGCTGCGCGCCACGGTGCTTTTCCCGGCCCCGGCGGGGCCGTCGATGGAGACGATCACGCGCTTCCGCCTCCGGCGAAAGCGCCAGCTGCTCGGGCTGCGAGAGCTGGGCAGGCACCCTCCCGTCTCACGGCACCAGGCGGAAGCGTTGCGGGCGGGCGAGGTTCGGTTCGCATCGGCGTGACAGCCAGCGCACGTCGCTCATCGCTGGACGACTTGCGCGAGGAGTTCGTAGAAGCCGGGGAAGCTTACCGACACGGCCTCCGCCCCCCCGACCCGGACGCCCTCGCGCGAGACGAGGCCCGCGACCGCCCCGAGCATCGCGATCCGATGGTCGCCGCCCGAGTCCATAGCCCCACCCTTAGGGCGGGTGGGCACACCCACCACCCTGAAGCCATCATCGCTCGATTTGATCCGCACGCCAAGGGCGCGTAGCGCATTTGTCACGGTTTCGATCCGGTCCGATTCCTTTTGCCGCAGCTCAGCGGCGCCGCGGACGACGCTTTCGCCTCGCGCCATCGACGCGGCGAGCGCGAACAGGGGAAGCTCGTCGATCAGGCCCGGCACCTCGTCGGGCGAGACCTCGGTGGCGACGAGGTCGGCGTGCTCGACCTCGACGTCGGCAACCGGCTCGCCGCCCGAGGCGGTGCGGTTGTAGAGCGAAATCCGCGCGCCCATCCGTTCGAGGACGTTCATCAGACCCGTGCGCGTCGGGTTGACGCCGACGCCTGCGAGGCGCAGCCGCGACCCAGGGAGCAGCGTCGCCGCGACCAGGAAGGGCGCAGCCGACGAGAAGTCGCCCGGAACCTGGAGTCGCAAGGGCTGAAGCCGCTCGGCAGGCCGCACCTCGACCAGCCCCGGCGCCGTGCGCACCAACGCGCCCGCCGCGCGCAGCATCCGCTCAGTGTGGTCGCGCGTCGCGACGGGCTCGAGGACGGTGGTCGCCCCACCCTCGGCGAGGAGCCCCGCGAGGAGCACGCACGACTTCACCTGCGCGCTCGCGACCGCGAGCTCGTACCGGATCGGCGCGAGCGTTCGCCCGTCGATCCGGAGCGGCAGCCGCCCCTCCGCGGTATCGATCGCCGCGCCCATCTGCGCGAGCGGCTCCGCAATCCGTTTCATCGGCCGCCGCGAGAGCGACTCGTCGCCCGTCAGCTCGAAGCTCTTCCCCTCCTGACCCGCCAGCACCCCCGACAGCAGACGGGCGAGCGTCCCCGCGTTGCCGCAGTCGATCGGCTCGCCCGGCTCCCGCAGCCCCCGCAGGCCCACCCCCGCTGTGCGCACGGTGTCCGCGCCTTCGTCGACCTCGACGCCGAGCGCGCGCACGGCGGCAATCGTCGACTCCGTGTCGGCCGATCGGCCGAAGCCCTCGATCACGCTCTCTCCGTCTGCTAGCGCGCCGATCAAGACAGCCCGGTGGGAGATCGACTTGTCGCCGGGCACCGCGACGCCGCCCTGCACGCTCGCCGCTGGTTCGACGTTCATTCGAGCACGGGCGAGACCGACACGCCGTAGCCCTGCGCTTCCAGCAGGCCGGCAGCGCGTGCCGCCTCGCTCTCGCCGGTGACCAGGATCGTCAGGATCCCGCCGCGCTCGGGCGAGAAGTGGCGGAGCTCGAAGTCCTCGATGTTGATCCGCTCTGCGCCGAGCGCCTGCGTAATCCCCGCGAGGACGCCCGGGCGGTCGGGCACGTGCACCGTCACGCGCTGCAGCGAACCCGGGTCGGGGTAGGCGTCGGCGAGCATCCGCCGCCGGTTGCCGGACGCCTCGGCGATCCAGCGTGCCAGCGTCCCGGCGTCGCGCGCGACCAGCGCCTGCTCCAGCTGCTCGACCCGCCGGCGGTGCTCGGCGAGCGCGTCACCGAGCGGCCCGGCGTTGTCGAGGAAGATGTCGACCCAGATCCGCGGATTCGCGCCGGCGACCCGGGTCATGTCGCGGAGCGAGCCGCCGGCGGCGGCGAGCGGGTCGTGGCCTTCGATCCGGCCCGCGCCGGCCTGATTGACGAGCACAGTCGCGAGCGCGTGCGGCAGGTGGCTTGTCAGCGCGACCAGGCGGTCGTGGGCCTGCGGGTCGATCGCCACCGGGACCGCGCCGAGCGAGACGACGAAGCCGTGCACGAGCCGGTAGCGGTCAGGGTCGGTGGCGGCGCCCGGGGTGAGGAACCACGTCGCGCCCTCGAAGAGATCGGCGGTCGCGTGCGCGGGCCCGTGCGCCTCGCGACCACACACGGGGTGGCCGCCGACGAACCGGTCGGACAGGGCGAGCCCCCAGTTCTTCGTCGAGCCGACGTCGGTGACCGTCGTCGCCTCGGGTGCGACGCCGAGCACAGCTTCGACCTGGGACGCGAGCTGCGTGACCGGCACCGCGACGACGGCGAGGTCGGCTCGGGCGACGGCCTCGTCGACCGAGCCGGCGGCTAGGTCGACTGCGCCGCGCTCGGCCGCGACCTGGAGTGCCTCGGGATCGCCGTCGTAGCCGGCGACGTGCTCGACGCCGGCCCGCTTCGCCGCCAGGCCGACGGATGCCCCCATCAGGCCCGTGCCGACGACGGCGACCTTCATCTAGCCGAGCTCTTTGCCCATCAGCCCGACGAGCGCACACACCTCGTCCGCGAACGCGCCGAACTCCGCCGTCGGAATCTGCTGGGGCCCGTCCGAGAGCGCCTCCTCCGGCCGCGGGTGCGTCTCGACGATCAGCCCGTCGGCGCCGACCGCGACGGCGGCGCGGGCGAGCGGCAGCACGAGATCGCGCCGCCCGGCCGCGTGCGAGGGGTCGACGATCACAGGCAGGTGCGTCTCGTGCTTGAGAACGGCGACGGCGCCGAGGTCGAGCGTGAACCGCGTCGAGGTCTCGAAGGTCTTGATCCCGCGCTCGCAGAGGATGATCCGCTCGTTCCCCTCCTTGGCGATGTACTCGGCGGCCATCAGCAGCTCCTCGACCGAGGTCGAGAGCCCGCGCTTCAGCAAGACCGGCTTGTGCGCGCGACCGACCTCGGCGAGCAGGAGGAAGTTCTGGCTGTTGCGCGCGCCGATCTGGATCACGTCGGCCGCGTCGAGCACGGCCTCGACGTGCCGCGGGTCCATCAGCTCCGTGACGATCGGCAGCCCGGTCTCGGCCTTCGCCTCCTGCAGGAGCTCGAGCGCGTCGACGCCGAGGCCCTGAAAGGTGTACGGCGAGGTGCGCGGCTTGAACGCGCCGCCGCGCAGCATCGTCGCCCCCGCGGCGGCGACGGCGCGCGCCGTCTCCATGGTCTGCTCGCGCGTCTCCACCGAGCACGGCCCGGCGATCAGTCCGAACCACGTGTCGCCGACCTTGCGCCCGTCGACCTCGATCACGGTCGGGTCGGCCGAGACCTCGCGCGCGACGAGCTTGTACGGCTTGAGGATCGGCACCACCTGAGCGACGCCGGGGTAGCCCTCGAGCGGGAGTGTGGCGAGCAGCTCGCGGTCGCCGGTCGCCGCGATCACCGTCGCCTCGCGCCCGACCGAGACGCGCGCGTCGACGCCCGCCTCCTGCAGGCGCGCGACGACGTGGTCCGCCTCGTCGCCGGTCGCGCCGGGCGCCATCACGATCAGCAGCTCGGGGGAGTGGACCGTAGCCATGGCCCCAGTCTAGGCCAGCGGCTTACTCGGACTCAGCGACTGTCTCGGGAGCCGGCCCCCGCAGGAACAGCGCGCGGCGCACCCAGTGGGGCATCCACCAGTTCCATTTCCCGAACAGGGTGATCAGGGACGGGACGAGGACCGCCCGGATCAGCGTCGCGTCGATCAGGACACCGGCCGCGAGGCCGATCCCGAACTGCTTGATGTCCGGCCCGGGGCCGGTCGAGAGCGAGAAGAAGGCGAAGACGAGCACGAGCGCGGCGCTGGTCACGAGCTTGCCCGTGCGCGCGAGACCGAGCGAGACCGCCTTCCCCGTGTCCTTGACCTCGTCGTAGCTCTCGCGGATCCGTGTGACGATGAAGACCTCGTAGTCCATCGAGAGCCCGAACAGGAACGCGAAGATCATCAACGGGATCCAGGAGATGACCGCGTCCGTCGCCTTGATCCCCCAGATCGCATCGCTACCGTGGCCCTGCTGGAAGATGAAGACGACGACGCCGAGTGCGCAGCCGAGCGAGATCAGGTTCAGGATCACCGCCTTCAGCGGCAGCAGGATCGACCGGAACGCGCGCGTCAGCAGCACGAACGTGAGCAGGACGACGAAGCCGAGCACGTACGGGAAGTTCCCGTAGACGGCGTGGACGAAGTCGCGCTCCTCCGCGCCCACGCCGCCGAGGGTCATGCGCACGTTCCCGCCCGCCGCGGTCTCCGTCGCGGGCAACAATGTCCGGATGACGCTCGGCGGCGTCGCCGCCGAGGAGCGCGACTTCGTCCACGCCGAGTACGGCAACTTCCCGTACGTGCTCGGCTTCGTCGTCCTGCTCACGTTCGTGCTCCTGATG
>JBKPSO010000083.1:0-7335 GCA_046735055.1 Actinomycetota bacterium
GGGTAGTGCTGTAGGACAGCGTCAGGCCGCGAACATCACTCCTCAGAAGAACGATCTCGACCCTGACCCGCGCCTGACCTACCTCTCCGCTGTAGCTCCCAGACCCGGCTTAAGTGCTGACCACCTACTCAGCGGGTAGGCGCTGGCTGGTGCCGGTGAATCCCCCCGGCTGCTGAGACCCGCCCACCCCCGGTCCGTCTACAACTCGTACGAGCGATTGTCAAGACGCCGCCTACGCCAGAATCGAGCCAAAGGCAGCCTCCATCCGCTCGCGAGTGGCCGCGTCGTGTTCGGCCGCCCCGAGCGCGTGCGCGTGCGTCTGGAGCGTGATCGCCGGGCTCGCGTGGCCAAGCAGCCCGGAGACGTGGCCGACGTTTGCGCCCTCGGCGATCCGCAGTGACGCGGCGACGTGCCGGAGGTCGTGCCAGCGCAGCCGCGAGCGCCGCTGCCGCTTCCCTGCCCCTTTACCGACGCGCTGCGGGCGTGGTGGCTGCGCAACTAGGACGAACGCGCCTCGAGAATGTCTTTCAGCGTGGCGAAGTTGGCCTCCATCTCACGCCGGATGGCCCGCTCGACGAGCGGCTCGGCGAGCTTGAAGAAGCCGCCCGGCTCACCATCCATGACGATGTTGATACGCGCCCCCGCGCCCTCGGGCTCGTAGGTTTGGTGGACGTGGAACCGCACGGGACCGGATGTCGACTCGATGGCGAACTTCCGCGGCGGCTCGTACTCGTCGAACCTCACCGTCGACTCCATGCGTCGGCCGAGGAACTTGCGCACTATGGCACCCGTGGCGCCGGCCTGCATCGGCCCGTCGACGCGTGCCTCGAGCGCGCTCGTCTGCCACTCGGGCACCTTCGAGACATCCGTCGCGTAGGCGAAGACCTCCTCCACCGGACGGTCGACGACAACTGAGTGCTCGATCTTGATCATCTTGGCCCCCTGCTCGGATGACCGTCTGCTCAGGCCGGATCCTAGTAGACCTGCTGTCCGCGGGCGTACGCGAAGCCCTCGCTGACGGGTTCGAAGACGCCTGCGGGGCTGCCGGCAACGCTGATTGTCCATGTCCCCCGATCCTAGTGGGCCGTGAGGAGCGGGACGAAGTGCTGCTCGAGCCCGCTGGTGTCGTCGATGATGTCGCTGCCGGCGACGAGCAGATCTGAGGGCTCGCTCCGCCAGTGGGCGTTTCTGGCGAAAGCGAAGTAGGCGTCCCAGACAACGTTGCCGGGCCCGCCCAGACCTCCGAGCGATCGATCTGCGAACCACTTGCCAGCCAGCCGGGATCCGTCCCAGAGGCTGACCACGCGCGGGTCGTCGAGCACGTGCGCATCCCAGGCACCACGAGAGTCACCGGCGAGCATTGGCAGCCAGATCGCGAAGACGGTGAGCTTCGCGTGCGGATGAGCGTTGAGGATGTGCTGTCGGATCCAACTGGCCCCGATCTGACAGACGCTTCAGGTTGGCGAGACGAGCAGGATCAGACGCGGTTCGCCGGAACGTGTGTTGAACAGCGAGCGAAGCTGACCGATGTCGCGCAGATCCGTCAGGTGCCGCGGACCGGGGACGCCGCTCGTCCTCGCTCCGGCTGCAGACGTGGATGGTGGCTGTTGAGGCGCGGCGTTCTTGCTGCCGCTGCAGCCCGCGGCGAGGAACGCCAACGCGATGGCGAACATCGCGAGGCGGATCATTGGCGCGCGAGTCCGGTGGAGATGGCGCGGCGGCGACGCTGCCAGAGGGTGGCGAGCAATGCGAGTGCGACGATCGCCCCGGCGCCGGCGAGGACCAGCGAGCCGTTGCCGTCGGCGAAGGTGCGGGCCTGGCCGGAGAAGCGGACGCCGAAGCTGACGATCGGGTCGTCGGCGACAGTGGCGGTGTCGCCGAACTGCAGTCGCGCCCAGTAGTAGGAGAGGTAGCCGCCGGAGGCGAGTAGGAGCAGCCCGGCGATCCGGTTCATGTACGGGAGCAGCGGGCGGACAGATCGGGCCGCGCCCTCCCGCGCGAGCGCGACGAGCACCGAGAGCGCCATCAGCACGACGGCCATGCCGGCTCCGTAGGCGAGGAAGGTAGTGATCTTGCCGCCGCCGCTGAGCGAGGCGCCGACGAGCGTCAGGAAGAGCGGCAGCGTGCAGCCGAGCGAGGCGGCGCCATAGCCGATCCCGAACAGCAACATGGCCCCGAGTCGCCGCTCGCGCCGCGGCTGCACCCTCAGTTGCGCCGGCAGGCGCAGGCGCCTGCCGAGCAGCGTGAGCAAGCCAACGATCGCGAGCGCGGCGCCGGTCGCGAGCCCGGCCCACGGGACCGCCTGCGCGATCGCCCCGACGCCGTAGCTGGCCGGCAGCCCCACGAGCGCGAAGAAGCCAAGGAAGCCAACCGTGACCAGCGCGCCGACAAGCAGGCCCTGCAGCACCCGGCTGGGGGCCGACGGTAGTCGCCGCTCGTCCGCCCCCAAATAGAAGGAGAGGAAAGCCGGTAGCAACGGGAACCCGCACGGGTTGATCACGGCGAGGCCGCCGGCGACGAGCGCGATCGAGATCGGAACGGAGCTGATCCTCGATCCTCCTAACGTGCGACTCTCACGGCTGAGAGCCCTCGGAAAGCGTACGCGCCAAGGCCCGATCCAGTTCGCGCAGCGCCCGCTCGGCCGCGTCTCGTTCGAGCAGGCCAAGCAGACGCCCCTCGGAGGTCGTCACCGGCAGCGTCGTCAGGCCTTGGTCGCGCATCCGCTCGACCGCACGGTGGAGCTCGAGGCTCGGCCGGACCGTGCTCGGCCCGGCGCTCATCGCCTCCTCGACGCTGACGTCGTCTTCACCTGCGAGTGCCGCGCGGCCGAGCCAGCCGAGCACGATCCGCTCGTCATTGACGACGCAGCAGGAATCCCAACCGGCGCGCACACGCACGCGAACCGCGGCAAGCCGCTCCTCGAGCCGGCAGGTAGGCACGTCGCGACGCAGGTAGGCACCGACACGGGTTGCGCTACCGCGCGAACCCTCGAGCGGGAGCCCGAACGAGCCCCAGTCGGCCTTGCCGGCGACGTAGTCGAACACCTGCTCGAAACCGATGCTTTCGAGCCGCCACGCGGCTCGCGGACTCATGTCTCATTGGTAGTCGTAGCAGTAGACGATCACCGGTCGACCCCGGTCCAGCCGGCTCGTCGTCTGGCGGTCGAGCTCCTTGAGCGGGATGTTGATCGCGCCCGGCAGGTGCTCGTCCTCGTACTCGGTCGCCGGCAGCACCTCGACCAGCTGCGCCTGCTCTTCTGCGAGCAGCCGCTGCACCTCCTGGCGGCCGATCGATCGTGGCATCAGCTCTCCGTGAGCACGTCGCCGAATACGGCTCGGCCGACGGCGGCCGCCTCAGGCATCGAGGTCACGTCGCCCCGCACCTTTCGATGCTCGGCGAGCCAGCGCTCCGCGTTCACGGCCGAGGCTAAGAAGTTCAGCACCGCAGAGCCGCAGCACGCCTCGGACTGCCGATAGAGCAGGCGGCGGCGGCGACCGCCGATTGGGGCGATCATTCGAAGGCCCCGTCGGGGGCAATTCGTGTCTGGATCGCGTCGCCGCTCAGGGGGTCGCGCGAGGCGACCTCGATCGGCTCCCCGAACAAGGGCGCGATGCCGAGCGCGTCGATCGCGCACGTCGCGTCGACCTCCTGCCCGCCCGCAAAGCGGACCCGGTGCGCGGTCGGCCGGCCGGAGAACGGGTAGGCCACCGTGATCTCGGCGTCCGAGCCGCGATGGACGAGGTCCTCGCGCACGAGCGTCGCGAGCCCCTGCTCAGCGTCGATCCCGAGCCGCACGGCAGCCTCGCGCACCTCCTTGCTGCTGGGGCGACCAACCGTGTGGAAGTGGCGCAAGATCCAGAAATAGAGCTCGCGCTCCGAATCCGTGAGCCGGGCACGGCGCGCCGGGCCCAACTTCGACGGCGGGATCTCGGCCATCGCAAGCGCTGCGCAGACACCCTCCGGTCGCTCGCCTTCACCGTTCCGGGCGTCCCGCCGCTCGGTCACCCCGTCGCCCTGCTCAGCGCATCGCGGATCCATTCCTCGTCGGGCTGCCCGGCCAAACCGCGCTCGGTGCGGTACACGCGGCATGAGAGGACGAACTCGTTCCGCTCCTCGGCGCCTGGCTCGACGTCACGGCCGTCGATCCGGATCGTGGGCGAGCCCAAGAAGCGCAAGTCGGCCGCAGCATCGGGGCCGACCACCTCGACGAGCTCGATCGCGGGCTCAACTCGCTGCTCGGCCGCCACTCGCTCGACCAGCGCCCGCGCCGGCTCATGGTTGGGACAGCCGTCGAAGTAGAGGATCTCGACCCGCGACCGCGTCACGGCTTCGCCTCCTCGATCTGGCAGCAGGCGGCGACGTGCTCCGCATTTTCTGCCAGCAGCGACTGCGCCAGCTCGAGCATCGCCTCCACTCGCTGGTCTGCGATCCGGTTGAACACCGTCCGCCCCTCCCGGCGCGCCTCGACGAAGCCGCACCAGCGCAGACAGGCCAGGTGGTTCGACACCTGCGGCTGCGGCAGCCCCAGCCCCGCCACCAGCTCGCCGACGCTCAGCTCGTCCTCGGCGCGCAGCAGCTCCAGGATCCGCAGCCGGATCGGATCACCAAGCCCACGGAAGTACTTCGCGACCAGATCCGTCGGCAGCGGCTCCGAGGGGAGCCGGAAGGG
The DNA here is from genome assembly GCA_046735055.1 of Actinomycetota bacterium. Lineage (GTDB taxonomy): Bacteria > Actinomycetota > Thermoleophilia > Gaiellales > Gaiellaceae > DATBLE01. The sequence goes on from JBKPSO010000083.1 coordinate 4,670, forward strand.
AGAGGCGCTGAGCACGCTGCTCACCAGGCACTTATATCATGGCTTTCTGATGTATTGCGCCGGAGCGATCTCGCCGGCTCGAGCCCGGCGACCGGAGCTACACCCGCCTCTGGGCGCCGCGCGAGCACCGGGTCCAGACCGCTGTGGCCCGCCGGACAAGCCGCGCCCGCTGCTCACTGTCCAGCGGCGCGCGCGGTTGAATCGCCCGCGGTTCCTCGCGAGCGACCGCCGGACGTACCTGCGTCAGCACCCCAGCCCGCGATCGTCCACAAAAATGTTTTGCTCGCGCGCACCGCCATCTGGCGAGTGCAGCCGCATCCAAGTCGCTCCGCGAGCCTGTATCTCCTCAGCGAAGCGTCAATTTCGGACGCCCGAAGGGACGTCGAGCTGGAGGAGGACGTAAATGAAGGATCGGCTTCAGACGATGCGGCTGCCTCTCGTCGGGATGATCGTCGTCGTTGTCGTCGCGGTGGCTGGGATCGCCGCCACGGCGCAGGCGGCGCCGGGCGTTGCGGCGCGCTTGAGCGTGCGCTCGTCGGTGTATGGGAAGGTGCTCTTCGGACCGAGCGGCAAGGTTGTGTACGTCTTTGGCGCCGATCGGGGCTCGACGAGCCGCTGCTATGGCGTGTGCGCCAAAGCGTGGCCGCCGCTTCTGACGAGGGCCGCGCCGCTAGCCGGCGCCGGTGTCGAGGCGAAGCTGCTCGGGACGACGAAGCGCAAGAACGGGGCGCTGCAGGTGACCTACAACGGCCATCCGCTCTACCACTACGAGGGCGACAAGGTCGGCAAGATCATGTGCCAGCACGCGAACATGCACGGCGGTCTCTGGCTGATCATCAAGCCGAACGGGCAGCCGAACATGGCCAAGGGCAAAATGCACATGTAGGACGCGCGCTTGCTTGGGTGATGTCACCGCAGCCTTTGGGGACTCCCTCGGACGATTCGGTCTCGCCGCGGCCGGAGGCGAGCGACGTCGAGTTGCTTCGCGCGATCGCGAGCGGGAATGAGCCTGCCTTCGAGGAGCTGCGCGCCCGATACAGGGGCGCGGTCGAGCGCGTCTGTCGAACGGTCGCACACTCGGAGCGGGAGGACTGCGAACAGGAGGTGTTCGCTCGCGTCTGGCGTAAGGCAGCGCTCTTCGATCCCAGCCGCGGGAGCGCCGCCGCCTGGCTACTGACCCTCGCGCGGCGCACCGCCCTCAACCAGCTGGCCGCACCCCGACCGCCGACACCCGTCGACCAAGATCCGATCGCCGTTCCGGCCGAGCAAACGGAGCTCGATGCCTTCTGGCTGGAGACTGCGCTACAGCGGCTCTCGGAACAGGAGCGAAGAGTGATCGAGCTCGCCTACTACGGCGACTTGAGCGAGCGCGCGATCGCGAGGCAGCTGCGCGTGCCGCTTGGCTCGGTCAAGAGCTGGAAGCGGCGCGGCCTCAACCGGCTTGCGACGCTGCTCGAGGAGGAGTCTCCGTGAGGCACGAGGAGGCGTTCAAGCGGCTGCCCGACCTGCTCGACGACCGCGACGACGCCGGGCTGCTCGCGCACGTGCGCCTCTGCGCCGTCTGTCAGCGTCAGCTGTTCCGGCTCGGCCGCGTCGATCGCATGCTGCGCAACAACGCACCTGCGCGGGGAGCGGCGCGGCGCCGTTGGCCGACGGCGCGGCAGCTGTACGCGGCAGCAGTCGTCGCCGCGGCGGCCGCAGCCGCGGTGTTCGTGCTCCTGCCGCAGAAGGCGCACCCACACGAATTCATGCTGCGGACCGCGTCGGGTCGGCCGGTGGGACAGGCAGTGATGGGCCGCTCCGACCGTCGCAATGCGTCGCTCGCGCTGACCGCCCGCGGCATGCCGGTCGGCCATGGACAGATGTTTGTGCTCTGGGCGAGCGACGACCGGTCGTCGATGCAGGTCGGCCGCTTCATGGTCGACCGAAGCGGCAGCTGCCGCGCCCGCTTCAACCTGCCAGCGAGCCACACGTGGACGCGGTTCTGGGTCACCCAGTCGGGGAAATCGGCGGCTGTCGTCGCGACCACATGAGACGGCACGGCGCCGAGTTGGCCGCCGCCGTGTACGGGAGGGGGAGCCATCGCCCTCTCGCGTTTTGGGGGATGGGGGAGCGCCCCCGTGCCCCCGGGCGGGGAAACGGGATTGGCGATCAGGCAGGTTGCTGTGTGAGCTTGAGAATTAGCGCGAGCGACCGCTCCGGCCCGGGCCAGAGCTCGCGGATCAACGGCTCGCCGCCGACCCGAATGAAGGGGCCATCTACCGCGATGGCGGCGGTCGAGGCACACCCCCAAATCGCAGGCTGCGGGAATAGACGCCGGTCGCCGGGGTCTTAAGCACGAGAGACAAACCACGAGGGAGCATCGACATGTTCTTCCATCCGTCCGTCCATCTCGAGATCCATTTTCAGCGGCACGAGGACCCGCTGGCTAGGAGCGAGCGGCACCAGATCGCAACGGCTGCTTCCGCCGGCAGGCAAGAAGATCGAGGTAGGTCACTGATAGAGCCGCCGGCCGTGCAGGAACCAACGACAACCCCCTGTCGCCCCCAAGGGGCGAATGCATGAGCGCGCCGACTCGGGAACTGGCCCAGCGGCTGAGCGGGGCGGACGAGGTTCTGCTCCTGTGGCACCCCGACAGCAAGCGGGTGGAGCTTTCCGTCCGCGAC
>JBKPSO010000084.1:0-9376 GCA_046735055.1 Actinomycetota bacterium
AGAAGCTCTGCATCGGGACGACGACCTCCGCGCGCATGGTGCGGTTCACCGCGCCGCTCGGCGCGCAGTACGGCGTCCGCGCGATCTGCGGGAAGGGCGGCTTCCCCGACGAGGCGATCGAGCCGATGCGCGAGCACGGGATGGTCTACTTCGCGATCGTCGGCGGCGCGGCCGCGCTGGAGACGACACAGATCGAGGAGATCGAGGAGGTTGCCTGGGAGGAGCTGATGCCGGAATGCCTGTGGCGCTTCCGCGTCAAGGACTTCGGCCCGCTCACCGTCGGGATCGACGCGCACGGCAACTCGCTCTACCACGACGTCCAGGCCGCGGCCCAGGAGAAGCTGAAGGAGCTCTATGCCCGACTCTAGGTTCGACCTCGGCCTGAAGCGCGACGGCGGGATCACGCACGTGCTCGACAAGGGTCTCGGCCCGCGCGCGTGGGAAGACGTCCTCGAGAGCGCCGGCGACTACATCGACATCGTCAAGCTCGGCTGGGGCACCTCGTACGTGACCGGAAACCTCGAGCGCAAGCTCGAGGTGCTGAAGGAGAAGCCCGTCGTGATCGGCGGCACCTTCTTCGAGGTCGTCTACGCCAAGGACGTGATCGACGAGTACAAGCGCTGGCTCACCGACCTCGGCCTCACGCACGTGGAGATCTCGGATGGCACGATCGAGATCCCGCGCGAGCGCAAGCTCGAGCTGATCGCCGACTTCGCGCGCGACTTCACCGTCCTCTCCGAGGTCGGCTCGAAGGACTCGGACGTCGTGTTCGCGCCGTACCAGTGGGTGCAGTGGCTCAGAGAGGAGAAGGAAGCGGGGGCGTGGAAGGTGATCACGGAAGCGCGCGAAGGCGGCAGCGCCGGCATCTTCCGCAAGGACGGCGACATGCGCACCGGCCTGATCGAGGAGATCGCGCACGAGCTCGACGTCGACGACATCGTCTGGGAGGCGCCGACCAAGGCGAGTCAGGCCTGGTTCGTGAGGCACTTCGGCTCCGGGGTCAACCTCGGGAACATCCCGCCCGAGGAGGTCATCCCGCTGGAGACGCTCCGGCTCGGCCTGCGCGGCGACACGCTCAAGGAGGTGCTTCTTGGCGACGCCAGCCCTGCAGCTCCCGCCTGAGACGATCGCCGCCGAGGACCTGCTCGTCTGGGCGTACGAGCAGTTCGGCGACCGGCTCTGCCTGACCTGCTCGTGGCAGAAGCAGTCGTCGGTGCTCGTGCACATGGTCGCCGAGCTCGGCCTGCCGATCGACGTGATCGAGCTCGACACCCAGCTCTTCTTCCGCGAGAGCTACGAGACGCGCGACGAGCTCGTCGAGCGCTACGGCCTCAATCTGATCCGGCCCGAGGTGATCACCGTCGCCGAGCAGCACCGCCGCGAGGGGCCGAACCTCTGGGAGCGCGACCCGGATCGCTGCTGCCAGATCCGCAAGGTCGAGCCGCTGCTCGAGGCGCTCGCTCCCTACGAGGCGTGGGCCTCCGGCATCCGCCGCGACCAGTCTCCGAGCCGGGCCGAGACCCCGAAGGTGCAGTGGTCGGAGCAGTACTCCGTCTGGAAGCTGCACCCGCTCGCCGACTGGGACGAGAAGCGCGTCTGGGCCTACATCGCCGTCAACGAGATTCCTTTCAACCCGCTGCACGAGACCGGCTATCGGTCGATCGGGTGCATCCCGTGCACCCGCCCGACGACGCCGGACGAGGAGGAGCGCGCCGGCCGCTGGGCGGGGTCGGACAAGCTCGAGTGCGGCATCCACGAAACCGCGAAAGACGAGGAGTAACTGAATGACGGATCACATCTACGCGCACGACCACCCCGAGTCCAACCGGGTCCGGCCGGGCGGGTTCACCCTCTGGTTCACCGGTCTCTCGGGGTCGGGCAAGTCGACGATCGCGCACCTCATCGGCCCCGAGCTCGACCGTCGCGGCCTCGTTGTCGAGTACCTCGACGGCGACACCGTGCGCAAGCGCCTCTCGAAAGGTCTCGGCTTCTCGAAGGAGGACCGCGACACGAACATCGAGCGGATCGGCTGGGTCGCCTCCCGGCTCACGCGCCAGGGCGGCGCGGTGATCGCCGCGGCGATCTCGCCGTACCGCGAGACCCGCGCAAAGGCGCGGGCGATGGTCGAGGAGTTCGGCCCGTTCGTCGAGGTCTTCGTCGACGCCTCGGTTGAGGAATGCGCCCGGCGTGACGTCAACGGCCTGTACGCGAAGGCCTTCGCCGGCGAGATCAAGGGCTTCACCGGCGTCGACGACCCGTACGAGGAGCCCGAGAACGCAGAGATCGTCGTCGACACGGAGGGCCAGGGGCCCGAGGAGTCGGCGGCGGTGGTCGTCGCGAAGCTCGAGGAGCTGGGGCTGATCCCGGCGACGGTCCGAGCGTGAGCGCCGTCGCCGGCAGCCAGCGGCGCCTGATCAAGGCTCGCCTGATCGATCCTCATGGGGGCCACCTCGTCGACCGGCTCGACGAGCGCCCGACGAACGTCGAGAGCCTGGAGACGCTGACCCTGACCTCGCGTGAGGTCTCCGACCTCGACATGCTCGCGACCGGCGCGCTCTCGCCGCTCGAGGGCTTCATGCGCAGGGACGACTACGACCGCGTCGTCGACGAGATGCGGCTGGCGAACGGACTGCCCTGGGCGCTGCCCGTCTGCCTCGCCGTCGAGACGGCGCCGCGGGGCGACCGGGTCGCGCTCGCCGACGGGTCCGGCCGCCTGCTCGCGACTCTCGATGTCGAGGAGGTCTACCCGTACGACAAGGAGCACGAGGCCGAGCGTTGCTTCCGGACGACCGACACCGAGCACCCCGGCGTCGCGCGGCTCTTCGCCCAGCATCCGCTGTACCTCTCCGGTTGCGTGACGGTGTTCGACCGCGTCCCGCCCGCGTTCCCCGAGCTCGCGATGGACCCCGCCGAGACCCGGACTGCCTTCGCCGACCGCGGCTGGAAGCGCGTCGTCGGCTTCCAGACCCGCAACCCCATCCACCGCGCCCACGAGTATCTGACCAAGGTGGCGCTCGAGACCGTGGACGGCCTGCTGATCCACCCGCTCGTCGGCGAGACGAAGTCCGACGACGTCCCGGCGGCGACGCGCGTCGAGTGCTACCGCGTGCTCGTCGACGGCTATTACCCGGCCGACCGCGTCGTGGTCTCGGCGTTTCCGGCGGCGATGCGCTACGCCGGGCCAAGAGAAGCGATCTGGCACGCGATCTGCCGCAAGAACTACGGCTGCTCGCACTTCATCGTCGGCCGCGACCACGCCGGTGTCGGCAGCTACTACGGCACCTACGACGCGCAGCTGATCTTCGACGAGTTCGAGGCCCACGAGCTCGACATCGAGCCGATGTTCTTCGAGCACTCGTTCTGGTGCAAGGTCTGCGGCTCGATGGCGAGTGCGAAAACGTGCCCGCACGACAGCCAGGAGCACGTGTTCCTGAGCGGAACCAAGGTTCGGGAGATGCTCGGCAACGGCGAGCTCCCGCCCGTCGAGTTCTCCCGGCCCGAGGTCGCCGAAGTCCTGATCGACGCGTACAGGCAGTGACCTGGCAGTTCGTCCTCACCGGCCTGCTGATCGGCACGCTCGTCGGCATGACCGGGATGGGCGGCGGCTCGCTGATGACGCCGATCCTGGTGATCGTCTTCGGGTTCAAGCCGACGCTCGCGGTGGGGACGGACATCCTGCACGGCGCGATCTTCAAGACCGTCGGCGCGCTCCGGCACCGGCAGCTCGGCACCGTGCACGCCCAGCTCTCCGGCTGGATGTTCATGGGCAGCGCGCCGGCGTCGCTGCTCGGCGTCGCGCTCAGCACGCACCTGAAGGACCACCAGCAGCTGATGAACTACCTCCTCGGCGGCGCCCTGATCTTCGGCGCCTGCGGGCTCGTGGCCAAGAGCTTCGTCCGCAAGAAGGTGATCGGTGAGGACGACCGCTTCGACATGGTCTGGCGCGACCGGCTCGCCGCGATCGCGATCGGCCTCGTCGGCGGGTTCATCGTCGGGCTGACCTCGGTCGGCAGCGGCACGTTCTTCGGCCTGACGATGTTGTTCGTCTTTCCCCTGCGCGCCCACAAGGTCGTCGGGACCGACATCCTGCACGCCGCCGCCCTCCTCTACGTCGCCGGGTTCGGCCACTTCGTCGCCGGCAACGTCGACATGCACGCCGTCGGCTGGCTCCTGATCGGCTCGATTCCCGGCGTGCTGGTCGGCAGTCACTTCTCGGTGAGGCTGCCGGAGGCCGTGCTCCGCTTCACCCTCGCGAACGTGCTCGCGATCAGCGGGCTCAAGCTCGTGAACGTGCCGAACGTCTGGCTGGTGGTCGCCCTCGCGCTCTCGGCGGTCGGCGTGGTCGCGACGCTCGTGCGCGAGCAGCGGCGCTGGGCGGCCCGGCGCAACGAGCGCATGGCGACCGGCTTCGCGAGGGCAGCGGACTAAACTCGCGGGGCGTTGCCCCGCGTGCTCTCGACCCTGCTCGTCGTCTTGCTGCTGGGCGGGACCGCTGCCGCGTTCGCCGTCACGCAGGGCCTGAAGATCGAGCCCAGCCCGATCCTCGCGCCCCGCATCGACAAGGTCTTCTCGCCGATCTGCGACTGCGACACGCGCCTTGCCGGGATCCAGTTCAAGCTCCGAAAGCCGGATCGCGTGCGCCTCGAGATCGTCGACGGCGACGGCGACGTCGTGCGCACGCTCGTCCCCGGGCGCCGCCTCCGCAGCGGCACGGTCACCTACACGTGGAACGGGCGCGACGACCAGGGCCGGTTCGTCGGCGAGGGCGTCTACAAGCCGCGCGTCCATCTGACAGGCCAGCACCGGACGATCGACCTCCCGAACGAGATGCGGGTCGACACGACGGCCCCGAAGATCGCGCTCGTCTCGGTCGGCCCCGGGGCGATCTCGCCGGACGGCGACGGCCGTCACGACCGTGTGGTCGTCACTTACAAGACGAACGAGCCGGCGCACGGCGTCCTGCTCGTCGACGGGACGCGCGTGGTGTTCACGCGTCGCCAGCAGCAGCGGTCGTCGCTCGACTGGAACGGGCGGGTGCACGGGAAGGTGCTGGCCGCGGGCGTCCACCGTCTGCAGCTCGCGGCCGAGGATCGGGCCGGGAACCTGTCGGCGGCCGGCAAGCCGTTCAACGTGATCGTCCGCTACGTCGTGCTCGCGCGTGACCGGATTTCGGCGAAGGCCCGGACACGTTTCGGCGTGCGCGTCTCCGCCGACGCGCCGGTGCGTTGGCGGCTCGGCGCGCGGGAGGGAACGTCGAAGCCCGGTCTGCTGGTCGTGCGCGCGCCGACGCGACCTGGGCGGTACACGCTCGTGGTGCGTGTCGGCGACCACGCTGCGCACGCCGCGGTGATCGTGAGGCGACGCTGACCGCCGACCTCGCTCGGGTCGGCGGCCCGCTCGCATGCGCAGGGCTCGCGCTGCTGATGGCGGGGACGCGCCGGGAGCCACGCATCGCGGGGCTCGCCGCGTGGGGCGCAGGGTGTGCGTTGCTCGCGGCGTATGTCGCCCCGAGCGGACACACGAAGGTCTACGCGGCGGGCGCGGTCGTCGGCGCGATCGGCGCGGTCGCGATCGCGGCACTCTTCCGGCGCTGGCCGTGGCTCGTCGCCGTCGGAGCCCTGGCCTGCGCTCCGGCGCGCATTCCGGTGCACGTCGGCTCGACCGACTCCAACCTGCTCCTGCCGCTCTATGCCGTCGTCGTTGGCGCTGCGCTCCTCCTCGGCTTCGAGCTCGTCCGGGGAGACAACCGCAGCCGCGAGCTCGGCCCGCTCGCCTGGCCGGCGGCTGCGCTGATCGCCTGGACCGGCCTCAGCCTCGCCTGGACCGAGGACCTGCATGAGGGCGCGGTCGCGCTGCTCTTCTTCTGGCTTCCGTTCGGCGTCCTCGCCGTCTCGCTCGCGCGGCTCGCCTGGAGCCGGCGCTGGCTGACGTTCCTCTACGTCCAGCTCGTGGGGATGGCGCTCGTGTTCTCAGCGATCGGCGTCTACCAGTACGCGACCCGAGACGTCTTCTGGAACCCGAAGGTGATCGTCGGCAACGCCTACGCGCCGTTCTACCGCGTCAACTCGGTCTTCTACGACCCGTCGGTGTACGGGCGGTTCCTCGTCGTCGCGATCCTCGCCGCCCTCGTGATTGCGCTCTACGACCGGAACCGCCGCGAGGCCTTCGCCGCGGCGGCCGCGATCTGCGCGATCTGGGTGGGCCTGCTGTTCTCGTTCTCGCAGTCGAGCTTCGCCGCGCTGATCCTCGGCACCGCGGTCGTCGCCGCGTTCCGCTGGCGCTGGCGGGCGGCGCTTGCGCTCGGCATCGTGTCGGCCGTGATCGCCGCCGTCGCGCTCGGCACGCCGCACATCCGGCACTCGCTGCTCCGCGAGTCGGGGTCGGGACTGAACAAGGCCTCGAGCAGCCGCGCCAAGCTGGTCACGCAGGGGATCAAGATCGGGCTCGATCACCCGGTCCAGGGGGTCGGCATCGGCGGGTTCAAGCGCGCGTACGCAAACCGCGTCCACCTGCGCGGCAAGGAGCCGAAGAAGGCTGCCTCCCACAACACTGCCGTGACGGTCTTCGCCGAGACGGGCCTGCCCGGCCTGGTCCTCCTCGTCTGGCTCGTCGGAGCCGCGCTCTTCCTGACGCTGCGCCGGGCGACCGGGTCCTTCCGAGGACGGGTCTGTCTCGTGTTCGCCGCGGGGCTCGCGGCGATCGGCCTGCACGCGCTGTTCTACAACGCGCTGTTCGAGGACCCGATGTTCTGGGGTCTGCTCGGGCTGACGGCGCTCTGCTCGGAGATGCCGGTGCGCCGGTGGAAGCCGGCCCGGGCGACCGCGGCGCCGGCGGAGCCGTCCGAGCCGGTCGAGAAGGTGACGGCGTGATCGAGGCCTGGCAGCGCGTCCTCGTCCTTGCCCCGCACACCGACGACGGCGAGTTCGGCTGCGGCGGGACGATGGCGCGGCTCGTCGAGAACGGGGCCGAGGTGCGCTACGTCGCCTTCTCGATCGCCACGAAGTCGCTCCCGGAAGGCTTCGCGCCGGACACGCTCGCGCGCGAGGTCCGGGAGGCGACCGCCGAGCTGGGGATCCCGGAGTCGCAGTTGACGGTGCACGACTTCGAGGTGCGGACGTTCCCCGAGTCGCGGCAGGACATCCTCGAGCTGCTGATCGCCTACTGGGAGGAGTGGCAGCCGGACGCCGTCTTCCAGCCAAGCCTGCACGACGTCCACCAGGACCACCAGGTCGTCGCCGCCGAGGGCCTGCGCGCCTTCAAGCGGACGACCGTGCTCGGCTACGAGATCCCCTGGAACAACTTCGACTTCGCCTACCAGTGGTACTCGGTGCTCGAGGAGCGACACGTCGAGAGGAAGGTCGCGGCGCTGGCGAAATACGCCTCACAGCAGCACCGGCGCTATGCCGACCCCGAGTACATCCGCAACCTCGCGCTGATGCACGGCACGAACGTGAACCGCGCCTACGCCGAGGTGTTCCAGGTGTACCGCGTGGTCGACTAAGGAGGCGCGCGAGCGATCCCCCAGGAACTCCGACGAATCGTCGAGTTCCTCAACGAGCAGATGGCAACTGCCGAGGTTCTCGCCCTCGAGATCAAGCAGTACCTCGGACAGGGACGCCGGACGCTCGTCCCGCGCGTGATCGGCCAGACATCGGCAGCCCGGCAGACCAAACGCGGCAGCGGACCCGCACGAGAATGGGACGCAGAGTCGTTTCTCACCCGCTTCGAGGAGAAGGAGAGGCGCGGCCGGCGCCGCCATCTTCAGCAAGATCATCGCGTGGGCCGAGGAACACGGGTACCGAGTCGAGTACGGCACCGCAACCAAGGACCCGGCCTGCTCTCTGATCCTCGAAAGCGAAGGTGTGCGGTACAGAGCCGTTTACCTCAACACCTGGGGGAAGGGCGTGTACGTGCCGGTCTCAACCTGAAGACCCACCCCCCGTTCCATGCCGCCGAGACGCGCACCAAATTCTCGCAAGAACTCAGCGCGATCCCGCGCGTGTCCGCCGATGCACTCGAACAGACCCCGACCTTCGCCTTCGAACTACTCGAGCAACCGAGCGCCCTCGAGGGGCTGTTCAAAGCCCTCGAGTGGTTCTCCGAGACAGCCCACACCGCGAGCCGTTCTCCCGACGCGACTTAGGTGACCGTCCTCGCCGCGGCTCCGGGCTATGACTCGCAGCCGATGCCGTCGTGATCGGCGTCGAAGCGGTGCGGGTCGGGGTCGGGAACGTTGTAGATGACTCGGAAGTTTCGGTACGGGATGTCCGCACAGTTCAGGTCGGGCGGCGGCGGGATGCAGACGTCCGGGTACCTCGGCGCGCAGTTCCCGGCATCGAGCCGGCGATGATGCTGGTCATCAGTATCGTCTATGCTGGCGCGCCCCGCGAATTCGAGTTGCGCCTCCTCGAGCGGACGAGCTAGCGACGGACGCGCTGTGCGGAGCGGGCCGCGCTCCGATCGAGCCGCAGCCTTCACCGGCTACTGGAACGGCGTCTCTTGATGCCTGATCCGGTCGCGCGCCTCCGCGTAGCGCCGAACTTCATAGGCGATCAGCGTGCACGCGATCAGCGCGACGAGCGCCAGCGACAGCAACGCCGGCAGCGTGGTCACCACCGGCGCGAGCGCGGCGAGGACGGCGGCCGCGACCAGCCGTGGGAAGTTGAAGGATCCGATGTTCCGGCGCTTGAGGGCGCTGAGCGCGAGCAGATAGAGGGCAACACCCCCACAGAGCGCCGCCGCCGGCAGGGTCGCGAGGTGCGCGTGGACGTGCGCGAGCGTCGTCTTGACTCCAAACGCGAAGAGCACGACCCCTGCGACCATCGGCAGATGCAGGTACGTATACGAGTCGCGTGCGATCTTGGCCCGCTCGACGGGGGCGGATTGACGTAGCCTCCGCTCGGCGACCTTCGCGACGACGTCGAAGTACGCCCACCAGAGCGAGGCGGCGACCGCGAGGCCAAGCGCGACGCCGACGATGACGCCGGCGTCAAGCCCGAGGCTGGCGGCGCCGACACCGACCGCGACGATCGACTCCCCGAGCGCGATGATGATCATGAGGCCGTGGCGCTCGGTGAAGTGGGACGGCTCGACCCGCCAGTCACGGGTGCCCGAGAGAATGAGCCCGCCGTAGTCGATGGCGAGGGCGGCGATCCAACAGAAGGCTCGCCCGGGACCTGAAAGCAGCCCGGCGAGTACGAGGAACGCCGAGGCCGGCAGCATCGTGCGCGAAAGGCGGACGACCACGCCGCGAAGCGGTGGGTCATCGCGGGCGAGGACCCCGTAGGCGGCGAGGTGGAGTGCGCGAACAAACAAGAGGGCGATTCCGAAGGCGAGCGCGTCTCGTCCAAAGGCGTGCGGTACCGCAAGCGACGCG
>JBKPSO010000085.1:0-83594 GCA_046735055.1 Actinomycetota bacterium
GACGGTTCCCCTTCATGCGGTCCCGACCCGCGAATGTCAGTCTGATCCACCGTCGCTGCTCCGGACGCTCCGCTGCTCCAGGCCGAGAGGACAACCCGTTCACCGAGCGTCACCCCTTGACCTTTCGCTCCATGTCAGAGCGTACTTGCTACCGACCGGAGGAGGGCCACAGATGGCCGAGGACGCAGTAAAGGTCGCACCGGACGTCTACAAGGTGTTGTTCGAGAACGAGAAGGTTCGAGTGCTCGAGGTAGAGATGGTGGAGGGGGCCGGGACGGAGATGCACTCGCATCCCGACACTCTCATCTACGTGCTCTCCGGCGGCAAAGTGACCTTCACCGACCCTTCAGGCGAAGTCGTCGACCTTGAGACGGCTGACGGCGAAACGGTCTGGATGGAGGCGACCGAGCATGCAACCCAAAACGTCGCGGGCGCCATCCACGCTCTATTGATCGAGCCGAAGTAGACGATCCCATTGCTCGGCTCCGGTAGCCGAGTGCCTGGGTAACCGAGACAGCCGAGCTTCCCCTGGCCGCCGGCGCTTGCGCGCGTACCCCCGGCGGCTAAGGGCCTGCCGGGCGGCCCGGCACGGTACTAGCGCACCGCCGCCGCCGGCGCTATCGTCCGCCCTAGCGAGCCGTTGCACTCGGGTCCCGGAGCCGGGCATACCCACTCCCCTCGGAGCGAGCCGCGACACTCGGACATAGCGCAGCAACCCGAGGAGGTGTTTGGCGTATGGCAACGACCCACAGCGACGCCGAGCGCGAGCTGCTCGAGCAGGTACGGCAGCTCGAGGCAGGCGCGGAGGGCCGCTCGCTCGATGAGGCCGAGCGGCAGCAGTGGAACGACCTCAACGACCAGCTCGAGGAATTCCGCAAACGGCGCGAGCGGCTGAGCGAGCTCTACCGCAGCCCCCGCCCCGGCGCCCTCGAGGCGGGCTCCGTGGTGGCTTACAACCCCGCGCCGCGGTACCGCGCCGACGAGGGCGCGCCGCAGCACATCCGCTCGGCCCACGACGCCGGCCTGCGCGCGATCGAGCAGCACGCCGGCGTGCTCAGCGCCGCCGCAGCGGACAACCTGGACGGGCTCGTCCGCAGCCGCGACCCGCTCGGCATCGACAGCCGCTACCTGGCCGCGGCCGGCGACCCGAGCTACGCAACCGCGTTCGCGAAGATGCTCGCCGACCCGCAGCAGGGCCACCTGCGCTTCACACCGCAGGAGGTCGAAGCCGTCCGCGTGCTCAGCGGCGTGATGGCCGAGCGCGCCCTCGCCGAGGGCACCGGGGGCACGGGCGGGTTCGCGATCCCGATCACGATCGACCCCTCGGTGATGCTCTCATCGAACGGGGCTTTGAACCCGGTCAGGCAGATCGCGAACGTGACCACCGTTAGCACCCGCGAGTGGCGCGGCGTCGCCAGCGAGGGCGTTACCGCCGCGTTCGTGCCCGAGGCGACCGAGGCCACCGACGCCTCACCGACCTTGGTGCAGCCGACGATCTTCGCGCAGCAGTGGCGGGCGTTCGTCCCCTTCTCGATCGAGCTCGCCAACGACTGGGCGGGCATCCAGCAGGAGCTAACCCGGCTCGTTGCCGACGCCCGCGACGTGCTCGAGGCGACCAAGTTCTACAACGGCTCGGGGACGAACGAGCCGTTCGGGGTGCAGACCTCGCTGATGACGGCGCAGCGCGTCCAGACCGCCGGCGCCGGCGCGTTCGCGCTCGCCGACGTCTACACCTTCAAGCAGGCGCTCCCGGCCCGGTTCATCGCCAACGCGAGCTGGTGCTGGCACCCGAACCGCCTCGACGCGATCTACCGCTTCCTTGCCGCCGGCAGCACAACGGAGCCCCAGATCATGGCCGACGGGCGCGGCGGCCCCCTGCTCGGCAGGCCCGCCTACGAGTGGAGCGCGATGCCAACCGCGGTTACCACCGGCACCAAGATCGGCCTGTACGGCGACTTCAAGGCGGGCTACCAGATCGCCGACCGGGTCGGCATCACCGCCGAGTTAATCGGGCACTTGTTCGGCCCGACAAACCGCTTCCCGCTCGGACAACGCGGGCTGTACGTGTACGGTCGCACCGGCGCGAACGTCGTTGTCCCGAACGCGCTCCGCTACCTCGAGACGCTCTGATGGCCGCTCCGAAGACGCTGGTAGCCACGAGCACGTTCACCACGCACGACGCGAAGACGAACGCCGAGGTGATCGTCCGCGCCGGCGACAGGCTGAAGGCAACCGACCCGCTGGTCAAGGGTCGCGAGCAGCTGTTCGAAGCCGAGCAGGCCGAACGAAGTTCGGAGGAAGTGCGGCAGTGAGGGCCTCCGATCCGGCGCCTCGTCCACGCCGGGGCTTCTCCCTCAGCCGCGGTTTGATCTAGTCGCGTGGAGCGGCGGACGGACGGCATCGTGTCCGCCCGCTCCGCTGGCCTGCCACGAGCGTGCGCTGAGCGTCCGCACGCGCAGCTGCTCGCCCGATGGCGATGGAATACTTATGGCCCATGCTGATACCGAAGCACGAGATCGTTCGAATGCTTCGGAACGCAGGACTGCCACACGTGGCAGAGGAGGCCGAGCGGTCGCTGCCCGACGAGGTTGACCTTGAGCGCGCGGCGGAGTTTGGCGCGCGCTACGGCATTACGAGAGACGAACTGATCAGCCGCATGGGAGGCAGTCCCTAGGCGACACTCCGGCGGAACCATCACGGCCCTGGTCAAGCACATGTCTGCCTTGATTGCGGAAGTCAGAACATCGAAGCCGTTGAACTTGCGGCCCTACCCCTCGGGGGTGGGTATGCCTCGAACGGGAAAAGCACGGCTCCGTACCACGCCCGTTTTCCGCGAGAAAGACCTGCAAATCGGCATGTTTTCTGCTGCCTAGCGTGGCAACGCAGAGCTCGATCGGCCTCTGCCACCCGCACGTTGCCGGGGCCGATGTAACAGTTTCTCGGCACCTGTAACGCTTCCGCGGCGCGCGCCTCGGGCGCCGCGGGCTCGCCCTAGAACGGCCGCATGTGGCGCCCGGCCGTCGAGGCCTCCGGGATCGCCAGGCCCGCCCGGATCTACGACCTCCGCTCGACGTTCGCCTCCAACGCGCTCGCCGCCGGCGTCACCGTGTTCGAGCTCGCCCGCGTGATGGGCACGAGCGTGCGGATGATCGAGCGCCACTACGGTGCGCTCCTCGACGGGGCGCATAGCGTCATCGCCAGTCGCCTCGACGCCTTCGAGGCCAAGCAGACGACCGAGAAGGCCCGAGGCGTGTAAACGCGCAACGCGCGCACCTAGGAACACGCAGGCGGCGGCGTTCTGACGGTAGAAAGCTGACCTGCGCCAGCGTTCCTAAGACACTCCGAGGGGAAGGGGCTAGAGCAGTGAGTCAGCCGCGAGGAAATCGTCACGGCGAGGTAAGTTCGTGGACAGTACAGGTGCGGTTGCCGATGGGCGGGAATGCCACCGGAGGAGGGGGCGGCCGCTGCTTCTGGCAAACCGGATCTGGCTGAAGAGGATCGCGCTCAGGCAAGTCCGCGCTCCCCGACTGGGGTCGGCAATGAGAAGGGCGCGGGTCATTCGGGTTTGCTCGTGTCGTCCCGAGGCGCCTCCGATTGCGGCTCTTGGGCTGCGCGCTCGGCCGCATACCGCGCTTCGTACCCACGCCCCCGCCGTACCTCCTCGCGCTCCAGCTCAGCGGAGCGGTCGGCGTCCTCATGCTCCCGCGCTGCCTGCTTGCGCTGGCGCTCATGGTCGCGTTTGTACCGGAAGTAGCTGTCGGGGCCTGTGGACCGCCAACCCTCGCGAACCTTGTTGCGGACTTTACTGAGCGTGTCCAACACACCCATTGTTTCGCTCCTCAAACCGCGCCGGTGCCGCGCGATCGTCTCGTTGGGCATCAGCGGCGGGCGAGGCGTCGTCCGCTCTCGGTATCGGGTGGGGTGTAGTTGAGCTCGTAGTAGTGGTAGAGGGCCGATTCGTCTCCCTGCGAGAGTTCCTCGCCGTGCTGCTCGATGTTAGGCGCGGACTTGATCTGCTCTCTCGTCACCGTCACCTGCAGCTCGTCTGGGCCGAGCTTGACCCCGCCGAGTGGGACGAAGGTCAGGTGGCGGCCGATGAAACCCTCCTTGACGGTGGCGAACTGCGGCTCGTCATTCTCGACGTCGACATACACGTCCTGCAGCTTGCCGATCCGCTCGCCGTCGCGGTCGACCAGCATTTTGCCGTGCCAATCGGCGACGTTCCACTCAGCGTCCTCTTGATGCTCGGTCACCGTCGTCGTCGCCTCCCGTATCTCGGCATCGGCTCGTCGGTCAGCATTCTAATACGCGGTCGCGGAATGGGCGCCGAAATCGTTCTGGTGGCGCATCAGAACTCACGGCTGGGCGAGCGTCCCTCACGCGCGGGGATCTAGCTCCAACGTTTGGGGCACTAGTGGGGCACGGCGCGAGCAACGTATGCGTTGCTCACCGAGCCGGAACCCGCATGGATACTAGGGTTGCGAGGGATGGGCGATCGTGGATTCGAACCACGGACCTCCGCCTTATCAGAGCGGCGCTCTAACCGACTGAGCTAATCGCCCGCGAGGGCGGATTGTAGCGGCGGGGTGGGCGCCTCAGTGGACGACGCTCGTGCGGCCCGGGTAGTCCTCGACCGCGAGCAGGAAGGCCTGGTCGCAGGCCTGGAGTTACGGGCCGTAGCGCTCCAGGGCCTCGGCGAGCTCGGCGAGCTCGACGTCATCTGCAAACTGGATCTCCAGACGACCGCGCGTCAAACGCACGGGCAGGCCCGTCAGCCGTTCGGCGGCGGCACGCACCCGCGCCGCGAGGGCCGGATCGACGATCGCGTCCTTGCGCCGCGGCTTCTGGCGGGCGCCTGCCCAGCGTGCCTTCCCCTCCGCCGCGCGCACCGACATGCCTGTCTTGACGATCTCGCGCGCCAGCCTCCGCCGGCCATCCTGATCGGGCACCGCGAGCACGGCCCGCGCGTGGCCCTCGGAGAGCTCGCCGCGTTCGACCATCGCGAGCACGTCGTCCGGGAGGTCGAGCAGCCGCATGCGGTTCGACACGGACGGCTTCGAGTGACCCACACGCTCGGCCACGTCGCCGAGCGAGAGCCCGAACTCGTCGATCAGGAGCGCGTAGGCGCGTGCCTCCTCGACCGGTGAGAGCTGCTCCCGCGCCACGTTCTCGACGAGCGCGAGCAACAGCGAGTCGCGGTCGTCGGCCTCGCGGACAAGCGCCGGCAGCGTGGCGAGGCCGGCCTCTCGGGCAGCTCGCCAGCGCCGCTCGCCGGCGATCAGCTCCCAACCGCCCTCGACCCGGCGCCGGACGACGATCGGCTGGATCACGCCCTGCACGCGAACAGAGTCGGCGAGACCGGAGCCGGCCTCGGCGTCGTGACGCTTCCGCGGCTGGCGTGGGTTCGGGTGGATCGCCTCGACCGGCAGCTCCTCGAGCTCTGTGGCAGCCGCACCGCCGATCAGGACTTCCAGTCCGCGGCCAAGGCCACGCCGACTAGGAACGCTCGACAAGCTCCATCGCCACCTTCCAGTAGGCCTCGGCGCCGGCCGAGGTGCGGTCGTAGGCAATTGCGGGCAGGCCGTGGCTCGGAGCCTCGGCCAGACGGACTGACCGCGGGACAGTCGTCTTGAAGACGAGCTCGCCGAGGTGGCGGCGCAGCTCGGCATCGACGTCGGCCGAGAGACGCGTCCGCGCGTCGACCATCGTCAGGAGCACGCCGGCGATCCCGAGCCGCGGGTTCAGCCGCGCCTTGATGATGTCCACCGAGCGCAGGAGCTGGGAGAGCCCCTCGAGCGCGTAGTACTCGGCCTGCACCGGAACGAGCACGCGGTCGGCGGCCGCGAGCGCGTTCACGGTCAGGGGCCCGAGCGACGGCGGGCAATCGAGGAAGACGAAGGTGTACCCCTGACCCGCGCCCGCGAGCGACTCGGCTAGGAACCGCTCGCCGTCGTCGCGCCGCGCGAGCTCGACCGCCGCCCCGGCGAGGTCCGGCTTCGAGGGGACGAGCCAGAGGTTGGCGAACCGCGTCGGCTTCGCCAGCTCCTCGAGCGGCGCGCCGTCGAGCAGGTCGTAGCTCGAGGTGCCGTTCGCGTGCTCCCCTAACCCGGAGGTCGCGTTCGCCTGCGGGTCGAGGTCGACGACGAGCGCCTTCTCGCCCGCCTCCGCAAGGCAGGCGGCAAGGTTGACGGCGGTGGTCGTCTTCCCGACCCCGCCCTTCTGATTTGCCACCGCGTAGACCCGCCCCGCCACCTCGAACATTCTTTCCTCGCGGGCGGACGGCTCCCTCCTCCTACGCGAGCGGGCGCTTTCGCGCCATTCCCGGTCGCCGGGGGAAGCCCGGTGGTGTCGGCTCCAGCTTGGGGAGGAGCAGCGCACCCGGATGCACCTCCGGCGCGCCGCCGCCGAGCTGGGCGGAGACCTTCGCGACCGCAGCTACGTTCGCGCTCGGCCCGACGAGCAGGATCGCCGCGCCGCCGGGGCCGACGAGCGGCAAGCACCACTCGGCCGCCACGGGCGGCGCCGCGAGCGCCTTCGCGACGGCGACCCCGAACCGGTCCGTCTCCTGCTCCTCGGCGCGGCCGTGCACGACCCGGACGTTCGGGAACTCGAGCGCGACCGACTCGAGGAAGTCGCGTTTGCGGCCGTTCGCTTCCAGCAGCGTCACCTCGCGGCCGGGGAGCGCCGCTGCAACCGGAATCCCGGGTGCACCTCCGCCCGAGCCGACGTCGACCACCGCGCCCCCGTAGCGCTCGACGAGCGGGACGACGGCGAGGCTCTCCTCCAGGTGGACGCGGCGGGCTTCCGCCGGGTCACGGATCGCGGTCAGGCCCGGCGTCGCCAGCAGGCGCTGGAGCCAGCGCTCGACTCGCGCGTCAGCGAGTGGACTCGACGACGACGTAGCGGTGGGGTTCCTCACCCTCGCTGCGCGTGCTGACACCTTCGACCTCCTTCAGGCGAAGGTGGACGATCCGGCGCTCGATCGAGCTCATCGGCTCGAGGTCGACCGACTCCCCGGACGCCTTGGCGTGCTCGGCGCTCCGCAGCGCGAGCGCCTCCAGCGTTTCCCTCCGCCGCTCGCGATAGCCGGCCGCGTCGACGACCGCGTCCTTGCGTTCGTCGCCGAGGGAGCGCCAGGCGATCACGTTCGCGAGGTACTGGATCGCGTCGATCGTCTGCCCGTGCCGCCCGATCAGGAGCCCGAGGTCGCCGCCGGCGAGCGAGGCCGTCACCGCCTCGTCGTCCTCGGAGATCTCGATCCGGCAGTGAGCGCCGGCCGCGCCCGTGATCTTCGTCAGGAGCTCGCGCAGCAACGCTGCCAGATCACCCTCGTCGCCGGCGGACTCGGCGGCAGATTCGGCGTCGACCGCCGCCACGGCGATGCTCGCCAGCACCCGGGCGGGCGCGTAGCCCACCCCGAGCAGCCCGCGCTCGCCCTCGGAGATCACCTCGAAGCGGACGCTCGACTTGTCGAGCCCCGGTACGAGCTGCTCGAGCTCGCGAAGGGCGTGCCACTTCGCCTCGCCGACCGTCTCGCCGGTCGCCTCGACCTCGAGCGGATCGCCTGCCGTCATCTCCGCGCCCGCTTCTTCTTCCGCCTAACACGCTTCGGCGGGCCCGGCTGCGCCGGCGTCGGGCTGGGCTTCGGCGCCAGCGCCTGGCCATGCGGGGCGCCGCCGTCCTTCGGCGGGGTCCGCGAGCTGCGTTTCGGCGGCGGCTCCGGCTTCGGCACCATGCGCCGCGTGACGATGCCCTGGCCGACCGTCCAGAGGTTCGTCGTCATCCAGTACATGAGCAGCCCGACCGGGAACCGGGTGATCACGGGCACGAAGAAGACCGGCAGCACCATCAACAGGATGCGCTGGCTGCGCTGCGCGGCTGCGGAGGCGAAGTAGCCGGACGCGACCTGGCTGACGACGTAGATCAGCAGCAGGACGTACCCGGACCAGTGCGAGGTGATCTTGTGCGTGATGTTCGGGACGATCAGCCAGCCGAGCTCGGAGGGCTGCGCGGTGACATGCTTCGTGAAGTTGCGCAGAACGAAGTAGAGCGCGAAGAAGATTGGGATCTGGACGATCAGCGGCAGGCACGGCGCGGCCGGGTTGATGTTGTTCTCCCGGTAGAACTTCATCAGTTCCTCGTTCAGGCGCTGGCGATCGCCTTTGTAGCGCTGCTGGATCGCCTTCATCTCCGGCATGTGAGCCTGCATCGCCTGCGTCGAGTGGATCTGGCGCACCATCAGCGGCACGATCGCGACCCGCACGATGATCGTCAGCGCGATGATCGACCAGCCCCACGAGAACCCGACCGAGTCGTGGAGGTGCTCGAGCAGCCACGCAAGGGCGTTCTCGATCGGGGTGAGGATGCCGCCGACGATCACGGGCGCAAGAGGCGCCCCCGGCGCCTCGGTCTTTCGGCCCGGGCGTCGCCGGCTTCGCCGGCGGCGCTTCCAGGCCTGAGCACGCCGGGGTAGTCGACGCCCCCGCGGCTCCACGGATTGCAACGGAGCAGGCGCCAGACCGTCATCACCGTGCCGCGGATCAGCCCGAACTCGCGATAGGCGAGCGAGGAGTACTCCGAGCAGGAGGGGTAGTACTTGCAGACGGGCAGGCCCGCGACGCCCGGGTTCGGCACGAACGCCCTGACGAGCAGCGAGAGGTACTTCACGCGGCCGCCTTCCCGAGCACCTCGTCGACCCGCTCGCCGAGCCACGTGGCGTCGTGACCAGAGAGCGCCTCGCCGAGGGCCGGCCGCGCGATCAACACGTAGTCCCGACCCGCCGGCACCTGGCCGAGGCGCGCCCGCCAGGCCTCTCGGAGCCGGCGCTTGACGCGGTTGCGCTCGACGGCCGAGCCCGACCCTTTTGGCACGGCGATTCCGAGGCGAGGCTCGCCCTCGTCGTCACGCGGGAACCAGTAGAGGACGAGGAAGCGCGTCGAGACCGAGCGACCGTGGCGGTAGACCGCGTCGAAGTCGCGGGAGCGGGAGAGGCGATGGCGGCGCTGCACCGCAGTCGCGGTCAGGCGGAGAGCCGCTTCCGGCCTTTCGCCCGACGGCGTTTCAGGATCATCCGGCCGGGGCGGGTGGACATGCGGGCACGGAAACCGTGCTTCCGCTTCCGACGTCGCACATTGGGCTGGTAGGTCCGCTTCACAGGAAGGTCTTCCTAGACAAGAGACAAGAAAACGGCGGCCTCCGGGGCCGCGGAAGGGCAGTATAGACAACGTTCTGCAGCCCAGTTCTCCACAGCCCTTCTGTGGACACCAGGCGGACACAAAGGCCGTGCGCAGAGTCGGTTTTCGCGCCCGTGAATCACCCTTCCAGGCGGCTCTGTCCACACCTGTGGAGAGCGGTGTGGACGTGGGAGAAATCCCTGCAAAACTGCCATTTTTGGCCGTGAGAAAGTCCCCAGGAACGGCCATTGGCAGACGCTCGACACGCTGCTATGCTCGGCCTCCTTTCGTCCAACGAAGGAGGCGGGGCCGCGCGGGTGGAGCAACCTATCGAGCTGACTGCAGAGACTCTCTGGACCGAGGTCGCCGGTCGGCTCAAGGGGGCCCTCAACGACTCCACATACCGCACGTGGTTCGGTGAGGTCGAGGGGTGGGAAGTGACGGACGACACGTTCGTCCTCGCCGTTCCGAACGACTTCACGCGGGAATGGATCGAGGGACACTTCCTCGAGTTGATTCGCGCCGCCGTCCGGGACGCAACAGGGCACCAGCGCCGCATCCAGTTGACCGTTACGGAGACCGGCGCCACGCCGGACGCGCAGGGTCCGCCCGTACAGCGGATCGGCGAGTCGGGCCTGAACACGAAGTACACGTTCGACCTCTTCGTGATCGGCTCGTCGAACCGGTTCGCGCACGCAGCCGCCCTCGCCGTTGCCGAGGCGCCGGCACAGGCCTACAACCCGCTCTTCATCTACGGAGGCACAGGCCTCGGCAAGACCCACCTCCTCCAGGCGATCGCCCAGTACGTGATGGAGCACCCGGGCGACCTGTCGGTGCGCTACGTGACGAGCGAGACGTTCATGAACGACTTCATCAACTCGCTCCGCGACAAGCGCATCGAGGGCTTCAAGCAGCGCTACCGGAACTACGACCTTCTGCTGATCGACGACGTGCAGTTCTTCGAGCACAAGGAGCGGATCCAGGAGGAGTTCTTCCATACGTTCAACAGCCTCTACGAGTCTGGGAGCCAGATCGTGATGTCGAGCGACCGGCCGCCGCGCGAGATCGCGACGCTCGAGGCACGCCTCCGCTCACGGTTCGAGTGGGGGTTGATCACCGACATCCAGCCACCCGATCTCGAGACGCGCATCGCGATCCTCCGCAAGAAGGTGAAGACCGACGGGATCCACGTGGCGGATCCGCAGCTCCTGACCTTCATCGCCGGCCGGATCTCGACCAACATCCGAGAGCTCGAGGGGGCGCTCACCCGTGTCGTCGCGTTCGCATCGCTGACCGGCCGGCCGATGACCGCCGACCTCGCCCAGGACGTGCTCAAGGACGTCTTCCCGCAAGGCGAGGTCGCTCAGGTGACGATCGAGCGGATCCAGGAAGTCGTCTGCGACCGATTCAGCATGAGCCTCGAGGAGCTCTGCAGCCACAAGCGCACGCAGAACATCGTCTATCCCCGCCAGGTCGCCATGTACCTCTCACGCGAGCTGACCGATTCCTCGCTTCCGAAGATCGGCAAGCATTTCGGCGACCGCGACCACACCACCGTCCTGCACGCAAACGCCAAGATCCAGAACATGATCCGCGCCGACCGGTCTGTCTACAACCTTGTGCAAGAGCTGACCGCTCGCATCAAGCAGATCAGGTGATTCTGTGGACGCGCGCGGCACCGCCGGTAGGGCCTGTCCAGAACGCCCCGTTCTCCCCAGCTCCCGCCCACAGCGCGAAAACGGCATCCTGCAGGGAGAACGGACTGTATCCCCGGGTTCCACACTCTCTACGTACTACAAAGCTTTTAAATGAATAGAACAGAAGTAGAAGCCGTGATCGGGTCAGGTCTCAAGATCATCTGCTCGCGCGAGGAGTTGGCGCAGAAGGTCGCCGTCGTCGGGCGGGGTGTCTCGACGCGTACGGCCGTCCAGATCCTCAGTGGGATCCTGCTCCGTGCGGCCGGAGGTAAGCTCGAGCTTGCCGCGACCGACATGGAGCTCTCGATCCGGACGGCGTTGGAGGAAGCGCAGGTCGAGGGTGAAGGGGCTGCTGTGGTGCCCGGTCGACTACTCGTCGACCTGTCGCGCCTGCTGCCGGAGAGTGAGGTGACGATCGAGTACCGCGAGGAAGAGAACGTCCTGCGGGTCACGTGCGGCCCGGCGGAGTATCGCCTCAACACGTACGGCGCGGAGGACTTCCCGCGCCTCCCGCAGACCGATGCTGCACCGACGAGCGCTGTCAGTGCGGACGCACTGCTGGAGACACTTGCATCGGTCGGCCGCGCCGTGTCGCGCGACGAGGCTCGCCCGGTCCTCACCGGTATTCTCGTCAAGTTCGGTGACGGGAAACTCGTGATGGCCGCGACCGACTCGTACCGGCTCTCCTACAAAGAGACGCCGATCGAGGGCATCGCACCCGACATCGAGGCGATCGTCCCTGCGCGTGCGCTCGAGGAGCTTCGCCGCCTGGCTTCGGCCGGGAGCACACTCGAGCTCGGCGTCCAGGAGAACCAGGTGCTCTTCGGAGTGGACGGCACCTGGCTGACGACGCGGCGCATCGAGGGCCAGTTCCCGAAGTTCGACGAGCTGCGCCCGAAGGAGTTCGCGCACGAGGTGACGGTGCCGCGCGAGGAACTGCTGGACGTCGTCCGGCGAACGGCGGTGATGGCGCACCGGAACTCACCGCTGCGACTTCGCTTCGCCGAGGGAGAGCTGACCGTCTGGACGCAGACGCAGGACGTAGGCGAGGCGCGCGAGACGCTGCCCGTGCGCTTCGAGGGGGAGCCGCTCGAGATCGGCTTCAACGCCGACTTCCTGCGCGACGGAATCGAGTCGGCCGAGGGCGACGAGTTGCGCGTGCGGCTGATCGACCCGCTCCGCCCCGGCTTGCTCCAGGGCCCCGGCGAGGACTTCTGGTACCTGATCATGCCGATCCGCTTGGCCGGCTGATCGTCGCCTCGGTCCTGCTCGCGAACTTCCGCTCATACGCTCGTCTCGAGCTGCGGCTGGAGCCGGGGCTCGTCCTTGCCGTCGGGCCCAACGGAGCGGGCAAGACGAACCTGCTCGAGTCGCTGCACGTGGGCACGCAGGGGTTCTCGCCGCGCACACGTTCGGACGCGGAGTTGATCCGCTTCGGCGAGAACGCGGCCCGCATCCGGCTCGAGGGCGTCCGCGGGCAGACGCGGGTTCAGATCGGCGTCTCGCTTTCGGTGGGCGAGGGGAAAAGGGCGGAGGTGAACGGCGCGCGCCTGCGCGCGGCGGAGCAGCTCCGCAGTCACTCGTCGACGCTCGTCTTCACACCGGACCGGCTGGCGATCGTCAAGGCAGGTCCGGCGGCCAGGCGTGCGTACTTCGACCGCACCTTCGGCCGGCTTTTCCCCTCGCGCAGCTCGCTGCCGCCCGACTATGCCGCGGCGCTTGCACAGCGGAATGCCGCGCTGAAGCGAGGCGATCTGGCGGCCCTCGCGCCGTGGACGGAGCAGGTCGCGGGAATCGGCGCGGCCCTGGTGGACGCTCGGCGCGAGACGCTTGCGCTGTTGCGCGAACCGTTCGCTACCCGGGCGGCCGCGCTGGGTCTCGACGGCGCCCGACTCTCGTACGAGGGCGATCCGCCGACGGTCGAGCTCCTCGAACAGCGGCTCGAGCGGGACCTCGAACGCGGCGCAACCGGCCTCGGGCCGCACCTCGACGACGTCTCGATTGCGGCGGGCGCGCGCGACCTGCGCTCGTTCGGCTCACAGGGCGAGCAGCGCACGGCGGTGCTCGCGCTTCTGCTCGCCGAGGCGGAGTTGATCGAGGAGCGTCGCGGCGAGGCCCCGTTGCTCCTGCTCGACGATGTCCTGTCGGAGCTCGATCCTGACCGGCGCCGCGTTCTCGTCGGGCAGCTGGCCGGAAGCGGGCAGACGCTGATCACGTCGACGACGATGGATGCGCTGCCAGGCGAGCCGGCGCAGATGCTCGAGGTCTCGCCCGGAGAGGTCCGATGGAGCGCATAGGGTCGGAGGTGAAGCAGGAGCTCTCGCGCTTCGGCGCGCAGGGGGCGATGCCGGAGGTGGTCGAGGCGTGGCCGGAGGCGGTCGGGCCGATGGTCGCGGCGAACGCGTGGCCGGCGCGGATCGCGCGCGACGGGACGCTGCACGTGAACACCTCGTCGTCGGCGTGGGCGTTCGAGCTCGGGCAGTTGACGCCCGAGATCCAGGCGAAGCTCGCAGAGAAGCTCGGCGAGAAGGCGCCGAATTCGCTCCGATTTACAGTCGGACATCTGCCCGAAGCGGACTCGCCGGCGCCCGCCGGCGCCCGCACGGCGACCCCCGAGCCGACAGAAGAAGCCCTCCAAACGGCGGCCGCGCTGGCTGCTGAGATCGAGGACGAGGAGCTCCGAGAACGGGTGCAAAGAGCGGCCGCGCTGGGCCTCTCCAAGCCCCCATCTGACCACCCTTTCTGATACACTGACGTCAGCCCGCAAATAGCCTATTTGCAGGGCTTTTGCTCTGTTTCCAGGGCTTTCCGATTTTGGCAGAAGCAGCTTACACCGCAAAGGACATCACGGTCCTGGAAGGCCTCGAGCCGGTCCGGAAACGGCCCGGCATGTACGTCGGTTCGACTGGTTCCCGGGGCCTGCACCACCTCGCCTACGAGGTTGTCGACAACTCCGTCGACGAGGCACTCGCGGGTCGGTGTGATCTCGTCGAGGTGACCATCCACCCGGACGAGTCGATGACCGTCCGCGACAACGGCTCGGGCATCCCGGTCGACGTGATGAAGGATCAGGGCCTGCCTGCATTGACCGTCGTTCTGACCAAGCTGCACGCCGGCGGCAAGTTCGGCCAGGGCGGCTACAAGGTCTCCGGAGGCCTTCACGGCGTAGGGGTCTCGGTCGTCAACGCGCTCTCCGAGTGGCTCACCGCCGAGGTTCATCGCGACGGGAAGATCTGGCGCCAGGAGTTTGCGCGCGGGGAGCCGACCGGGAAGATGAAGGCGGTCGGCCCGACGAAGCTGACCGGCACGACGATCAGCTTCATGCCCGATGCTGAGATCTTCGAGGAGGTCGAATGGGACCCGGAGGTTCTCGAGACGCGGCTCCGCGAGACTGCGTTCCTGACCAAGGGGCTGCGCATCGTGCTCGTCGACGAGCGTGCCGGCGGGGAGCAGTACGAGTTCCACTACGAGGGGGGGATCCGCGACTTCGTCGCGCACGTGAACTCGACCAAGGAGACGGTCCACAAGCACATCGCGTATTTCGAGTGCGAGAGCGACGAGGGCAGCGTCGAGGTGGCGATGCAGTGGAACGGCTCCTACCAGGACGCGGTCTACACCTTCGCGAACAACATCAACACCCACGAGGGCGGCTCGCACCTCTCCGGCTTCAACGCCGCGCTGACCCGGACGCTGAACAAGTACGCACGCGACCTCGGCCTGCTGAAGGAGAAGGAGGACAACCTCGAGGGCGAGGACGTACGCGAGGGGCTGGCCGCGGTTGTGTCCGTCAAGCTCCGCGACCCGCAGTTCGAGGGGCAGACGAAGACGAAGCTCGGCAACCCCTGGATTCGCGGCTTCGTCGAGTCGACCGTGAACGCGAAGCTCTCCGAGTTCCTCGAGGAGAATCCGCAGGACGCGAAGCAGATCATCCAGAAGGCGATCGCGGCCTCCCGGGCACGGCTCGCAGCCCGCAAGGCGCGTGACCTGACCCGGCGCAAGGGCGCCTTCGGCGGCGAGATCGCGAAGAAGTTCGCCGACTGCCAGGTGCGCGACCCGGAGCTTGCGGAGGTCTTCATCGTCGAGGGCAACTCCGCCGGCGGCGCCGCCAAGGAGGCGCGCGACAAGGCGAACCAGGCGATCCTGCCGCTGCGCGGGAAGATCATCAACTCGGAGAAGAACCGCATCGACAAGGTGCTCTCGAACGCGGAGATCCAGCTCCTCGTCCAGGTGATCGGTACCGGGATCGGAGCCGAGTTCGACATCTCGAAGGTTCGCTACCACCGCGTGATCGTCATGACCGACGCGGACGTGGACGGCGCGCACATCCGCACGCTCGTGCTCACGTTCCTCTATCGGCACATGCCGGAGCTCTTTGACCAAGGCTACGTCTACATCGCCGTCCCGCCGCTGTACCTCGCTCGCTTCGGCAACCAGCAGAACTACCTGGAGAAGGACTCGCAGCTCGAGGAGCTGCTCGTCCGCGAGCGCTTCCCCGAGCTCGAGATCGCGGGTCGCGGTGGGACCGAAGTGAAGCTGACGCAGGGCCGCTACTCGCGGTTTACGAAGCTGCTGGCCGAGTACCAGGGCTGGGCGGCGCGCCTGCGGGCCGACTTCGGGAATCCCGCTGCGGACTTCGTGCTCGCCCACCGGCTGGTCGAGGTCGACGCCGAGTCGCCGGCGGACGCACACAAGGCGATCGCGAACTTCGCGGCCAACGGCTACCGCCTCGAGTCGAAGGCAGACAAGGACGCGCTGCACGTGAAGGTCGTCGAGGTCGAGACGAACGCGACCCGCAACGTGACCGTGCCCGGCGAGCTCTTTGCCTCCCCGATCTACGAGCGGGTGCGCAAGGCGCACGCGGCGCTCGGGGACGTTCTGGGCGCGCTCCCGCCGTTCGAGCTCAGGCTCGGCAAGAACAGCGAGGAGGCGCTGACGTTCGAGGGCCTCCGCGACACGGCGATCACGCTGGCGAAGCGCGGCCTCCAGATCACGCGCTTCAAGGGCCTCTCGGAGATGAATTCGGCCGAGTTGTGGGCGACGACGATGGACCCGGCCCGGCGGATGCTCGTTCAGGTCGGCGTCGAGGATGCGACCGCGGCGGACCTGTGGTTCTCGCGGCTGATGGGCGATGAGGTCGAGCCGCGCCGTGAGTTCATCGAGCAGAACGCACTGGAGGTCAAGAACCTGGATGTCTGAGCTGGGCAACGAGGTCGGCGGCGCAGGCCGCATCGAGACACGCGAGCTCGATCAGGAGGTTCGCACCAGCTTTCTCGATTACGCGATGAGCGTGATCGTCGCGCGCGCCCTTCCGGACGTGCGCGACGGGCTGAAGCCGGTGCACCGCCGCGTGCTCTACGCGATGCACGAGGCGGGGCTGCAGCCGAACCGGCCGACGCGCAAGTCGGCGCGCGTCGTCGGCGACGTGATGGGCAACTACCACCCGCACGGAGACGCGGCGATCTACGACACGCTCGTCAGGTTGGCACAGCCCTTCTCGCTGCGCTACCCCCTCGTCGACGGCCAGGGCTACTTCGGCTCGGTCGACGGCGACCCGCCGGGCGCCATGCGCTACACCGAGTGCCGGCTTTCGCGGATCGCCACCGAGCTGCTCCGCGACATCGACGCGGACACCGTCGACTTCGGGCCGAACTACGACGAGTCGCGCAAGGAGCCGGAGATCCTCCCTTCGCGGTTCCCGAACCTGCTCGTCAACGGATCGCAGGGGATCGCGGTCGGCATGGCGACGAACATCCCGCCGCATAACCTCGGGGAGGTCGTGAACGCGGTCGTCGCGATGATCGACGATCCGACGATCGACGTCGAGCGGCTCAGCAAGCACGTCAAGGGGCCCGACTTCCCGACCGGCGGCACGATCGTCGGCCGCTCGGGGATCAAGGACGCCTACCGCTCCGGCCGCGGCCGCATCGTCGTCCGCGGGCGCGCGCACATCGAGCAGCTGCGCGGCGGCAAGAGCGCGATCATCATCACCGAGCTCCCCTACGGCGTCCGCAAGGCGGGTGAGGGCGGCGTGATCGAGAAGGTCGCCGACCTCGTCAAGGCGGGGACGCTGAACGAGGTGCCGATGTCCGACGAGGCGCTGCAGGACCACTCCGACAAGGAGGGCATGCGCATCTACGTCGAGCTGAAGCGCGATGCCGTCCCGCAGGTGGCGCTGAACAAGCTCTTCAAGCACACCCAGCTCCAGACGACCTTCGGCTACAACGCGGTCGCGCTTCTCGACGGCATTCCGAAGACGCTCTCGCTGCTCGAGCTCGTCCGCGAGTACCTGACCTTCCAGCGTGAGGTCGTCACCCGCCGCTCGAAGTTCGAGCTCCGCAAGGCCGAGGAGCGCGCCCACGTCCTGCGCGGCTACCTGATCGCGCTCGACAACCTGGACGCGGTGATCGCGCTGATCCGCGGGGCTGCCGACCCCGATGTCGCCCGAGCCGGCCTGATGAAGAAGTTCGAGCTCAGCGAGATCCAGGCGCAGGCGATCCTCGACCTCCGGCTGCAGCGTCTGACCAAGCTCGAGCGCAAGCGAATCGAGGAAGAGCACAAGGATCTGGAGGAGCGCATCGCCGAGCTGCGGGCGATCCTCGGCGACGAGACGCGCATCGACGGGCTGATCCGCGAGGAGCTGCTCGAGCTGAAGGAGCTCTACGGCAAGGGCGACGACCGGCGCACCGAGATCGTCGCCGCCGAGGAGGAGCTCGAGCTCGAGGACCTGATCGCCGAGGAGGACATGGTGATCGCGATCACGCGCTCGGGCTACATCAAGCGGCTACCGGTCACCGCTTACCGTGAGCAACGACGCGGCGGCAAGGGCGTGATGGGGATGGAGCTCAAGGACGAGGACTACATCGAGCACCTCTTCGTCGCCTCCACGCACGACTATCTGCTCTTCTTCACCTCCGTCGGCAAGGTCTACCGGCTGAAGGTGCACGAGCTCCCGCTCGGGTCGCGGCAGTCGAAGGGTCGCGCCGCGGTCAACCTGCTCCCATTTCAGCAACGGGAGCAGATCCGAGCGGTCGTCCAGACCCGAAACTTCGAGGAGTCCGAGTACCTCGTCTTCGCGACGAAGAAGGGGATGGTCAAGAAGACGAGGCTCGCCGAGTACAACACTCCGCTGAAGGCGGACGGGATCATCGCGATCAACATGCGGGAGGGCGACGAGCTCGTCGGCGTCCGGCACTCGACCGGGAACGACGACATCCTGATGGTCTCGCGAAGCGGCCAGGCGATCCGCTTCCACGAGCAGGAGGCCCGGCCTATGGGCCGTGCGGCCGCCGGCGTCCAGGGCATGCGCCTGCGCGCCGACGACGAGGTGATCGCGATCACGATTGCACGCGACACCGACGACCTGCTCGTCGTCACCGAGCAGGGCTACGGCAAGCGCACGCCCGTGCACGAGTATCCGCGCAAGGGCCGCGGCGGCCTCGGCGTGAAGACCGTCCAGCTGACCGACGCGAAGGGGAAGCTCGCCGGCGCCCGCATCGTCCGCGAGGGCTACCAGGTGATGCTGATCTCGACGGGCGGCACGGTCATCCGCATGGCCGTCGACGAGATCAAGCGTCTCGGCCGGGCGACCCAGGGCGTGATCGTCGTGCGGCTGAAGGACGGCGAGATGGTCTCCAGCCTCGCCCCCGTCGCCGAGTCGGGGGACGAGGAGACGGACGCCCCGGAGTAACCCACCCGACTCTTCACACCAGTCGGCGCGGGTGATAGCTTGGTTTGGGATCCCTACAACATCGGTGGAAAAGGATAGGCGTATGTCATTCCAGGGCCAAGTTGATCTCCTGGAACCGATAAATCTCGCCGACCACCTCGACAAGGTCGAGCTCTACCTCGGCCAGGTCTGCCAGATGGCCGGCATCTCGAAGATGCAGCTCGACTACTGGACGAACAAGGCGCAGATCCCCACCAAGGGGCGCAAGCAGCGCATCTACGACATGGATGCCGTCGAGACCGTGATGCTGATCAAGCAGGGGAAGGACAAGGGTCTGAACCTCGGCGCGGCGATCGATGCGGCGCGCCTGTTCCGCGAGCAGAACAGCCGGGCGAGCTAGCTCGCCGCTTCGAGCAGCGCGCGCAGGTCGCGCATCAGCGTGCTCAGCGGCACATCGCTTTCACGGCGGACGATCGAGCGACGCAGGTAATCGGCGAGCAGCGCCTCGATCGACTCGACGAGGTGCGCGAGCTCGTCCTGCTCGGGGGGATCGACGAACTCGGGCCTGATCGCGATTGCCATGGGTAGAACCTAAGACGGCGTTCGGACGGGAGTGTTGCGCGCTTTCGTTAAGAAATTGTGCGCTTTTAGCTCTTCTCCTCCGTCTTGGTCACCCGGTGTCGCTCGATCAGGGGCGCGATCAGGTCGATCGGGGCCGGGAAGACGATCGTCGACGCGTTCGCGGAACCGATCTCGAGCAGCGTCTGCAGGTAGCGGAGCTGGATCGCGATCGGCTCCTCCTGCATCACCGCCGCCGCGTCGCGCAACCGCTCCGAGGCCTGGAACTCGCCCTCGGCGTTGATCACCTTCGCGCGGCGCTCGCGCTCGGCCTCCGCCTGCCGCGCCATCGCCCGTTGCATGCTGGACGGGATCTCGACGTCCTTCACCTCGACGATCGAGACCTTGATCCCCCAGGGCGCGGTCGACTCGTCGATGATCCCTTGCAGGATCGCGTTGATCTTGTCGCGCTCGGAGAGGAGCTCGTCGAGCAGGTGCTGCCCGAGCACCGAGCGCAGGGTCGTCTGGGCGATCTGCGAGGTCGCGACCATGAAGTTCTCGACCTGGACGATCGCGTCCTTCGGGGCGACGATCCGGAAGTAGGCGACGGCGTTCACCCGGACGGGGACGTTGTCCTTTGTGATCACCTCCTGCGGAGGGATCGTCAGCGTGATCGTCCGCAGGTCGACCTTGACCATCCGGTCGACGATCGGGATCAGGATGAAGAGCCCCGGGCCTTTCGGCTCCGGCAGCAGTCGGCCGAGGCGGAAGACGATGCCGCGCTCGTACTCGCGCGCGACCTTGATAGCCGCGAACAGGAACAGCACCGCGAGCACGACGACGATGACGACGACGACGATGGCGGCGGTCACGGGACGATCTTAGTTGCCTGTGGGCACTAGACGGCGGCAGGGGTGCGCGCCGGCCGCACGATCAGCTCGAGGCCGTCCACACCGACGACGTCGACCTCCTCGCCGGGGTCGAGCGGCTCGCCGTCCTCGCTCCGGGCCTGCCAGAGCTCGCCGCGGACGGAGACGAGCCCGCCGCGCCGAACCTGGCCGTGGGTGCCAATGATCAGGTTCGGGCCGACCGCGGCCGGGCGGCGGCGGATCTGCAGCGCCTTCGCCAGCGCGAGCCCGAAGAAGGCCGAGAACGTGCCGGCGATGGCGAGTGCCACCGGCAGAGAGACCTGGTACCCGGAGCCTGCAGGCTGGAACAGGATCAAGCTGCCGAAAACGAAGAGGACGGCGCCGGCGACGGTGAGCGCGCCGTGGCTGAAGGCGACGAAGAGCTCGGTGATCCAGCAGGCGAACGCGGCGCCGATCAGCAGCAGTCCGGCCCAGTTGGTCGGCAGCACGTCGAGGCCATAGAACGCGATCGCGAGGGACAGCACGCCGAACGTGGCCGGGAAGATCAAGCCCGGGTGCCAGAGCTCGATCACGATCCCGAGCACACCCAGCGACAGCATCAGCGCGATCAGGTTCGGGTCGATCAGGGTGTCGAGCAGGCGCTGCCAGAAGCTCATCTTGGCGGTCGTGATCTCGGCACCGGCCGTGTGCAGCACGAAGCCCTTCGGGATCGTCTTCTGGCCGTCGATCTTCCGCAGCAGCGCAGGCAGCGTCGGCGCGATCACGTCGATCACGTTCTGCTGCAGCGCCGCATAGGCGGGGAGGTTCGACGCCTTGCGAACCGCGGCATCCGCCCACTTGACGTTCCGCCCGTGCGTCTTGGCGAGCACCTTCAGCGACGCGGCGGCGTCGTTCACGACCTTGCGGCGCAGGTCGCTCTGGATGTTCTCGCCGCCGAGGTTGATCGGCGTCGAGGAGCCGATGTTGGTCTGCGGCGCCATCGCGAGGATGTCCGCCGCCTGCCCGATCCAGACGCCGGCGGACGCCGCGCGCGCGCCGTTCGGCGAGACGTAGACGATCACCGGGATCTTCGAGGCGAGCTCCTTCTTGACGATCTTGCGCATCGACTCCGAGAGCCCGCCCGGGGTGTCGAGCAGGATCGCGACCGCGTCGTAGCCGTCGCTGTTCGCGCGGTCGATCTCGTCGTTCACGTAGCTCTGGGTGACGGGGTTGACGTCGTTGGCGAACTCGACGGCGAGCACGCGCGGTCGCTCCAGGCGCTTCTGAGCGGGTTCGCCGGCGAAGCTCGGCCCGACGAACAGGAACGCTGCGAGGAGGGTCAGCGAGACGAGAAGTGCCCGCAGGAAAGCCGTTCTCACAGCCGTAAGGATTCTATCAACGGGTGTCCGGCTGACTTTCGGCGCGGGCACACTGGCCGAAGACCTCGACGTGAAGACGCTCCGCCTTGTCCTGCTGCTCCTGGTCGCCTCGCCCGCCGCGGCGCGCGCCGCGGATGCAACGATCGTCTCGCAGGACCTCCCGATCGGAGTCGTGCGGATGCCGGCCGCGGCGGTTGCGCCGATCCGCTTCGACCTGGTCGGGCTCCACTGGCAGGGCTCGGGGCGCGTGCTGTTCCGGACGCGCACCCAGGCGGGCCGCTGGGGTCGCTGGCAGCGGGTCGATCCGGAAGGCGAGGACCTCCCGGATCCGCGCAGCCTCGAGGCTCGCGGCAGGGGGCGGGGCTGGCATCTCGGCAATCCCTACTGGGTGGGGCCGTCCGACCGGATTGCCTACCGGCTCGTGGGCGACGTTCGGCGGCTGCGCGCCTGGTACGTCTGGAGCCCCTCGGGTCACGCCGCCGTGCGCCGGGTCTCGATGGCGGGCTCGCCGCAGATCGTCCCGCGTCAGGAGTGGGGCGCGAACGAGGCGATCAGGCGCGCGCCGCCGCGCTACGCGAAGGGCGTTTTCTTTGCGATCGTGCACCACACGGCGGGGACGAACGCCTACGGGCCGGGAGCGTCAGCGGCGATCGTCCGCGGGATCGAGCTCTACCACGTGCGCGGGAACCACTGGAACGACATCGGCTACAACTTTCTCGTCGATCGCTACGGGCAGGTGTTCGAAGGCCGAGCGGGCGGGATCGATCGCAACGTGATCGGCGCCCAGGCCGAGGGGTTCAACACCGGCTCGGTCGGGATTGCCGTGATCGGCAACTACCAGACCCGGACGGTCTCGCTTCCCACGCAGAACGCGCTTGCCGCGCTGCTCGCCTGGCGGCTCGACGTTGCGCATGTCGATCCGCTCGGCACGGTCACCTGGATCTCGGGAGGAAATCCGAAGTTCAAGCGTGGCATGCCGGTCACTCTGCGTGCGATCTCGGGCCATCGAGACACCGGTTTCACGTCCTGTCCCGGCACCAGGCTCTACGCGAAGCTCCCCGACCTCGCGCGCCAGGTCGCGTCGATCGGGCTGCCGAAGCTCTACGCGCCGGCGGTGAAGGGATCGCTCGGCGGACCGATTGTCTTCTCGGCCCGGCTCTCCCAGGCCGGAAGCTGGACGGTGACGGTGCGCGACGCCGCCGGCACGGTCGTCGCGCGGGCGACCGGCCGTGGCGCGACGATCGCCTGGACGTGGAACTCCGCCGGACGGCGCGGCGGCAACTACACATGGACGATGGAAGCGGGGCCGGCGACCCGGCCGGCGCGAGGGACGTTCGCCCGTGCCCCCGCGCCGCCCCCCTCGCCCGTGCCTCCCGCACGGCCCCCCTTGCCCGTGCCTCCGTCGCTCCTCTCCGGCCTGCACGTCGATCCATCGGTGATCTCGCCCGACGGCGACGGGATTGCCGACTTGTTGACGATCACGTACGCGCTTACCGCCCGAGCGGCGGTCACGGCGACGGTCTCGGATGCCGCCTCCGGCGCCGTTGTCGCGACCCTGTTCAGCGGTCAGCTCCAGGGCGCCCGCACGCAGTCGTTCCCGTATGCGGCGCAGGGCCTGGCCGACGGGGCATACACGCTGACGATCTCCGCCGCCGGCGAGGACGGGCGAACGGGTCGCGCCCAGGCGCCGTTCTCGATCGACCGGACGCTCTCGACGCTGACGCTCAGCACCGGAACGATCACGCCGAACGGGGACGGCGCCGACGACTCGGTCCAGATCGGCTTCGTGCTCAACGCCCTCGCCGACGTGACGGTGCAGATCGAGCAAGGCGGAGTGCTGATCGCGACCGTGTTCTCGGGGCCGCTGGGGCCGGGAAGCCAGCAGGTCGCGTGGGACGGCACGAGCGGGGGGGCGCCCGTCGCCGCTGGGCCCTACGCGGTCGCGGTGATCGTTCGCGGGCCGTTTGGAGAGACGCGGCACGAGGCCGCGGTCACGGTCATCCGCTAGGGCCCGTTTAGACTCAGGCCCATGCAACCTCTGGGCAGGCGCCGTCGTCAGAAGATCGAGCTGCGGCCGATCCGGCCGCTCGCCTACGAGAAGCTGAGCGACCCGATCTTGGTACAGAGAGCGAAGGACGGCGACCAGGCTGCGCTGGCGGCGCTGTGCGAGCGGCATGCGCCGCGCGTCGAGCGACTTGCCGCGCACATTCTCGCCGACCCCGAGGACGCCGGTGACGCAGCACAGGAGGCGCTCGCGAAGCTGTGCGTCCGCCTGAAGCAGTTCCGCGGCGAGTCGCAGTTCACGACCTGGCTGCATCGCCTCGTCGTCAACACCTGTCGCGACGTGGCGGAACGGCAGCGGGCGCGGCGGTGCGAGCCGCTGATCGAGGATCGCCGCGAAGCCTCCGACGGCGATCCGACGCGGGCGCTCGCCCTCGCCGAGCTCCGCTCGGAGCTCTCCGCCGAGCTCGCTTCCATCTCCGCCCAGCAGGCGCGGGTGGTCGTGCTCAAGGATGCCTTCGAGTGGTCCTTCGCCGAGATCGCCTCGCGCGACGGGATCCCCGTCGGCACGGCGAAGTGCTATGCGCACCGCGCGCGGAGCTCGTTGCGCGAGCGGTTGGCGAAATGACCGTCCCGCAGGCGCCGTTCGGTCGGGACGTGATCGAGACGATCATCCCCCACCGGGACCCCTTCCTCTTTCTCGACGAGGTGCTCGAGCTCGAGCCGGGCGTGCGCGTGGTCGCCCGCAGGCGCGTGACCGGGGACGAGTGGTTCTTCCCGGGGCACTTTCCCGGCCGGCCGATCATGCCCGGCGTGATCATGGTCGAGGCGCTCGCGCAGGCGGGCGCGATCGCAGCGCTCGCGCTGGAGGAGAACCGGGGGAAGCTCGCGCTGTTCGCCGGGATCGACGACGTCCGGTTCAAGCGATTGGTCGAGCCCGGAGACGAGCTCACCCTCGTCTGCGAGATCGAGGCTGCGCGAGGACCGGTCGGTCGCGGCCGTGCGACCGCGCGTGTCGGCGACGAGCTCGCCGTCCGCGGAACGCTGACCTTCGCGACCGCCGCGCAATGATCGCGACCACGAACGGAACGCCGATCTCGATCACCGGGCTCGGGTGTCACGTGCCGGAGCGTGTGGTCACGAACGACGACCTCTCGAAGCTCGTCGACACTTCCGACGAGTGGATCCGCACGCGGACCGGAATCCGCGAGCGGCGCTACGCGGCGGACCACGAGGCGCTCTCCGACATCGCCCTGCCGGCGGCGAGGCTCGCGCTCGAGCGATCGGAAACCCACCCGGCGGAACTGGACCTCCTGATCGTCGCCACGGTCACCCCGGACATGATCTTTCCGTCGACTGCCGCGATTCTCGCCGACCGGCTCGGCGCGACCGACGCCGCTGCGTACGACCTCTCGGCCGGCTGCACGGGGTTCATGTACGGGATCGCGCAGGCGGCCGGGATGCTCGCCGCAGGTCTCAGCCGGCGCTCGCTCGTCGTCGGGGCGGACGTGCTCTCGAAGGTGATGAACTTCGCCGACCGCTCGACCTGCGTCCTCTTCGGCGACGGCGCCGGCGCGGCCGTCCTCGAGCGGGTCCCCGCGGAGGGGTTCCTCGGCTTCGAGCTCGGCGCCGACGGCGCGGGCGGCGTCGACCTGCAGATGCCGGCCGGCGGGTCACGGCTGCCCGCATCTGCGGAGACGGTCGCGGGCGGCCTTCACTATGTGCAGATGAACGGCCGGCAGATATTCAAGTTCGCGACCCGCGTCCTCGTCAGCTCGGCCGAGAGCCTGCTGGCGAAGACCGGAGTGGCGATCGACGAGGTGGACGTCTACGTTCCTCACCAGGCAAACGTCAGGATCATCGATCATGCCGTTGCCAAGCTCGGAATCCCGGAGGAACGCGTGGTCATGAACGTCGATCGCTACGGCAACACCTCGTCGGCCTCGATCCCGCTCGCGCTGGCGGAGGCGGTGGCCGACGGGCGCGTTCGGAAGGGGTCGATGGTGCTGATGACGGGGATGGGAGCAGGGTTGACGTGGGGGTCGGCGCTGATGCGATGGACGGAGGCGGCATGAAAATTGCATTTTGCTTCCCAGGCCAGGGCTCGCTCGCCCAGGGGATGGGCAAGGACATCGCCGAGTCGGTCCCGGAGGCGATGGAGGTGTTCGACCGGGGCAGCGAGGCCTCTGGCCTAGATCTGCGGCGGCTGTGCTTCGACTCACCGCTCGAGGAGATCGTCGAGACGGAGGTGCAGCAACCGGCGCTCGTCGCGACGAGCCTGGCGACCCTTGCGGCGCTGCGGGCCCGTGGCATCCGGCCCGACTACGTGATCGGGCACTCGGTCGGCGAGTTCGCCGCGCTGGCCGCCGCCAAGTCGGTCGGCATCCGCGAGACCATCGCGCTCGTTCGCGAGCGCGGGCTCGCGATGGCCGAGGCCGCCAGGGAGCGTCCCGGCTCGATGGCGGCGATCCTCGGTCTGGACGACGAGGTCGTCGAGCGGCTCTGCCGGAAGATCCTCGGCGTGTGGCCCGCGAACTACAACTGTCCGGGTCAGATCGTCGTCTCGGGCGAGCACGACGCTGTCGACGAGTGCTGTGCGAAGGCAGAGGAGGAAGGCGCGAGGAGGACCGTGAAGCTGAAGGTCTCGGGCGCGTTCCACTCGCCGCTGGTCGCGCGGGCGGCCGAACGGCTGCGGCCGGCGGTCGAGCGTGTGCCCTTCGGCGAGCCCGAAGCCGCCTTCATGTCGACGGTGACGGCGCGGTTCGAGGAGGCGCAACGGATGGGCGCACTGCTCGTCGACCAGTTGACCGCACCGGTGCGCTTCACCCAGGCGGCGTCCGAGCTCGTCAAGGACGGCGTGCGCACGTTCGTCGAGGTCGGGCCCGGGAACGTGCTCTCCGGCCTGCTCAAGCGCATCGACCGGAGCGTGAAGGCGATCTCCGTCAACGACCTGCCCACGCTGGAGCGGATCAAGGAGCTGCTCCCGTCGGCGTGAGCGCCAGCGGCGTAGACTCGGCGGAGCCGCCCGGAAGCGGAGGTGCCGGCTTTGCCGGCGCCGGAGCGGGGGCGTTCTGTTCGCTGAAGGGAAAGCTCGCACTCGTCACCGGCGCCTCGCGCGGGATCGGTCGCGCGATCGCGGCCGAGCTGGCGCGTGCCGGGGCGGAGGTCGTCGTCGGCTGCCGGAGCGGCGTCGAGGAGACGGAGGCGCTCGCGGAGGCGATCGGCGGGCGGGCCGTGCAGGCGGACGTCGCCGATCCGGAGGAGGCCGCGCGGCTGGTCGAGGAGGCCGGCGACCTCGACATCCTCGTCAACAACGCGGGTCTGACCCGGGACGGCCTGATCGCGCGGATGTCGGACGAGGACTGGAACACGGTGCTCGACACGAACCTCGGCGGGGTCTTCCACACGTGCCGTGCCGCTGCGCGTGGGATGATGCGCCGCCGGTCGGGCGCGATCGTCAACCTGACGAGCGTGGTCGGCATCCACGGCAACCCGGGCCAGACGAACTACGCGGCCTCGAAGGCGGGGATCATCGGGTTCACGAAGTCGCTCGCGCGGGAGCTCGCGTCGCGTGGCGTTCGCGCGAACGCGGTCGCACCGGGCTACATCCAGACGGCGCTGACCGAGGTGCTGCCCGAGGAAGTGCAGCAGGCGATCCTGGCGAACACGCCTCTCGCCCGGCTCGGGACGCCGGAGGACGTCGCGGGGGCGGTACGCTTCCTCTGCTCCGACGAGGCCTCGTTCGTGACCGGCGAGGTGCTGCTCGTCGACGGCGGACTCGGGATGTGAGCAGAGCATGAGCGTCAACGGGCGTCGCAGGGTCGTGATCACGGGAATGGGCGCGGTGACGCCGCTCGGCAACGACGTCGAGACGACGTGGCAGAACCTCGTCTCCGGCCAGTCGGGCGCCGGCCGGATCACGCAGTTCGACCCCAGCGGCTACTTCGCCGAGTTCGCGTGCGAGCTGAAGGACTTCGAGCCGACGGTCTGGATCGATCGCAAGACGTCTCGGCGGATGGACCGCTTCGCCCAGATGGTCGTCGCCGCCGCCCGGCAAGCCGAGGCCGACTCCGGGATCGACATCGCCGCCGACTCCGCGCGGATCGGCGCGTCCGTTGCGACCGGAATCGGCGGGCTGCAGTCGTTCCAGGACTGCCACACGCAGCTGCGCGAACGCGGGCCGGACCGCGTCAACCCGTTCTCGATTCCGGCGATCATCCCGAACCTCGGCGCGGGGTGGGTGTCGATCGAGCTCGGCACGCGAGGGCCGCTCTCGGCGCAGTGCACGGCGTGCGCGGCGTCGAACATGGCGATCGGCGAGGGGTCGGACGCGATTCGGCTCGGCCGGGCGGACGTGATGCTCTGCGGCGGTACGGAGGCGCCGGTGACGGAGGTGGGGATCGCCGGCTTCGGCGCGATGCGCGCCCTCTCGCGGCGGAACGACGACCCGGAACACGCGAGCCGGCCCTTCGACCTCGAGCGTGACGGGTTCGTGATGGGCGAGGCGGGCGCGGTACTCGTGCTCGAGGAGCTCGAGCGGGCCCGCTCGCGAGGAGCGACGATCTACGCCGAGCTCGTCGGCTACGGCGTCTCGTCGGATGCCCAGCACATCACCGAGCCCGACCCGACCGGGTTGCACCCC
Source organism: Actinomycetota bacterium (assembly GCA_046735055.1). Classification (GTDB taxonomy): domain Bacteria; phylum Actinomycetota; class Thermoleophilia; order Gaiellales; family Gaiellaceae; genus DATBLE01. Next base: position 27,965 of record JBKPSO010000085.1, read on the forward strand.
GCGCGCGCGATGCAGATGGCGCTCGCCGACGCAGGGATCGACCCGTCCGAGGTCGACTACGTCAACGCGCACGGCACCTCGACGCCGCTCGGCGACGCGAGCGAGACTCGCGTGCTGAAGAAGGCGCTCGGGGAGGAGCACGCCCGCCGGACGGCGGTCTCCTCGACCAAGGGGGCCACCGGTCACTGCCTCGGCGCGGCGGGCGCGGTCGAGGCGGTCTTCACCGTGCTCGCGATCAAGGAGGGCGTCGTCCCGCCGACGATCAACTACGAGTACCCCGACCCGGAGTGCGATCTCGACTACGTCCCGAACGAGGCGCGCCCGGCCGACGTCCGCGTTGCGATGTCGAACTCGTTCGGCTTCGGCGGCCACAACGCCTCGATCGTCATCAAGCGCTTCGAGGATTGACGTTGTGATGGCGCTCACCCCTCGCCGGCGGAGCCGGGCTTTGCCCGGCGGGAGCCCATGTGACGTCGTGGGAGCGCAGCGATGAAGGAGGGGGTCCGTGGGGGAACCAAGGGTTCTCCCACGCGTGAAAGGTGGGCGACGTTCGACTGCTACGGCACGCTGATCGACTGGAACGCCGGGATCCGCGGCCAGCTCGCCCGGATCTTCGGGCATGCAGGGGCGGACGAGCTGCTCGGGCGCTACCACGAGGTCGAGCCCGAGATCGAGCGCGACGAGCCGGGGCTCGGCTACCGCGAGGTGATGGCGCGCGCACTCGACGAGCTCGGCGCCACTGCCGAGGAGCGCGAGGCGCTCGGCGACTCGCTCCCATCCTGGACGCCCTTCCCCGAGGTACCGGCGGCGCTCGCGGAGGCTCGGGCTCGGGGCTGGCGGCTCGCGATCCTGTCGAACACCGATCGCGACTTCATCGAGTCCTCGAAGGCGCGGCTCGGCGTGCCGTTCGACGCGACGATCGTCGCCTCCGAGATCGGCTCGTACAAGCCGGCGCTCGGCCACTGGCAGGCCTTCGAACGGGAGACCGGACACCTGCCGGACGTCCATGTCGGAGCGAGTCTCTTCCACGACGTCGCGCCCGCGAACGGCCTTCGCCTGCCGACCGTCTGGGTGAACCGTCTGGGCGAGCGGGCCGGTCCGGAGCCGACCCGCGAGATCCACGACCTCGCGCCTCTGCCCGACGTGCTCGACGAGCTCGTCCCCGCGTGACGCAAGAGACCCGGGGTCGTCTCGCGGGCAGTCGTCTACGCCAAGATGCTCCAGGTACGCTGACGAAGTGTCGCGCCTCCGCGCGAAGTGCCCGTACTGCAAGACCTTCACTGCGGTCGCGCTGGGCCCGGACTATCAGTGCCACTCGTGCGGCGCCGAGTTCGCCGCCGGCCTCGTCCGTGTGCCGCGGGCGTGGGGGCAGGGCGGGGACGGGATGGCGGAGGCCGCGAACCTCGACCTCCCGTACCCCGAGGCCGCGGTGATCGCCGAGGACACGCTCGGGGACCAGCACCTCGCGCTCGCGTCGGAGCTCCCCGAGCGCCCGCTCGTCCTCGGCGGGTGCTGCTGCTCGCACGTCGGGGCGGTCGAGGGGCTTGCGGCGCGGCACGACCGGCTCGCGCTGGTCTGGCTCGATGCCCACGGCGACCTGAACACCCCCGAGAGCTCGCCGTCCGGAAACGAATGGGGGATGCCGCTGCGGATGATCGTCGACTCCGGCGCAGTCCGGCCGACGGACGTCGCTCTCGTCGCCGCGCGCGACCTCGACCCGCCAGAGCGCGACTTCATCCGCGATTCGGGGATCCACACCGGGGAGCACGCCGTCCGCCGCGCGCTCGGCGAGGTCGACCGCGTCTACGTCGCCGTCGACTTCGACGGACTCGATCAGGACGAGGTGGCGGCGTTCATGCCGGTCCCGGGCGGGGTGACGGTCGGCGAGGCCGAGGCGCTTCTTCGCGGCGTCGCTTCGGACGCGATGGTCGTCGGCGCCGGCTTCAGCGGACTCCTCCCGGACGCCAAGAACCTCGAGCCGGCAGCGCGTCTGGGCGCCGCCCTGGGCCTGTAACCGTCCTCCCGGCGACCCGGGTCTAAGATCAGGAGCCCATGGCCCAGCGCATCGACGTGTCCATCGAGCAGAAGGGACCCTCCACTTCCTCCGACGACGGCCGCAGGCACCCGAACACCTGCCCTTCGTGCGGGTCGCACTACCGCGACGACGAGCTCGACCGCAACCTGGGGGTCTGCCCGCAATGCGGCCACCACTTCCCGCTGAGCGCGCGGGAGCGGATCGACCAGCTCACCGACCCCGGTTCCTTCACGGAGGAGGACGGCGACCTGCGTTCGGCCGACCCGCTCGGCTTCTTCGACCTCCGGCCCTACACCGAGCGCCTTGCCGAGGCAGAGCTGAAGACGGGCCAGGGCGACGCGATCGTGATCGGGCGGGCCGAGATCGATGGTGAGCGGTGCCAGCTCTCGGTAATGGACTTCGGCTTCATGGGCGGCTCGATGGGCAGCGTCGTCGGCGAGAAGTTCGTACGTGCGTGCGAGCAGGCGGCCGGGCGGCGGGTGCCGCTCGTCTCCGTGACCGCCTCCGGCGGCGCGCGGATGCAGGAGGGGATCCTCTCGCTGATGCAGCTGCCGAAGACCGTCTGCGCCGTCGAGGACCTGCGGGACTCCCATTGCGCGCTGCTGAACGTCTTCGCACATCCGACCACCGCCGGGGTGCTCGCGAGCTTCGCGAGCCTCGGCGACGTGACGGTGGCGGAGCCGGGCGCGCTGATCTCGTTCACCGGCCCCCGGGTCGTGCAGCAGACGACCCGCGAGAAGCTGCCCGACGACTTCGGGCTCGCCGAGTCGAACCTGCGTTTCGGCCACGTCGACGCGATCGTCCCGCGACCGGAGCTCCGGTTCTACCTCGGCAGGTTGCTACGGCTATTCGGCAATGCCGGGTGAGGCCGAGCGGCGGCTGCGCGAGCGCCTGAGCCGCCTCCGCAGCACTCCGCTCCTCGGCGGCGCGAAGCTCTCCGGCGAGCTCGAACGCCTCCAGCGCCAGCTTGCGCAGCTCGAGGCCGAGCCGACCGACGAGGAGATCTGGCGCTCGGTCGAGCTGGCGCGCCACCCGGACCGCCCGTACACGCTCGACTACGTCGAGCGAATCCTCGACGACTGGGTCGAGCTGCACGGCGATCGCGGCCGGGGCGACGACGGCGCGATGGTCGCCGGCCTCGGCAGCTTCGACGGCCGGACGGTCGTCCTCGTCGGCCAGCAGAAGGGGCGTGACCTCCAGGAGCGGACGAAGCGGCAGTTCGGGATGCCCTATCCGGAGGGCTACCGGAAGGCGATGCGAGCGATGGAGCTCGCGGACCGTCACGGCTTTCCACTGTTCAGTCTGGTCGACACCCCCGGCGCCTACCCGGGTGTCGCGGCCGAGCAGCACGGCCAGGGAGGCGCGATCGCCCAGTCGCAGGCCCTGATGGCGCGACTGCACGTGCCGATCGCCGCGTGCGTGATCGGCGAGGGCGGCTCCGGGGGCGCGATCGCCATCGCGCTCGCAGACCGCGTGCTGATGCAGGAGAACGCGATCTACTCGGTGATCTCGCCCGAGGGCTGCGCTGCGATCCTGTGGCGCGACGCCGGGGAGGCACGCAAGGCCGCTGCGGCCTTCAAACCGGACGCTACGCACTGTCTCGAGCTCGGCGTGATCGACGGGATCGTCCCCGAGCCCGACGGCGGGGCGCACACGGATTGGGACCGGGCCGCCAGCCTGCTCGCGGACTCGTTCCGCGAGGCGCTCGACGAGCTCGAGGGCCTCTCCGGGGCCGATCTCGTGCGCAGGCGGCGCGAGAAATACCGCGAGCTGGGCGTCTTCGCGTAACTTCGTCTTTTCCCAAAGTGTCCTCGGGTAAGCCCGGTGGACGCGCCCGCATTCGGGCAAAAAATCGGAAATGTGCGGGGACATTCCACAGTCTCCACAGGCTTTTCCCCGGTTGCGCACACGCCTCATTTATGCGTCGAAACCGGGAAAATCCGCCTGTTTCGGCCGATCTCCGGGCCTGTAGGCTAGGAAGGCCCGTGGCTGCTCGCGGCCGTGAGAAGCTCGCCGATTACCGGCGTAAGCGCGATCCGCAACGAACTCCGGAGCCGTTTGGCTCGCGGAAGCGTGGCCGCGAGCCGATCTTCGTCGTCCAGCGGCACGACGCGCGGCGGCTCCACTACGACTTTCGCCTCGAACGCGACGGGGCCCTCGCGAGCTGGGCCGTCCCGAAGGGTGTCCCGCTCGAGTCCGGTCAGCGCGCTCTTGCCGTCCACGTCGAGGATCATCCGCTCGAATACGCCGACTTCGAGGGCCAGATCCCGCAGGGCCAGTACGGCGCCGGCACCGTCGAGATCTGGGACCGCGGCACGTACGAGCTCGTCGAGGAGAAGAAGGGCGGGGGTCTCACCGTTCGGCTGCACGGCGGGAGGCTCGAAGGTACCTGGTCGCTCATCCCCGCCAAGCTCGACGGAGACCCGAAGAACTGGCTGATCATCCGCAAGAGCGATCCGGACGGCGCGGGTCGGCGGTCGCCCCAACAGCGCTACCAGCCGATGCTCGCGACGCTTGCGGGCGCCGAGGAGCTGCCGACTGGGAAGGACTGGGTGTTCGAGGTCAAGTGGGACGGGTACCGCTCGCTTGCCTACGTCCGCGGCGGCGAGGCGACGCTCGTGAGCCGGAACGGAAACGACCTGACCGGGCGCTTCCCCACCGTTGCCAAGGAGCTGGCGAAGGCGGTGAAGACGCCCGACTGCGTCCTCGACGGCGAGGTCTGCGCGCTCGACGAGCAGGGTCGGCCGAGCTTCTCCGCGATGCAGCAGGCGAAGCCGGGGACGCCGATCGTCTACGAGGTCTTCGACCTGCTCGAGCTCGACGGCGAGCCGCTCGTCGATCTGCCGCTGCGCGAGCGCCGCAGGCGGCTCGAGGCGCTGCTCGACCGGCGCAACCGCACCGTCAGGTTTTCCGAGACCTTCGAGGATGGCAAGGCGCTGCTCGAGGCGGCGAAGCAGCAGGGCCTCGAGGGGATCATCGCCAAGCGCCTCGACTCTCCCTACCGCCAGGGGAAGCGAACGCGCGAGTGGCTGAAGATCAAGACCCACGGCCGCCAGGAGTTCGTGATCGCGGGCTACACGAAGGGGCAGGGACGCCGGAGCGGGCGGTTCGGCTCGCTCGTCCTCGGCGTGTGGCGCGGCGACGAGCTCTCGTACGTCGGGAATGTCGGCACCGGGTTCACCGACAAGGACATCGACGAGCTGCTTGCCAAGCTACGCCCGCTGGAGCAGACGGCGTCCCCGTTCCCGGTCGTCCCGAAGATGCCGAAGGTGAAGAAGGACGACGTCGTCTGGGTGAAGCCGGAGCTCGTCACCGAGGTCGAGTTCGTCCAGTGGACGCACGACGGCCGGCTGCGGGCGCCGTCCTTCCAGGGGCTGCGCGACGACAAGTCCGCGCGCGAGGTGCGTCGAGAGGAGCCGCTCCGGCCAGTGATCAGCAAGGGCAAGCGCGTCCTCAAGCTCTCGAACCTCGACAAGGTCTTCTTCCCCGACGACGGGATCACGAAGGGCGACCTGCTCGCCTACTACCGCGCGGTCGCCGCGGTCGTCCTCCCGCACATTCGCGACCGGCCGTTCACGCTCAAGCGCTACCCGGACGGGATCGCAGGCGGCTTCTTCTTCCAGAAGGACGCGCCCACTCACATGCCGGAATGGATCCCGACCGTCGAGATCGAGGCGACGACACGCGACCGGCCGCGCCGCACGCGAACGATCCGCGCCCCGCTCGTCAACGACGAGCTCGCGCTGCTCTGGATGGTGAACATGGCCTGTATCGACCTGAACACGTGGTACTCACGCGTCGACAAGTCCGACCGCCCCGACTTCGTGCTCTTCGACCTCGACCCGGCCGCGGACGTCGGCTTTCCCGAGGTGATCCAGGCCACGCTGCTCGTCAAGGAGGTGCTCGACGCGCTCGGACTCGTAGGCTTCGCGAAAACCAGCGGCAGCGACGGGATGCACGTGCTCGTGCCGATCGAACGGCGGTACACGTATGAGCAGACGCGCGAGTTCTCCGCGATCGTCGCCGGCACGCTCGCGCGGACGCATCGCGGCCTCGTTACGACGGAGTGGACGAAGGCCAAGCGCCGTGGTGTCCTGATCGACTCGAACCAGAACGGGGAGGGGAAGACGATCGCCTCGGTGTACTCGGTAAGGCCGCGTCCCGGTGCGCCGGTCTCGACTCCGCTGCGCTGGGACGAGGTCGAGGAGGGTCTCGATCCGCGCGAGTTCACGATGGACGCGGTGCTCGGGCGCATCGACCGGCACGGCGACCTGTTCGAGGGCGTGCGGACGACTCGACAGCGACTCGGCCCCGCTCTAGCATCGCTGCGGTGAAGCTCGCTGAGCTCGTCGCAGAGCTCGACGCCTACTTTCGGATCCCGGACGTCCGCGGCGACGACTGGTCGAAGGCCTTCGAGCTGGTCTACCCGGAGCCGTACTGGCGTGAGTACGTCCTTCCGGGCTGGGAGGGGCACTGGAACGGACTGTCGGTCAAGGGCGCCGACGGGGTCGAGCGCGTCGTGACGTGCGTCTTTCCGAGCGACCGCATCGTCGACGAGCTCGCCCCGGGGACGCTCGTGTTCACGGAGCATCCGCTCGACTTCGCCGACGAGCCGGGCTTTCTGCCGCTCGCCCGCGAGACCTTCGAGACGATGCGCGAGCGCGGGATCAGCCTCTACAACGCGCACGCTCCGCTCGACATGCATCCGGAGGTATCGCCGTCGCGCCTGTGCGCGGAGGGCGTTGGGCTGCGGGAGCTCGAGGAGTACTTCCCGATCTGCGAGGGCATCCCGGGCGGGGCGGCGATCATCGGCGAGAGCCGGCTGAGCGTCGACGGTCTCGCCGACGCGCTCCGCTCATACCTCGGCCCGGAGATCAAGGTGCACGTGCTGACGCGGACGCGCGGCGATGCGGGCCGCGTCGCGATGGTGGCCGGCGGCGGCGCGCGGGTCGAGATCCTCGACGCCTCGCTCGAGCGCGGCTGCCAGACCTACGTGACGGGAAACGCAGCGACGAACTGCCGCCTCGACTTCGTCCGGGAGGTGGTGCGGGCGTTTCGGGAGCGCGCGGATGCCGTTGGCGTGACGCTGATCGACGCGATGCACTACGGGATGGAGAAGCCGCCGCAGCTTGCGATGGTCGGCTGGTTCCGCGCCCGCGGTCTGGACGCCGAGTTCGTCCCCGACGGCCCGAAGTAGACATGGCGGGGGTCAGGCCCCTGGCTGTCCGTTTTCGACCTATGTCCGGCTCAGTCCCCGAGCTGGCGGGGGTGGCCGAGCATGCCGAGCTCGGCGATGTCGCGACGGAAGAAGAGGGCGACCGTCCAGTCGACGACGACGCGCAGCTTCCGCGAGACGAGCGGCAGTTGGTAGAGGTGGTACGTCCGGGTGACGAACCAGCCCGGGAAGCCGCGCAGCCGCAGGCCGATCGCGTCGGCGATTCCCTTGTAGCGGCCGAGCGTCGCCACCTGGCCGAGCATCCGGTAGCGGTACGCCTTCGGCTCGCCCGTCAGGTTCCGGGCGAGCCGGCGCGCCTGGCGCAGGGCGTGCTGGGACGTGGGTGGGTCGGCTCGGCCGGGAGTGGCGAGGTTCGGGACGGCTGCACAGTCGCCGAGTGCCCAGACGTCCTCCCGGCCGGCGACGCGAAGGTACTCGTCCACGACTACGCGCCCGCGCTCGTCGAGCGGAAGGCCGAGCTCTGCGACCAGCGGGTTCGCGCGAACGCCGGTGGTCCAGACGAGCGTTCCGGTCTCGATCCTGGTGCCGTCCGAGAGGAGGACGCCGCGCTCGTCTGCCGAGTCGAGCCGCGTCGACACGTGGATCTCCACCCCTCGCCGCAGGAGTTGCCGCGCTGCGTAGTCGCCGAGCTTGGTCGGGATCTCGGGGAGGATCTTCGGTGCAGCATCGACGAGCACCCAGCGCTGGGGTTCGCCGCGCAGACCCGGGTAGTAGCGCAGCGCGTCGCGGACGAGGTCGGCGAGCTCGGCGAGTGCCTCGACGCCTGCATAGCCTGCGCCGACGAAGACGAAGGCGAGGTGCCGCGCTCGCTCCTCTGCATCGGCCGCGGCGTCTGCTGCCTCGAGCTGCCGGAGGATGTGGTTGCGGAGCGCGATCGCGTCGGCCAGGTCGCGGAAGCCGTGGCCGTGCTCGGCGAGGCCGGGCACCGGCAGCACGCGGGAGACGGAGCCGAGCGCGAGCACGAGGCGGTCGTAGCCGATCTCGACGAGGCCGTCGATCGCCTCGACGACCACCGCTTTCCGGTCGGCATCGACGGTCGTCAGCCGTCCAACGACGAGTTCGCTGTGCGGGCACATCATGCGCAGCGGGACGACGACGTGCCGCGGCTCGAGCGTCCCGGACGCCGCTTCCGGGAGGAGCGGCGTGAAGAGCATGAAGTTCTCCGGGCTGACGATGGTCGCGCCGCGGCGGCCGAGGAGCCTTGCGACCATCGACCCGGCGTACCCGCCGCCGGCGACCAGTGTGCCGCCGCGTGCGTATCTGTCCACAGAGGTACCTTGGCAGTAGCGTGGGTGGGATGAGCAGCAGGCGCCTGAGGCATTACGGTATCGCCGCGCTCGCAAGTGCGGCCTCCGTGGCGGCGATCACCGCCGTCATCTCGCTGCTCGAGCGCTGGGTGCCGGTGCTCAGCCTCGGCGTGCTCTACATCTTCGCGGTGCTGCCCGTGGCGATCGTGTGGGGCCTCGGCTTCGCACTGCCCGTCTCGGTTGCCAGCATGCTCGCTTTCAACTGGTTCTTCCTGCCGCCGCGGCACACGTTCACCCTCGCCGACAGCGAGAACTGGTTCGCGCTCGCGGTTTACCTGGCGACTGCAGTGGTCGTGAGCGAGCTCGCCGCCCGAGCCCGGCGCCGCGCCTCGGCCGCCGAGCAGCGGGAGCGGGAGTCGACGCTCCTCGCCGGCCTCGCGGCCGACCTTCTGCGCGGCAGAAGCTTGCAGGAGGAGGTTGGCCAGATGGCCGGGAGCACTGCCCAGATTCTCGGCGTCGACCACGTCGAGATCGAGCTCGGCCACGCAGTGCGGAGTGACAGCCGACGTGCCCCGCATCCGCTCGAGGCCGCGGGACGGAACGTCGGAACGCTTTACACGCCGTCCGGGACGGACGCGAGCCTGGACGTTCGCCGGCGTTTTCTTCCGGCCCTCGCCGCGCTGCTCGCGGTCGCGGTCGAGCGCGAGGGACTCGAGCGGGAGGCCCTGGAGGCGGAAACGCTCCGCCGCAGCGACCTGGTCAAGACGGCGCTGCTCCGCGCCGTCTCCCACGATCTGCGCTCGCCCCTGACGGGCATCAACACCGCGGTCGGCGCGCTCCGCAGCCCCACCTTGAGCCTGACCGAGGCAGACCGGCGTGAGCTCCTGGAGACGATCGACGTCGAGGCCGAGCGCCTCGGCCGCCTCGTCGACGACCTGCTCGACCTGTCGCGGCTAGAAGCAGGGGCCGCCCCGCCGCAGCCCGAGGCGTGGGAGCTGCCGGAGCTCGTTCGCGAGGCGGCGGAGGGCCTCCATGCAAGGGAGCGGGTCGAGATCGCGGGTGAGACGCCGATCGTCGACGTCGACGGCGGGCAGATCCAGCGGGCCTTCGCCAACCTGCTCGAGAACGCGCTCAAGTTCTCGTCCCCCGACGAGACGGTTCACGTGGCGATCACGGCAACCCGAAAGGAGGCGATCGCGCGGGTCGTCGATCACGGCCCAGGGCTGCCTCCGGAGGAGCTGGAGCGCGTCTTCGAGCCCTTCTACCGACGCAACGGCGACCGGCGCTCCGGCGCAGGGCTCGGGCTTGCAATCGCACGCGGCTTCGTCGAGGCCAACGGTGGACGAATCTGGGCGGAGTCTCGCCCCGGTCAGGGCGCGACGTTCGCGATCGCGTTGCCCGTCGCGTCCGTGCCCGTGGAGCTCACCAGATGAGCGGGCAACGGGTGCTCGTCGTCGACGACGAGCCGCAGATTCTCCGCGCGCTCGGCACGACGCTCCGCGCAGCCGGATACGACGTGGACACCGCGGGGACCGCGGCGGCGGCGCTGTCCGCCGCCGCAGCCCACCCGCCGGAGGGCGTGATCCTCGATCTGGTTCTTCCCGACCGCAGTGGCACCGACGTGTGCCGCGAGCTTCGAACCTGGACCGAGGCGCCGGTGATCGTGCTGTCCGCGGTGGGCCAGGAGTCGGAGAAGGTGGCCGCCCTGGATGCGGGCGCAGACGACTACGTGACCAAGCCGTTCAGCGTCGACGAGCTGCTCGCGCGGCTGCGTGCCGTCCTTCGCCGGTCCGGCCCGTCGCTCGACCCCGTGATCGAGGTCGGCGACCTGACGATCGACGTGCCGAACCGTGCGGTCAGACGGGATGGACGACGCATCAAGCTCACCCCGCACGAGTTCGATCTCCTGCGCGTGCTGGCGCAGAACCGCGGCAAGCTGCTCACGCACCGGATGCTGCTCCGGGAGGTCTGGGGGCCGTCGTACCAGGTCGAGGCGCACTACCTCCACGTCTACGTCTCCAATCTCCGCCGCAAGATCGAGTCGGATCCGTCGAAACCGCGCTACGTGCTCACCGAGCCCGGAGCGGGGTACCGGCTTGCAGAAGCCGACGATGTAGTCCGTTGAGAAAACTTTGAGCTAGCCGGCCCATCCCTTGAGGTCCCCTTGACGGAGAGGGGCCTAGCATCGGACGTATGGACCGGCGCAGGCAGCTTGCGCGCGCTCTCGACGGCGCCGCCGCACTGGAGCCGCGCTGATGTACGACCTCGCAGCACTCGCGATCGCAGGCGCGTGCTTCGCGTGCGCCTTCCTGCTCGTGTGGGTGCTGGGGAAGATCTGATGTCGGCCGGCGACGCGGTCGGGCTCGCGATCTCGCTGGCCGTGCTCGCGTACCTCGTGTACGCCTTGTTCCTGGGCGAGCGGCTCTAGCCGATGAGCGGGCAGGGCATCGGCCAGCTCCTCCTCTACGGGGTCGTCCTGATCGCGCTCGGCTATCCGCTCGGGCTCTGGATGGCCCGCGTCTACAGCCGTGAGCGCGGCGATGTCGTCGAGCGCGGGCTGCTCCGTCTGCTCGGCGGCGGCCGCGAGCAGGACTGGAAGGGATACGCGCGGACCGTGCTCGTCCTCAGCGTCGGGTTCTTCCTCGTCGTCTATCTGGTCCAGCGCGCCCAGGGCCATCTGTTTCTGAACCCGGATCAGCTGAACGGAGTGCCGGCGCACATCTCGCTGAACACGGCGATGAGCTTCACGACGAACACGAACTGGCAGTACTACGGCGGCGAGTACACGATGTCGTACCTGACCCAGATGGCCGCGCTCGCGGTGCAGAACTTCGTCTCGGCCGGGGTCGGGATGGCGGTGCTCGCCGCGGTCGTGCGCGGCATCTCGCGGAGATCGCGGAACGAGCTCGGCAACTTCTGGGTCGACCTCTACCGCTCCTGCGTCTACATCCTCCTCCCGCTCGCGGTCATCCTCGGCGTGATCCTGATCTCCCAGGGCGTCCTCCAGACGTTCCACGGCCATGCGACCGCCACGACGCTCGAGGGCGCCCGGCAGACGATCGCGCGCGGCCCCGCGGCGTCGCAGATCGCGATCAAGCAGCTCGGGACGAACGGCGGCGGCTTCTACAACTCGAACTCGGCGGTTCCGTTCGAGAACCCGAACGGTCTGACGAATTTCCTCGAGCTGCTGGCGATCCTGCTGATCCCCGCAGGGCAGGTGTTCATGTTCGGGAAGATGGTGCTCGCACGGAGGCATGCCTGGATGGTGTTCGCCTCGATGTTCGTCATCTTCGCGATCGGCCTCGCCGTCGCGCTCCCGGCGGAGCAGCACGGTTCGCAAGTGCTTCGCGCGTCGGGCGTGAACATCACCCAGGGGAACGGCCAGTCCGGCGGCAACATGTCCGACAAGGAGGTTCGGTTCGGGATCGCCAACACTGCCCTCTGGGCGACGGCGACCACAGACGCCTCGAACGGGTCCGTCGACGGCGGGCACGACGCGTTCACTCCTGCCGGCGGCGCCGTCCCGCTCGTGAACATCTTCCTCGGGGAAGTGGTGTTCGGCGGGGTCGGCTCTGGCCTCTACGGGATGTTCTTCTACATCCTGATCGCGGTGTTCGTCGCCGGGCTGATGGTCGGACGCACGCCCGAGTGGCTGGGCAAGAAGATCGAAGCGCGCGAGATCAAGCTCGCGGCGCTCGGCGCCCTGTTCGTGCCGACGATGGTGCTGACGCTGACCGCGCTCGCGGTTGTGACCAAGGCTGGGCTCGCATCCGTCTACAACCCCGGCGCCCACGGTTTCACAGAATCGCTCTACGCCTACACGTCGCAGGGAAACAACAACGGCAGCGCCTTCGCCGGGTACGGAGCGACCAACTTCTCGGCGAGCTTCGGCGCGATCGCGATGTCGTTCGGACGCTTCGTGCCGATGCTTGCCGCGCTCGCCATCGGCGGGTCCCTCGCGTCGAAGAAGACCGTGCCGGCGTCGGCCGGTACGTTCCGCACCGACGGGCCGACGTTCGTCGTGCTGCTCGTCGGCGTGATTGCGCTCACCGCCGGTCTGATGATCTTCCCGGCGCTAACGCTCGGCCCGGTCGTCGAGGGATTGACGCACTGATGCTCCGCGACATAAGGGCATCCGTGATCGCGATCGTTCTCCTCACGCTCGCATTCGGGTTCGCGTATCCCGCCGTGATCACCGGCTTCGCCCAGATCACCTGGAAGCACGAGGCGAACGGGAGCCTGATCATGCGCGACGGCAAGGTCGTCGGCTCGAAGCTCGCCGCGCAGGACTTCAAGAGCACGCGCTACGTCCACGAGCGCCCGTCGGCAACCTCGCCGGCCTACAACGCCGGCGCGACCACCTTCGCGAACCTCGGGCCGACGAACCCCGATCTGGCCAAGAACGTGAAGTCGGCTGCCCAGGCGATCCTCGAGCTCGAGCGCCCGTACAACCCCGGCCTCGAGCTCGGGGACATCCCGGTCGACGCGGTGACGACGTCCGCCTCCGGCATCGATCCGGACATCTCGCCTGCCTATGCGGCGCTCCAGTCGCGGCGGATCTCGGCGGTTCGGCGTCTGCCGCTCGCGACCGTGCAGCAGCTGATCTCGGAAAACACCGACAGCCGCTCCCTCGGCTTCCTCGGCGAGCCCGGCGTGAACGTCCTGAAGCTGAACCTCGCTCTCGACAAGGCGGCCGCGTAATGGCCCGCAGGTCCACAGGCGTCTTTTCCCGCGACATCGTTCTCGCGGCGATTCGGGACTCGTTCCCGAAGCTCGATCCGCGCAGCCAGGTCCGGAACCCGGTCATGTTCATCGTCGAGCTCGGCAGCGTGATCACCACCGTGATCTTCGTGCTCGACCTCGTCCGGGGACACACGGATCAGCTCTGGTTCGTCGCGGTGATCGCCGTCTGGCTCTGGCTGACGGTGCTGTTCGCGAACTTCGCGGAGGCGATCGCGGAAGGGCGCGGGAAGGCGCAGGCAGACGCGCTCCGTGCCACCCGCACGACGACTCTCGCCCGTCTCGAGGACGGCCGGCAGATTCCTGCGCCCGAGCTGCAGAAGGGCGATGTCGTGATCGTCGAGGCAGGCGAGGTGATTCCCGCTGACGGCGAGGTGATCGAGGGGGTCGGCTCCGTGGACGAGTCGGCGATCACGGGCGAGTCCGCACCGGTGATCCGCGAGGCCGGCGGTGACCGGTCGGCCGTCACGGGCGGCACGAAGCTGCTCTCCGACCACCTGGTCGTGCAGGTCACCCAGGAGCCGGGCAAGTCGTTTCTCGACCGGATGATCGCGCTCGTCGAGGGCGCCGAGCGCCGCAAGACTCCGAACGAGATCGCGCTCAACATCCTGCTGGCCGGGCTGACGATCACCTTCCTCGCCGCCGTCGTCACGCTGAAGCCGTACGCCGTCTACGCGGGCACCGACCTCTCGCAGACTGTGCTGATCGCGCTGCTCGTTGCCCTGATTCCCACCACGATCGGCGCACTGCTCTCGGCGATCGGGATCGCGGGCATGGATCGCCTCGTGCAGCGGAACGTGCTCGCGATGTCGGGTCGAGCCGTCGAGGCCTCCGGGGACGTCGACGTGCTCCTCCTCGACAAGACCGGCACGATCACGCTCGGCAATCGACAGGCCGCTGAGTTCCTGCCTGTCGACGGGGTCGAGGAGCGCGAGCTGGCCGAGGTCGCCCAGCTCGCGTCACTCGCCGACGAGACGCCCGAGGGCCGCTCGATCGTGGTGCTTGCCAAGGAACGCTTCGGCCTCCGTGAGCGCCAGCTGGGCGAGCACACCTTTGTCCCCTTCACCGCGCAGACGCGGATGAGCGGGATCGACCTGAACGGGAGCGTGATCCGGAAAGGCGCGGCCGACGCCGTGAAGGCCTTCGTCGCCGAGCGCGGCGGTCATGCGCCGGTCGAGCTCGACGGGCTCGTGCAGGGTGTCGCGGAAGAGGGCGGCACACCGCTCGTTGTCTCGCGCGACAACTGGACGCTCGGCGTCGTCTACCTGAAGGACATCGTCAAGGGTGGCATGGGTGAGCGCTTCGACGAGCTCCGCCGGATGGGGATCCGCACCGTGATGATCACCGGCGACAACCGGGTGACCGCGGCGGTGATTGCGCAGGAGTCGGGCGTCGACGACTTCCTTGCCGAGGCGACTCCGGAGGCGAAGCTGGCGCTGATCAAGGAGGAGCAGAGCCGGGGCCGGATGATCGCGATGACGGGCGACGGGACAAACGACGCCCCCGCGCTTGCGCAGGCGGACGTCGGTGTGGCGATGAACACGGGCACGACCGCGGCCAAGGAGGCCGGCAACATGGTCGACCTCGACTCGAACCCGACGAAGCTGATCGAGATCGTCGAGGTCGGCAAGCAGCTGCTGATCACGCGCGGGGCGCTGACGACGTTCTCGATCGCGAACGACGTGGCGAAGTACTTCGCGATCCTCCCGGCGGTCTTCGCCTACACCTATGCGACCGAGCCGGGTGCGCGCGGGCCGCTCGACGCGCTGAACGTCATGCACCTCGGCACGCCGCAGAGCGCGATCATCTCTGCGATCGTCTTCAACGCCCTGATCATCCCGGCGCTTGTCCCGCTCGCCTTGCGCGGAGTGAAGTATCGCGCGATCGGGGCGACGGCGCTCCTGCGCAGGAACCTGTTGATCTACGGGGTCGGCGGGATGATCCTGCCGTTCGTCGGGATCAAGCTGATCGACCTGATCGTCCACAACCTCCTGGGAGCGTGAGTGGCTCGGGGCAGATATCGCATCCTGCTCGGAATGGCAGCGGGGGTCGGCAAGACGTACCGAATGCTGCAGGAGGGTCGGCAGGCTCTGGAGGAGGGCCGCGACGTCGTGATCGGCTACCTGGAGCCGCACGACCGGCCCGAGACGTCGGCGCTGGCTGAGGGACTGGAGGTCGTGCCGCGCCTGCGCGCGCAGCATGGGACGCTGGAGCTCGAGGAGATGGACGTCGACGCGGTGATCCGCCGGGCTCCGGAGCTCGCCCTGATCGACGAGCTCGCGCACACCAATGCGCCCGGGATGCGGAACGAAAAGCGCTACCAGGACATCGAGGAGATCCTCGACGCAGGGGTCGACGTGATCTCGACCGTCAACGTCCAGCACCTCGAGAGTCTCAACGACGCGATCTTCGAGCTGACGGAGACCCGCGTGCGGGAGACGTTCCCCGACCGCATCCTGACCGAGGCCGACGAGGTCGTGCTCGTCGACCTGGCGCCCGAGGCGCTGCAGGAGCGGCTCCGGGCGGGCAAGGTCTACCCGAAGGAACGCGCGGAGGTCGCGCTGAACAACTTCTTCCGCGCCGACAAGCTCTCCGCGCTGCGCGAGCTCGCGCTGCGTGAGGTCGCAGAGGACGTGGAGGCGCGGAGAATCGCCCGTCCGCTCGAGCCGCTCAGCCAGCAGGCCGTGGCGGAGCGCGTGCTGGCGATGGTCGAGCCGCAGCCCAAGTCCCAGCGGATCATGCGACGCGCGTGGCGCTCGGCCCAGCGGCTCGGAGCGGAGATGGACGCGCTCTGGGTCCGGAAGCCAGGCCGCCCGCCGACCGAGCAGGAGGCGACCCAGCTCGCCGCGCTCCGCCGGCTGGCGGTCATCCTCGGCGTCCACTTCCTGGAGGACGAGGGCGACGACCTCGTCGCGACCGTACGCCGGGTCGCGGCCGAGCGTGGCTCGACCTACGTGTTCGTCGGCACGCCGGACGAGTCGCGGCGCCGCGAGATCTTCGGCGGCTCGCTCCTCTCGCGCATGGTGCGCGAGCTTCCCGGCGTCGACATCCGCGTCGTCGCAAGCCGCGCGGAGCTGGACAAGCTCGCGCCGTGATCGTTGCCGTCATCGCTCTTGCCGCGCTCGCAATCGTGCTTGCGGTAGTCCTCGTCTTCCGCAGCGGCTTCAGGCTGCGCAAGCTCCGGCCGGGCGAGCGGCGTATTCTCGTCCCGTTCAGCGGGGGGACACTGGACCCGACGGTGCTCGACGCCGCGCTCCGGCTTGCCGGCGCCGAGAGTGCGACGCTCGTTCCCGCCTACCTTCTGCTCGTGCCGTTGCGCTACTCCGAGGACTCACCGCTCGCCGACGAGGTCTCGGTCGCGATGCCGCTGCTCGAGGCCGTCGAGCGGGCGGCCGTTCGCGCCGGCGTGCCGGTCGATGCTCGGATCGAGAAGGGGCGGACGCTCACGCACGCGTTGCGGCTGCTCTGGGACGTCGAGAGCTTCGACCGCATCGTCGCCCCGGCGACACCCGACGGTCAGGGCTTTACGACGAAGGACCTGACCTGGCTGCTCGAGCACGCGCCGGCGGAGACGCTCGTCCTCAAGCCGCGCGAGGAGGCGGCCGTCAGCTGAGCCGGTAGGGGACGCTCGTCAGGATCACCTGCGGCTCGAAGAGCAGCAGGCGCTTGAGGTAGAGCGCGCGCTGGTTGTGCAACAGCCGCTGGGGGCCGCTGAAGATGAGCTCCGGAATGACGACCACCGCGACGGCCTCAGGGTCGGCGGTGATCTTGCGGAGGTACGCGAGCAAGGGATCGCCGAGGTCACGGAACTGCGCCTCTTCGACCTCGAGCTGGATCGGGATCGGACGGAGCCTCCACTCCTCACGGATGCGCTCGGCTTCGCTGCCGTCGAAGGCGAAGAAGAGCGCCTTTGTGTCGTCGAGGTTCAGCGTGCTCGCGTAGTTCACGGCGCGGAGCGACGCTGCGTGCGAGCCGGAGACGAGCACGCGGCAGACTGCACGCCGTGGCGCTCGCCACTCGCGCGCTCGCAGGCCGATCACCGGGATGTCAGTGATCACGACTCCCGGCTCGCTGAGGAGCCGGAGCTTGAGCGAGAACTCCGTGCGGCGCGCAAGTGCGGCGAGCAGCGACGGTCGCTTGAACGCCTCCGGGATGACCGCCGTGACGAATGTCGACTCGCCGCGAGGGAGGGCCCAGAGGTAGTCGATCACCGCGTCGACCCGGCTGCCCTCCGGGTGCAATATCTCCAGGTCGGGCTTGTTGTCGGTGAGCCGGCGGAACCGCGGGCGGATTCCCGTGTCGCTCTTGGGACCGGGCACGTGGATGGCACGGAAACGGCCGCCCGTGATCTGGTTCGCGTACCAGACCGCCTCCTGGAGCGCTGCGTCGTAGGAGTCCACGTAGAGCACGACCTGGTTCGTCGGTGGGGCGGCCGCGACCACGGCCGCGGTGCCGGCGCGCAGTCGCCGTGCGACCTTGCCGTAGTGGCGGTGAATCCCGTAGAAGGAGGCGACGAGCAGGGGGATCGCGACCGCGACCGCCCAGGCACCCTCGAGGAACTTCGTCTCGACGACGAGCACGGCGACGACCGTCGTCGCCACGGCTCCGGCGCCGTTGATCGCCGCCTTTCGCTGCCAGCCCGGGGTTCTGCGCCGGTACCAGTACCGGACCATGCCGGCCTGGGACAACGTGAAGGCTGTGAAGACGCCGATCACGTAGAGGTGGATCAGCGCGTTCACGTCCGCGTCGAACACCCAGATCAGGAGCGAGGCGGCGCCGGCGAGGACGATGATCCCGTTCGAATAGACGAGCCTGTCGCCGAGGTTGACGAACTGGCGCGGGAAGTAGCGGTCGCGCGCCAGCACCGCCGAGAGCCGCGGAAACCCCTGATACGAGGTGTTGGCGGCAAGAATCAGGACTGCGAACGTCAGCCCCTGCACGGCGTAGTACATCCACGCTCCCGCGGAGCCGGTCGGGAAGACCGCCCGCGCGATCTCGGAGACGACCGACACGCTGTTGCTCGGAAACGCGTGCATGTGCACCGTCAGGTACGAGACGCCGAGAAACAGCATGATCGCCATCCCGCCCATCCAGAGCAGCGTCTTCGCGGCGTTCCGGCCCTGGGGCGGGCGGAACGCGTTGACCCCGTTCGAGATCGACTCGACGCCCGTCAAGGCCGCCGCACCGGAGGCAAACGCGCGCAGGATGAGGAAGACGCCGACGCTGCCCGCGGCCCCCGCCGCGATTGGATCCGGAACGTGCGCCTGGGGACAGCTGCCGTCGGCGCACTTCACGAGGCCGGTCGCGATCATGACGAACATCACCGCGACGAACGAGTAGGTCGGGAGGGCGAAGGCGATGCCGGACTCGCGGACGCCGCGGAGGTTGACAAGCGTGAGCACGAGGACGGCCAGCAGGGAGACCGAGACCTTGTGTGCCGCCAGCGACGGCGCAGCGGAGGTGATCGCGAGCACGCCGGCCGCGACGGACACCGCCACGGTGAGCACGTAGTCGACGAGCAGCGCCGCTGCCGCCACCAGGCTCGGCAGCGTTCCCAGGTTCTCCTTCGCGACGACGTATGCGCCCCCGCTCGTCTCGTAAGCCTGCACCGTCTGCGTGTAGGAGATGACGACGATCCCGAGCACCGCGGCGATCGCGATCGAGACCGGTAGGACGAGATGGGCCGCACTCGCGGACGCTCCGACGAGGACGACGAGCGCCGCCTCCGTTGCGTAGGCCACGGACGAGAGCGGGTCCGCGGAAAAGATCGGCAGCGCCAGCGTCTTCGAGAGGAGCGTCTCGCCCATCTCCGCGCCGGAACGCGGACGGCCGATCAGCGCCCGCTTGACGGCCTCCAGGCGGTCGCGACGTTCTACGAGTGCTCCAGCCTGCCGGGCCTCGTCGTCCACGTCGCTACGCTAGCGCCCGTCCCTCTTGAGGTTTTCTTAAGGCGCTGCTCCTGAATCTTGAGCGCTGCTTGAGTCCGGGAGGCGCTAGCTGAGCGGGTGACGACTGGAGTCGCGCACCGACGTACGTCGTCTCTCACGGGCCGGTACCGGCGGATTCTCGTCCCGCTCCTCGCCGGGCCGGAGTCCGGCCGCGCGGTCGACGCCGCGTGCCGTCTTGCCGCGGAACGCAAGGCCGTCATGACCGCCCTGACCGTGATCGAGGTGCCTCCGCTGCTCCCACTCGATGCTCGGATGGACGAAGAGGAGGCGGAAGGAAGGCAGGCGCTGGCGCGCGCGGAGACCGTTGCAGACGCCTACGGCGTGGGCTACCAGGGGTGGCAGGTGCGCGCGCGGGACGCGGCCACCGCGATCCTCGACGCGATCGGGGAGAGCGACGCACAGCTGGTCGTCGTCAGCGCGGCGTGCACGGCCCGCGCGAGGCGGGGCGCGCCGCCGTTCGGTCGCGACATTCAGCAAATCCTCCGCAAAGCCTCCTGTCGCGTGCTGCTGATCGCACTGCCTGTCGGCTGACGGCACGTACGGCGCAATCGTTCGCCGGCTTGCCGGTGCCGCCTAGCGGCGCGCGAGCATCCGGCGGAGCAGCTCGAGCGCGCCTGCCTTGTCGAGCATGTCGTTCAGGTTGCCGCACTTCGGCGACTGGACGCACGAGGGACAGCCGTGGTCGCACGGACAACCGCCGATCAGCTTCGCGGTGTCCTCGACCCACCCCTCGAACGCCTCGAAGCCGCGGGCCGTGATCCCGACGCCGCCCGCGTGCCCGTCGTAGACGAAGATCGTCGGGCGGCCGGTCTGGAAGTGGACGTTCGTCGAGAGGCCGCCGATGTCCCAGCGGTCGCACATCGCCCAGAGCGGGAGCAGCGCGATCAGCGCGTGCTCGGCCGCATGGAGCGAGCCGAGGAGCTTCGGCATCCGTTCGAGGCCGTCGAGCATCTCGGGCTCGGGGCAGAACCAGACCGCCTCCGTCTCGAAGCTCGTCTCCGGGAGGTCGAGGCCGACGAGGTCGAGCGTCGCCTGCGTCGAGGCCTGCTTCAACTGGTAGGCGACGACCTGCTCGGTGACGGAGACGGCGCCCCAGCTGAGCTCGAGGCCGAGCCTCGTCTCGGTGCGCTTCGCTTCCTCGATCGCGGTCGTCGTGTCCTTCTTCGCCTGCGTATACAGGTCGCCGGAGAGGGGCGAGACGAGTGCCTGCCTCGCGTCGAGGTCGAGCTCGGCGACGCGGTAGGCCTCGCCGAGGTGGAGATAGACGGCGCCCTCGTGGACGGTCGAGTACGCGCGCTCGCGCTCGACGAGGCCGAGCACCGAGCCGGTGGAGGTATCGATCACCGCAAATGAGTCCGGGCTCGTCGAGCGGAGCGGGACACGGGCGGCCGGGTAATCGCGGCCGGCCCAGACGAAGCCGGCGGGCGTCGGCTTCAGCTCGGGGAGGGTAGCCGCACGCTCGAGGGCCTCGTCGCCGAGCATGTCCCGGTCGGCGTCGTCGAGGGGCGCCTCGAACGCGGCCGAGAGGACGTGGCCGTCGAGCACCCGCGGGTTCGCGTGGTCGAGGATCGCGGCCTCGACCCGGCGCTCGAGGAGCGCCTCCGGCTCGCGCATGAAGTACTGGTCGAGCGCGTCCTCGCTCGCGACGAGGAGCGCGAGCCCGTGGCCGCGGCGGCCGGCTCGCCCCCACTGCTGGCGCAGGCTGGCGACCGTGCCCGGGAAGCCGGTCGAGATCACGCAGTCGAGCAGGCCGATGTCGATCCCCAGCTCGAGCGCGTCCGTGGCTGCGACCCCGAGCAGCTCGCCGGCGGCGAGCCGCTGCTCGATCTCGCGCCGCTGCGCGGGCGTGTAGCCGGCGCGATAGGGAGAGAGGCGGGTGCGGTACTCCTTGCCGAGCCGGTCGAGCGTGAAGCGGTGGATCAGCTCCGCCGACTTCCGGCTCTTCGCGAAGCAGAGCGTGCGCAGGCCGCGCTCGACCAACTGGGCCATCAGCCGCGAGGCCTCGCCGAGCGCGCTGGCCCGGACGCCGAGCTCGGTGTCGAGGAGAGGGGGGTTCCAGAGCGCGATCGTCCGCTCGGCGCGGGGGGCGGCGTCGTCCTCGACGACCGTGAAGTCCACTCCGACGAGCGAGCGGCCGAGCTGCGCCGGGTTGGCGATCGTCGCGGAGGCGAGCAGGAACTGCGGCTCGGCGCCGTAGACCCGCGCGAGCCGTCGGAGGCGCCGCAGGACGTTGCCGACGTGCGAGCCGAAGACGCCGCGGTAGACGTGCGCCTCGTCGACGACGACGTACGCGAGGTTTGCGAGCACGTCGCCCCAGCGGTCGTGGTGGGGGAGGACGCCGACGTGGAGCATGTCCGGGTTCGAGAGGACGAGGTTCGACCACTTCCGGATCTGCCACCGTCGTTCCACCTCGGTGTCGCCGTCATAGATCGCCGCCCGGATGCGCGGCACCTTCAGATCCGTCAGCGAGCGGAGCTGGTCCTGCGCGAGCGCCTTCGTCGGGTAGAGGTAGATCGCCCGCCGCTTGGGCTCGTGTGCGAGCGCGTCGAGCACGGGGAGGTTGAACGCCAGCGACTTGCCGCTCGCCGTGCCCGTGACGACGGCGACTTGCTCGCCGCGCGCGGCGGCCTCCCACGCCTCGGCCTGGTGCTCGTAGAGCTCGTGCACGCCGCGGGCCTCGAGCGCGGCGCGGAGCTTCGGGTGCAGGTCGGCGGGAAGGGGCGCGGTGCGCGCCTCGCGCGCCGGCTCGCCTCCGAGGTAGGCGAGCTCCTCTCCCTCGAGGAGTCCGGCCCATCCGGCGAGCTCGACGCTCATGCGCCTATTGAAGCCGCGGCAGGTCGATCAGCTCTCGGCGACCTGCTCGAGCGTCCGCGGCTCGAAGCGCTCGACCAGCTCCTGGAGCCGCGCCACGCGCTCGTGGTAGCCCGCGTCACGTCGCCAGCTGCGCACGGCGCCGACCGTCTCCCAGGGGCCGAAGCTGACGAAGGTCGACGGGTTCTCGGTATCGCGGAGCAGCCGGGCGTGGGCGCGAAGCCCGTGCCGGTGGCTCCACTGGACCCAGTCGACCCAGCGCCGCACGAACTCGTCCTCCTGCCCGGACTTCACCTGCCAGGTCGTGTGCGTGAACGGTGTGCCCATCCCCCTACGATGCCAGGCGTGACGGTTCCGCGCTGCCTGACGATCGCCGGCTCCGACTCGGGCGGTGGGGCCGGGATCCAGGCCGACCTGAAGGCCTTTGCCGCGGCGGGGTGCCACGGCGCCTCGGCGATCGTCGCGCTCACCGCACAGAACACCCTCGGCGTGACCGACGTGCTCGAGGTGCCGCCGGAGTTCGTCCGCGCGCAGCTCGAGGCCGTCTTCTCGGACATCGGTGTCGACGCGGCGAAGACCGGGATGCTCTTCTCCGCGCGGATCATCGAGACCGTCGCCGAGTTCCTGGCCGAGCACCCGGTGCCGCTCGTCGTCGACCCGGTGATGATCGCGAGCTCCGGTGCGAAGCTCCTGCAGGACGATGCGGTCGACGTGCTCGTCGGACGGCTCTTTCCCCTCGCGACTGTCATCACTCCGAACAGGTTCGAGGCCGAAGCGCTCGTCGAAGGGTCAGGCTCGAGCCTGACCGTGCTCGCGGAGCGGCTCCACGAGCTGGGCGCGCCGGCTGTGATCGTCACCGGGGGGCATGGCCCAGACCGCGTCGACCACCTCTTCGACGGCCGGGAGCACCTCCAGATCCCGATCGAGCGGCACGACGTCGCTGCCACGCACGGCGCCGGCTGCACCCACTCCGCGACCCTCGCTGCGCTGCTCGCGAGGGGTCTGACCCTCGAGGAGGCGGCCCGAGGTGCCGCAGAGGCAGCCTCGCGCGCGGTCGAGAACGGCCTGACCGAGATCGGCGCCGGCGAAGGACCGGTCGATGTCCTCGGGATCGCGGCTCGCTGACCTCGGCGAGCTCGGGCTGCTCGCGGAGCTGGAGCGCCGCGGCCTCGCCGTCCGCATCGAGAACGATGCGGCCGAGCTCTCCGGGGGCCGCGTCGTCACCCAGGACGTCCTCGTCGAGGGCGTCCACTTCCGGCTCGACTGGATCTCGTGGCGGGACCTCGGCTTTCGTGCGGCCGCCGTCAACCTCAGCGACCTAGCCGCGTCGGGGGCCGAGCCCGAGGGCCTGATCGTGACACTCGCCGTCTCCGCCGAGACGGGGCTCGACGACGTCCTCGAGCTCTACCAGGGCCTCGGTGACTCGGGCGTCCCGGTGCTCGGCGGCGACACCTCGGCTTCGGACCGGCTGGTGCTTAGCGTCACAGCGCTCGGCCGCTCCGAGCGGGTCCCCGGCCGTGGAGGTGCGAAGCCTGGCGACGTGCTCGTCCTCACCGGCCCGCTCGGTGCCGCCGGCGCCGCCTTCCGCGAGCAGCGTTACGTCCGGCCGCCGGTTCGCCTCGAGGAAGGCCGCGCACTCGCCCGGACCGCGCACGCGCTGATCGACGTCTCGGATGGGCTCGCAGTGGACGCCGGTCACGTCGCCGCCCGCTCGGGCTGCCGGCTCGTGATCGAACTGGAGCGAGTCCCGCTCGCCGCGGGCGCGACGATCGAGGATCTCGCCTTCGGCGAGGACTACGAGCTCCTTGCCGCAGTCCCGGACGCGCAGAGCTTCGCCGAGATCGGCCGTTGCGACGAGGGCGAGGGCGTCGAGCTGCTGCTCGGCGGCGAACCCGTGGAGCTACCGGGCTTCGAGCACTTTCGCCGCTAGCCGAGCCAGCGCGCGAAGGTCTGCTCGAAGTACTCGCGCGGCCGGGCGCCGACGACCGCCTCGTGCCGCTCGCCGCCCGCGAAGAGGATCACGGTCGGGATCGAGAGCACGCCGAGCTCCGCCGCGCGCGCGGGGTGCTCGTCGATGTTCACCTTCACGAACGCGAGCCGCCCGCCGTGCTCGGCCTCGAGCTCGCCGAGCAGCTTGTCGACTGCCTTGCACGGGCCGCACGAGGGTGCCCAGAAGTCGACGAAGACCGGCCGGTCGGCGCCGAGCACGTCCGCGGCGAAGCTCTCGTCGGTGACCTCGACCACGTTACTCCGCTCCGGCGCCGGCGAAGCCGGCACCTCCGCTTCCGGATGCAATGTCGAGCATTTTGTCAGCGTAGACGGCCGAGCAAAGCCAGCGCCCCGAGGTAGGGGACGCGCCAGACCGCCTCCAAGGCGATCGCCGGGGTCATCTTCGAGGTTCCCACCCGGCGGTCGACGAACCGGATCGGCACCTCCAGCACGCGGAACCCGGCCCGCTCGGCGCGGTAGGTGGTCTCGATCTGGAACGCGTACCCGCGTGCGGAGACGGCGCCGAGGTCGATCGTCTCCAGCACCTCGCGCCGGTAGCACTTGAAACCACCCGTCAGGTCGTGCACCGGCGCCCAGAGCAGCGCCTGCGCGTAGAGCGATCCCGCGCGGGAGACGAATCGCCGCGCCGCGCCCCAGTTCTCGATCCGGCCGCCGTGGACGTAGCGCGAGCCGAGCACGAGGTCGGCCTCGGCGGCTGCCGCGATCAGCCGCGGGACGTCGTCGGGATCGTGGGAAAAGTCGCAGTCCATCTCGAGCACGAGCTCGGAGCCGTCGGCGAGCGCCCGCCGGAAGCCGGCGAGATACGCGGGGCCCAGCCCATCCTTGACCGGCCTGTGCAGCACCGTGACGCGCGGGTCTTCCGCACTGAGCCGCTCGGCGAGCTCGCCGGTCCCGTCGGGCGAGCTGTCGTCGATCACGAGGATCTGGTCGTCCGGCCCCAGCCGCTCGAGGAGGGCTGCGACCATCGGCCCGATGTTCTCGCGCTCGTTGTAGGTGGGGAGGCACACGGTTGCCCTGGGCACGCGGCCTATGATCGCGGCAATGGCGGCGACGCTTCCGCAGAACGCCGTGGTCGTCGAGCAGCTGGAGCTGCTCGCCGACCTGCTCGAGCTCGAGGGCCAGGAGTCGTTCCGCGTACTCGCCTACCGCCGCGCCGCCCAGCGTGTGCGCGAGAGCGGCGGCTCGATTGCCCAGCTCGCCCTCGACGGCAAGGCGAAGGAGCTCCAGGGAATCGGCAAGACGATCGAGGAGAAGATCGTCCAGATCGTCGAGCAGGGCGAGATCGAGGCGCTCGTCAAGCGCCGCAAGACGATTCCGCCGGACGTGGTCGCGTTCATGCGCCTGCCCGGGCTCGGGCCGAAGACCGCGCGGCGGATCTGGCAGGAGCTCGGCGTCTCGACCCTCGACGAGCTGAAGGTCGCGGCAGAGCAGGAGCGGCTCCGCACGCTCACCGGGCTCGGCCCGAAGGTCGAGCAGAACGTGCTCGCAGCGTTGAAGGAGCAGGCGAAGCCGAAGGCGGCCGCCCGCCCTTTACTGGGGAAGGGCCTGCCGGCGGTCCTGGCGGTCGTCCGGGCGCTCCGTGACCATCCAGCGTCCGACCAGGTCTCGGAGGCTGGAAGCGTGCGGCGCCGGCGCGAGACGTTCCGCGACCTCGACATCATCGCCACGGCCACCGACGCGCAGGCGCTGATCGACGCCTTCACCGGCTTCGACTGGGTCGCCGACGTGAAGGCGAAGGGCGCGACGAAGGCGACTGTGATCTCGTACGAGGGCCTCCGCTTCGACCTGCGCGTCGTGCCGCCCGAGTGCTACGGCAACCTGCTCCAGCACTTCACCGGCTCGAAGCAGCACAACGTGGCGATGCGCGAGGAGGCCCAGCGCCGCGGCCTGTCGATCTCCGAGTACGGCGTCGCCGAGGTCGAGACCGGCGAGGTGCACACTTTCGCGACCGAGGAGGCGCTCTACGACTGGCTCGGCTACCAGTTCATCCCGCCCGAGCTCCGCGAGGCCACCGGCGAGCTGGAGGCGGCGCGCCGGCGCGGGCTGCCGGCGCTCGTCGAGGAGCGCGACCTCCGCGGCGACCTGCACTCGCACACCACCTGGTCGGCGGACGGGAAGAACACGATGGAGGAGATGGCGCGCGCGGCGAAGGCGCGCGGCTACTCGTACCTCGCGGTCACCGACCACTCGCACTACCTGCGCGACGGCAGGCTCGAGGCACAGGCGGAGGAGCTCGCGGCCCTGAACGAGCGGCTGAAGCCCTTGCGGCTCCTGCACGGGATCGAGGTCAACATCCGGGTGAACGGGACGCTCGACGTCGCCGACGAGACGCTCGCGGGCCTGGACTGGGTCGTCGCCTCGATCCACGCCGCCTTCGGCACGAACCCGACCGAGCGGGTCCTGGCGGCGATCGAGAACCCGCACGTCGACGTGATCGGCCATCTGACCGGCCGGAAGATCAACAAGCGTGGGCCGATGGACGTCGACCTCGATCGGATCTTCGCCGCCGCCGTCGAGGCGGGCACCGCGCTCGAGATCAACTCGCAGCCGGACCGACTCGACCTCCGCGACGCCGACGCCCGTCTCGCCGGTGAGCGCGGTGTCCGGATCGTCGTCTCGACCGACGCGCACTCGACCGCGGCGCTCGACTACGCGACGCTCGGAATCGGCCAGGCGCGTCGTGCGTGGCTGACGAAGGAGCAGGTCGTGAACACGCTGCCGTGGTCGAGGGTGAGGGCGAAGAAGTGAGAGACGAAGCCGTCAGCTTCCGCGAGGACGGCTACCGGGCCGTCGACTGGGCAGCGGACTACCTCGACCGCCTGCGAGAGCTGCCCGTGCTCGCGCAGGTCGAGCCGGGGGACGTCCGGGCCAGGCTGCCGGCTTCCCCGCCCGACCAGGCGGAGCCCTTCTCGGCGGTGCTGCGCGACCTCGACGAGATCCTTCTGCCCGGCGTGACGCACTGGCAGCACCCGCGCTACTTCGCGTACTTCTCGGGCTCGGCTGCCGAGCCCGGCATCCTCGCGGAGCTGCTCGCGGCGACGCTGAACTCGGTCGGCTTCCTCTGGCGGACCGCGCCGGCATCGACGGAGCTCGAGCTGGTCGTCTGCAACTGGGTCGCGCAGTTGCTCGGGCTGCCGCCCGGGTGGCACGGACATATCGAGGACAGCGCATCGACCTCGACCCTCGCCGCGCTCATCGCGGCGCGGCACATCACCGGCCGCAACGCCGTCATTGCCTCCGAGCATGCGCACTCCTCCGTCGAGAAGGACGCACGGATGCTCGGAATGGAGTTCCGCAGCGTGCCGACCGACGACGAGTTCCGCATGCGGCCGGACGCGATGGAGCTGGACGGCGCCGCCGTCGCCGTGGCCACAGTCGGCACGACCTCCGTCGCGTCGGTCGACCCGGTGGCCGCGATCGCCGATCGGTGCGCCGCCGCCGGAACGTGGCTCCACGTCGACGCCGCCTACGCCGGCGCGGCGATGGTCTGTCCCGAGCTGCGCTGGGCGTTCGCGGGCGTGGAGCGGGCGGACTCCCTCGTCGTCAATGCGCACAAGTGGCTGTTCACGCCGATGGACTGCTCGCTCCTCTGGACGGGCCGGCCGGACGAGTTCCGCGACGCGTTCTCGCTCGTTCCCGAGTACCTGCGGACGACGGACGAGGGTGCGTTCAACCTGAGCGAGTACGGCCCGGCTCTCGGCCGCCGCTTCCGCTCGCTGAAGCTGTGGGCGGTGCTGCGTTGCTTCGGGCGCGAGGGACTGCAGGAGCGGATTCGCGACGGGGTCCGTCTCGCGGAGCTCTTCGAGGGCTGGGTGCGGGACGAACCGGGCTGGGAGCTCTGCGCGCCGCGCCACTTCTCGCTGGTCTGCTTCCGACGGGAGGGCTCGGACGCGGAGAACGAGGCACTGCTCGAGCGTGTCAACGCGAGCGGCGAGATGTTCATATCGCACACGAGGCTGCACGACCGCTACGTCCTCCGGCTCGCGCTCGGCAACGTGCGGACGACGGAGGAGGATGTCCGTCACGCGTGGGCCGTGTTACGTGACCTTCGGTAGGAGCGCGATCACGCCCGCGTCGGCTAGGTTCGGCTCTCGCGGAGTGCCGCCAGGGCCGCATCGTGGAGCGCGACGCGGTAGCGCCAGAACGCGCGGTCGGTTGCCAGCAGCCGCGTGCGCAACGGCCCCGCGAGCTCGTCGGGCGTCCCCCAGCGCGCCTCCGCAATCTCCTCGGTGTCGCTGGGCGCGAGCACCTCGTCGGTCGTCGTCGCCCAGAACACGTGTGTCTGCCACGGGACGTCCTCGTTCGCGAACACGAAGATCGGCTGCGCGAGGACGAGATACCGCTGGAGCTCGACGTGCAGGCCGCTCTCCTCGAGCGCCTCACGGCGAACGCCCTCCTCGAAGTCCTCGCCGGGTTTGATCCCGCCGCCGGGCGGGCGCCAGATGTCGTTCGGGAAGTGCGGCTTGCGGATCAGCGCAAGACGGTTGCCGTTCGTGATCAAGAGGGTGACGTCGTGGCGGCGTGACGGGTTGTACGTGATCAGCCGAAGCTCCCGGTCGCTGATCTCGCCGCGCCAGTCGAGTCGTACCGGCTCGCCGTAACGGGCTCGGATCGGAGCCAGGACCTCCTCGGTGAGGTGCATCAAACGAGTCGGCCGAGGAGTCCGGCCAGCGCCTCCGGCCCGCTGACGACGATGTCGGCCGCGGTCCCGAGGTCGTTCGGGCCCTCCTCGGAGACAACCGCGACCCGCACAGCGAGGTCGAGCCCGTCCAGCCCGCGGAAGGCGTCGAGGTCGGTGGAGTCGTCGCCGGCGTACAGCGCTCGCCGGAGCCCACGGTCGTCGAGCAGCACTCGGATCGCCGTGCCCTTGTCAGCGTCCAGCGGCGGGCGCACCTCGAGCACCTTGCGTCCCCAGCGCGGTCGCAGGCCCGCGGCCGCAGCCCGGTCCGCAACCCGGCGCAGCTCCGTCACCGTGGCCTGCTCGTCCTCCGCAGTGCGGAAGTGGAAGGAGACGGAGAGCCGCTTGCGCTCGGCCGGCCAGTCGACCGAGTCCGCGAAGGCGGCGATCGCCGGCGCCCATTCCTGCGCCCGCGGGTCGAGCTCCAGCCCGTGCTCGCCGACGTAGACGACGCCCTCGACGCCGACGATCTCGCCGGCCTCGTCTCCCGGGCGCCCGCTGATGCAGGCGACGAGCGCGTAGCGGGCGGCGAGCTGCTCGAGGAGACCGCGCGTCTGCTCGGGGACGACCGCGTCCTCGGGCCGCGGGACGATCGGCGCGAGCGTCCCGTCCACGTCCAGCAGCAGCGCCGTTTCTCCCGGTCGCTCCGCGAGCCGTTCCAGTAACCGCTCCGTATCCACCGTCCTCGGGACAATACGTACGTGCTGCTCGTCCTGATCGGACTCGTCGCCGGGTTCTTCAGCGCCCTCTTCGGTGTCGGCGGCGGGATCATCGTCGTACCCCTCCTCCTGCTCCTCGGCCGCTGGCCGCAACGCCCGGCGATGGCCACCTCGCTTGCCGCGATCGGGATCATCGCCGTCGCGGGCACGATCTCCTACGGCTTCCATGGGGAGCTGAAGCCCGGTGCGGCGGCGCTCGTCGGGCTGCCGGCTGCGGTGGGAGCGATCGCGGGAGCGTCTCTGCAGCAGCGGCTGGCCAACCGGACGCTCTCGCTCCTCTTTGCCCTCCTGCTCGCCGTCATCGGCGTGAAGCTACTCGTCTGATGTGGACGATCATCCTGGTCCTCGCGCTCGGGTTCGTTGCCGGTGTGCTGGCCGGGCTGTTCGGGGTCGGCGGCGGGATCCTGTTCGTCCCGACACTGACGCTCGGACTCGGTCTCACCCAGCTGCACGCGGAGGCAACCTCGCTGCTCGCGATCATCCCGACAGTCGCCGCCGGAACGTGGCGCCAGCAGCGGTACGGCAACGTGCGCTGGCGGCCGGCGATCGTGATCGGGCTCGCGGCGATCGGCGGCGTCGAGGCGGGGGTCGTGGTCGCCGAAGCCGCGCCCGAGTACGTGCTCCGGCGCCTGTTCGGAGCGCTCATGATCGTCGTCGCTGTGCAGGTCGCGTGGCGGGTACGCAGGCGGTAGCCTGCGAGCGTGTCGGGTATCGAGGACGTCTGGATCCCGCTCGTCGACGAGCCGATCGGGAGCATCGTCGCTCAGGTCGAGGAGGACCAGCCCGACATCCGCGTGCTGGTCGACTCCCCGCGCCGGCTGCTCGCGTTCAAGACCTTTGCCTACATCAGGGTCGGCCTCTTGCTCGGGCAACTGCTCGTCGACCACGACCTCGAGCCCTACGACGGGAGCGACACCTGGGTCGAGCAGCTCATGCGAGACTCCGCCCACCACGCGCGCGTAGCTGCCGAGGTGCGGAAGGTCGCCGAGGAGGTCGCGGCCGAACCGCGCTACTCGGGCGAGGAGAACCTCGGGCCGGACGACGTCGCGCGCGAGCGCTTCCGCGAGTTCGCCCGGCGCAAGCTCGATACCTAGCGCAAGGCGGCGGCTAGGCTCGCGACCACGAACGCCGCCGCCGAGGTGAGCACGATCGTCCCGCCGGGCGCGAGATCGCCGTAGTACGCCGTCGTCAGTCCGACGACGACCGAGGCGAGGCCGATCCCCATCGCGATCAGGATCGTCGAGCGCACCGACCAGGCGATCCGGCTCGCGGCGATCACCGGCAAGACCATGAGCGCCGCGATCAGGAGGATCCCGACGATCCGCATCGAGGCGGCGATCGTCACGCCCGCGAGCGCTGCGAGGACGACGTTGACGAGACCGACCGGCAGGCCGCTGACGCGCGCTGCCTGCTCGTCGAGGGAGACCGCGACGAGCGTGCGGTAGAGGACCGCCACCACCCCGAGCCCGACCGCGCCGAGGACGCCGACCAGGATCAGGTCGCCGTCGGTGACGGTGAGGATCGAGCCGAAGAGGAACGTGAACAGGTTGGCGTTCAGCGCACCCGCGGCCGAGATGAGCACGACCCCTAGTGCGATGCCCGTGTAGAAGAGAAGCGCGAGCGCCTGGTCTCCGGCCGTTCGCCGGCGGGCGCGGAGCCATTCCACGCTGATCGCGCCTGCGACGGCAGCCACGACTCCCGTCGCAACGGGCGAGATCCCGATCAGGTAGCCCGCCGCCACTCCCGCGAACGCGACGTGACCGACCCCGTCGCCGATCAGGCTCATCCGCCGCTGGACGAGGAAGAAGCCGACCGTGGGCGCGAGCACACCGACGATGCCGCCGGCGGCGAAAGCGAGCCGCATGAAGTCCGCGTCAAGGATGGACATGCGACGGGTCGTGCCACGTGGCGGGCAGGGCGGCAGGGTCGCCGTCGAAGACGATCGTCCCCCGGACGAGGACGAGCCGCTCGACGTAGCGCTCGACGGCGCCGAACTCGTGGGAGACGAGGAGGACGGTCGCGCCGAGCTCGCGGTGGAGCTCGTCGAGCAGAGCGGCGAGTGCTTCCTGGGCGTCGACGTCGACCCCCGCGGTCGGCTCGTCGAGGACGAGCAGCGAGGGCTCGGCGGCGAGCGCCTTCGCGATCAGGGCCCGCTGCTGCTGCCCGCCCGACAGGGTCGCGACCGGGCGGCCGGCGAGCCCGCCGAGCCCGACCCGCTCGATAGCGGCGGCGACGCGGAGGCGGTCGTCCTTGCCGAAGCGGCCGATGGGGCCGATCCTCGGCACCCGCCCCGCCGAGACCACCTCCCGTACGGTTACGGGCGACTCGATCCCGAGCTGAGCGCGCTGTGCCAGGTAGCCGATCCGCCGCCGCTGGCTGGAGCGCGTGGCGGCCTCGCCGAAGAGCTCGGCGGATCCGGTCAGCGGCCGCTCGAGCCCGAGGGCGATCCGGAGCAACGTCGTCTTGCCGCCGCCGTTCGGGCCCGCGATGGCGACGAACTCGCCCTGCTCCACCGCGAGATCGACGTCGTGCAGGACGCGCGGCCCGCCCGGGTACGCGAAGGCGACGTCCTCGAGCGCGATCGTCAGCGGCATCCAAGCGCCGAGCGGAGCGCGCTCAGATTGCTGCGCATGACCGTAAAGTAGTCCGCTCCCCGCCGCTCGGCGGCCGGGGTCAGGCCCTCGATCGGGTCGAGCACGGCGGTCCGGGCGCCGCTCTCCCGGGCAACCGTCTTCGCGATTCGCGGCGAGACGAGCGTCTCGAAGAAGACCGTCGTCGCGCCGGTCGAGCGGACGACGTCGACCACGTGCCTGAGGCGCTGCGGCGTCGGCTCGGCCTCCGGGCTCAAGCCCTCGATCGCGACCTGCGTCAACCCGTAGCGCTCCGCGAGGTACCCGAAGGCTTCGTGGCTCGTGACGATCTCGTGGTGTTCACAGTCGCGAAGGCCGGCACGGTACTCCCCGTCGAGCGTGCGGAGGCGCGTGAGGAGCGGCCGGGCTGCGTCCGGACGGTCGAGGACGGCGGCGATCCGCTCGATGATCAGCGCGTACCGGGCCGGGTCGAGCCACACGTGAGGATCGTCGCCGTGGCGCTGCAAGCCGGACGTGTCGAGCAGCCGCACGACGCGGTCTCCGTGTCCGGCAGCCGATTCGATCGCGGGCTGGAAACCATGGCCGAGGAGGAGGACGTGCTCGGCCGAGTGCAGCTTCGAGACGTCGCTCGGCTTCAGCTCGAGGTCGTGCGGCTCGACGCCGGGCGGCGTGAGGTTGACGACCTCGGCGCCGCGTGGGGCGACCTGCTGCGCGGCGAAGGCGACCGGGTAGAAGGCCGCGACGATCTCCTCGTTCTTCGTGCCGTCGCCGCCGCAACCGGCCGCGGTGGCTGCAACGGCGAGAATGAGAATGATTTTCAGTCGCATCTCGGGCGCTATGCTAGGCGAAGTGACCACGCGCGCGCAACCCCAGCCCGCCGACCTGCTCGAACGTCACGGCCTGCGGTCCACCCGGCAGCGGCTCGCGGTGCTCGAGGTTCTGGCCGCCGAGCGGGATGACGCGACGGCACAGGAGATCCACGCCGCACTCGCCGGACGGGGCAAGCGGGTCGGTCTCGCGACCGTGTACAGGACCTTGGCTGCGCTGAGCTCGTGCGGGGCGGTCGATGCGCTCAGCCATCATCCGGACGAGGTCTGCTATCGGCTTTGCAGCGAGGGCCACCATCACCACCTCGTCTGCGAGCGGTGTCACCGGGTGGTCGAGCTCGCCGACTGCGACCTCGACGCGTGGCTCGCCGAGCGCGCGCGCAGGCACGGTTTCACGGTCAGCAGCCACTCGGTGGAATTGACCGGCACGTGCGCCGAGTGCAGCGCGGTCGCGTAGGTCGGCCATAATGCCCCGCAGTGACGGCGCGTCTCACAGCCGCCCTTGCTGTTGCTTGCCTGCTGCCAGGAAGCGGCGCGGCGGCCGCTCCTCCGCTGACGAGCGTTCCCCCGACCTCCGCGGAGGGCTATGCAGTCTCCGTCACCGGCCCGGACGGGAGCGGCCTCGCCGGCACGCAAGGCGGTGGCTCTTTCGCCTACCCGGCCGACGGCTCGATCGTCTCGGCAGGGTCGACGCTCGTCAGCTCCTCCGCGAACCCGGATGACGGAACCGCTTACGCGCGCACCGAGCTGACGGATGTCTCGCTCTTCGGCGGCGAGATCACGGTGTCGTCGTTGCGGGCGGCGGTCACCGCGTCCGGAACGTCGGCGGACCTCTCCGACTCCGGGATCACCAACCTGATCGTGCTCGGGCAGTCCGTTTCCGCACCGAGTCCGGATCTGGAGCTCGCGCTCGCCGACTGGGGCAGCCTCAGCGTCCTGCGCGAGAGCACGAGCCAGAGCTCGGGCTTCATGCCGGCCTGGCAGGGCTCGGTGACGGCGCTCCTCGTCCACCTCGATGCGGATCACCTCGGCTTCGCGCGCGGATCGACGATCCGCATCGGCTTCGCTGCGGCCTCCGGGCACAGCCCGCAGCCGACCCCGACGACGATGACGACGTCGCCCGGAACGTCGACGACGTCGCCCGGAACGTCGACGACGTCGCCCGGAACGTCGACGACGTCGCCCGGAACGTCGACGTCCTCCTCTGCGGGCCACAAAGCGGGTGGCCCGAAGCCGAGGGCGCGTCCGCGGACCGCGACGACGCCGCTCCCCGGCGCCGAGGTCGGCCTTCCGACCCCCGGAGAGCCTCGCGCCGTCGGGCAGACGAAGCGTCGGAACGGCCTGCCCGTGCGCACGACGATTCCAGATGTCACCCCGAAGCTGACGGCGAAGCGGTACGTCTTCCCGGTCTACGGGCCCTCGGCGTACGGGGACACATTCGGCGCGCCGCGCGGCGACGTCTCGGGCGGCTGGCATCACGGGGACGACATCTTCGCGCCGCTCGGTGCCCCGGTGCTCGCGGTCGCCGACGGCACGGTGTTCTCGGTCGGCTGGAACGACATCGGCGGCTGGCGCCTCTGGCTCCGCGACACCGCCGGCGACGAGTTCTACTACGCGCACCTCTCCGCCTACACGGCTTTGGCGGTGAACGGACGGAACGTGAAGGCCGGCGACGTGCTCGGCTTCGTCGGTAACACCGGCGACGCGGCGACGACGCCCTTCCACCTCCACTTCGAGGTTCACCCCGTGTCGCTCCTCTTCCTCGGCTACGACGGCGCCGTCAACCCGACGAAGTACCTCGACGCCTGGAGGCGGCTGGAGGACATCCGGATCCGGGCCGCGGTGCCGTTTTCGCTCCTCCCTGTTGCAGCGGGCTCGAGTGCGCCGACCCCGGGCGCGATCCTGCTCTCCTCGAGCGACATCTCGACCGCGAACGGCCTCGACCCGGACTCGCTCCGGCGTGCGATGAACGCGACGCGCCCGATCGAGGAGGTGCCCAAACCGACGGTCGGCGACCTGCCGGTGCCGCTGCCGGTGCTGGATCGGGCCTAGGCTCGGCTAGGCGCCCGAGCCGGACCCGTCGCCGGACGAGCCGCTGTCGAAGCCGAACTCGTCTCCGCCGAAGAGCCTGTTCTTCACCCAGCCGCGCAGCGAGGGGCCCGTGACCGGGTTGTAGAACAAACCGACGATGACGCCGAGGAACAGCAGGAAGGTGCGCCCGCCGTGGCTCTGCCGGCGACCCTGGAGGCGGTTGGCCGCCTGGCGCAGCTCGGCGATCGCGGTCCGGAGGTTGTCCTGGACCTCCTCGTCCTTCGCGACCCGGCTCGCGATCTCGGTCACCCCGCGCGGGCCGACGAACTCGTCGTAGATGTCCCGGGCGGCTGCGTAGGCCTGCCTCACGTGCTCGCGCAGCTCTTCGTCCCGGATCGCGCGCTCGACGTACGGTCGCGCGTTGCCGGCCATTCCTGCCACTCTGTCCTTTGTCTTGGGCATGCTCCGCTCGTCCTTTCGCTCGATCGCACCGCGAGTGTACCCCCGGCCAGCACCTCGGAAACGGTCAGCCCTTGCCGTGCTCGTCCCGGTGGTCCTGCTCGCGGGGTGCGGCGGAGGAGGCGGCGGCGGGACGACCGAGGCCGAGGGACAGCGCGTCGTCGGGCCCGGGTTCACGTTCTCGGCGCCTCCGTCGTGGCACGTCTCGCACCAGGCGCGCGCCGTGACGATCAAGCCCGGCGGAGACGAGCCGACGCTCGCGTCCGTCACGGCCTTGACGCTGCGCGGCAAGTACACGCCCGGGCTCTTCGCGAAGGTGTCGAAGGAGCTCGACAGCGTCACGGACGCGCTCGCCGGCAAGCTGAACGGCAAGGTGATCGCGCGGCGGAACGTCGTTACCTCCGGTATCCGCTCGCGGCAGTACGACCTGGCGTACGAGAAGGACGGCGCAGGCCTCGTCGACCGGATCACGTTCGTGTTGCGCGGAATGGCGGAGTACTACGTCCTCTGCCGCTGGCGGGCGGAAGAGGGCGAGCCGGGTGCGTGCGGCCTGCTGTTGGGGACGTTCGCGACGCGCTGAACGGCGAGCGCGGCCGCGTCAGCGGGCCGCGCGGGCGGCCTGCCGCTCGGGAGCGGGCCGCGGGCGGGCAGACACGCCGCCGTCGAGTGCCGCGTCGAGGACCTCGCGGACGTTGTCGGCGAGCACGAAGTCGAGCTCGTCTCGGGTCTCCTGTGGAAGCTCCGAGAGGTCGGCCTCGTTCTCGCGCGGAAGGATCACCCTCTTCAGGCCGGCCCGCTGCGCGGCGAGCACCTTCTCGCGGACGCCGCCGATCTGGAGCACCTGCCCCGTGAGCGTGACCTCGCCTGTCATGCCGACGTCTGCCGAGACCGTGCGCCCGCTCACGAGCGAGACGATCGCGGTTGCCATTGCGACGCCGGCCGAGGGCCCGTCCTTCGGCACCGCGCCCGCCGGGACGTGGATGTGCACGTCGTGCTCGTTGAACCAGTTCGGCTCGATCCCGAGCTCTTCGGCGTGGCTGCGCACCCAGGAGAGCGCGGCCTGCGCGGACTCCTGCATCACCTCGCCGAGCTGGCCGGTGATCTGCAGCCTCCCCTTGCCGGGGTACGCCGTCGCCTCGATGAAGAGGACGTCGCCGCCGACCTGCGTGACCGCGAGGCCGGTTGCGACACCGGGGTCGGATGTGCGCTTGCGTGCCTCGCCGGCGAACCGGCGGGGACCGAGCGACTCACGGACAGCGGGCTCGTCGATCAGCACCTGCTCCACCTCGCCGCGTGCGATCCGCGTTGCGGCCTTGCGCAGCAGGTCGCCGATCCGTCGCTCGAGGTTCCGCAGCCCGGCCTCGCGCGTGTACTCCCGGATCACCAGCCGGATGACGTCGTCGCCCATCTCGACCTGCCCCTCCTGCAGGCCGTTTGCCTCCATCTGCTTGGGCAGGAGGTAACGCTTCGCGATCTCGACCTTCTCGTCCTCGGTGTACCCCGAGATCTGGATCACGTCCATCCGGTCGAGCAGCGGCCCGGGGATCGTCTCCAGCTGGTTGGCGGTGCAGA
Source organism: Actinomycetota bacterium (assembly GCA_046735055.1). Classification (GTDB taxonomy): domain Bacteria; phylum Actinomycetota; class Thermoleophilia; order Gaiellales; family Gaiellaceae; genus DATBLE01. The sequence continues at coordinate 64,869 of JBKPSO010000085.1, forward strand.
TGAAGAGCACCTTCGAGAGGTCGAAGGGCAGGTCGAGGTAGTGGTCGCGGAAGGTCGAGTTCTGCTCGGGGTCGAGCACCTCGAGCATGGCGCTCGACGGGTCGCCTCGCCAGTCCGCGCCCATCTTGTCGATCTCGTCGATCAGGAAGACCGGGTTCTTCGACTCGGCATCGCGCAGCGCGCGGATGATCGTTCCCGGCATCGCACCGATGTAGGTGCGCCGGTGGCCGCGGATCTCGGCCTCGTCGCGCACGCCGCCGACGGAGATCCGCACGAACCTGCGACCGAGCGTGCGCGCGATCGATTGGCCGAGCGAGGTCTTGCCGACTCCGGGCGGCCCGACGAAGCAGAGGATCGGGCCCGAGACGTCGCCCTTGAGCTTGGAGACCGCGAGGTACTCGATGATCCGGTCCTTGACCTTCTCGAGGTCGAAGTGGTCCTCGTCGAGGATCCGCCGCGCCTCGTCGAGGTCGAGGTGATCCTCGGTCGTCGCCGTCCACGGCAGCGTCAGGATCCAGTCGAGGTAGGTGCGGATGACGCCGTACTCGGCGGCCGCCGGCGGCAGCTTCTCGAGTCGCGAGAGCTCGCGCTCGGCAGCCTTGCGGACCTCCTCGGGCAGGTCGAGCTCCTCGAGCCGCGAGCGCAGCTCGTTCACCTCGGCCTGCTCCCCGTCGCCCTCGCCGAGCTCCTCCTGGATCGCCTTTAGCTGCTGCCGCAGGAAGTACTCGCGCTGTCCCTTCTCCATCTCCGACTGGACCTGCGACTGGATCTTCGAGCCGAGCTCGATCACCTCCAGCTCGCGGCTGAGGATCGCGGAGATCGTCCGCAGGCGCTCCTCGACGTTCGCCGTCTCGAGCAAAGCCTGCTTCTCCTCGGTCTTCAGGCGCATCGTCGAGGCGACGAGGTGCGAGAGCGCGCTCGGGTCGTCGACGTTCGTGGCAGCGATCTGCAGCTCCTCGGGGAGGTACGGGACCGCGGCGATGATCCGTCCGAACAGGTTCTGAACGTTCCGGGTCAGGGCCTCGAGCTCCTTCGACTCCTCGATCTCGTCCGGCACCTCGGCGAAGTCGCCGATCAGGTACAGGTCGTCGCTCATGCGGCGCTCGAGCCTGATGCGGCGCACGCCCTGGACGAGGATGCGCAACGTCCCGTCGGGTACGCGGATCAGCTTGTGCACGATCGCGGCCGTACCGACGTCGTAGAGATCGTCCCAGCCCGGGACCTCCGCCTCCTCGTTCTCGACCGTCACGAGCGCGAGCATGCGGTCGCCGGAGACGACGTCGTCGACGAGCTTGATCGACCGCTCCTGGCCGATCGCGAGCGGCGTCATCGACTGCGGGAAGACGACGGTCTCCTTCAGCGGCAGGACCGGGAGCGTCGAGGGCACTTCGACGTCCCCGCCGTCGAGCGTGACCTCGGGGGCGAGATCGCTCACTTGGCCTCTTTCTGCCCCAGCGCGATCGTGATCCGGCCCGTGCGCGGCTTCTGCGCGAGCGGCATGACGACGGTGAGCAGTCCGCGCTCGTACGTCGCCTCGGCACCCGCGGGGTCGACGTCCTCGGCAAGCGTGACGCGTCGCTGGAACGGGCCGTACTCGATCTCCATCTGGCGGTAGGAGACCCGGCACACGCGCTCCGGCCGGCGGCGCACACCCGAGACGAGGACGGTGCGTTCGGAGACCTCGATCGAGACCTGCTCCGAGTCGATGCCGGCGAGGTCGAGGACGAGTGTGACGGCCGGAGGCTCCTCGGTCCGGAAGCAGTCGACCGCCGGACGGAACCCCCGGCGCAGGCCTGCGAAGCCCGGCACCTGCCAGAGGTCGGTGAAGAGCTCCTCGAGCTCCTCCTGAATGCGATCGACGTTTCGCGGTTTCTGCACTGAGGCTTCCAGGGTACCCGGGGACCGTTGTCTGCCTACGTTCACTAGTGCCCACTAACTTAGTACGCACTAATCTGGTTGGGGCATGTGCCAAGTGGGCGGTCCGGTACCGCTGGCCGGTGGCGATCGTCTGGCTGGCAGTCGTGGTGGTCGGCGGCTGGGCGTCGGGTCGGCTCTCCGCTCTACGGAAACGTGATCTCGACCCTGAACCTCGCGCATGCGAAGGGATACGCCGACGACCTCGTCCGCGCGATCGGGCGGCCGCAGAACCTCCGAGCGGGCGCTACGCGCAGGTGATCGTTGCCACCCGGCACGAGTACGGCTCCAGCCGTGCGGTGGCGATCGGGTTGGAACGAACAGGCCAGATCGTCACCGCGGCGGCGATAATCATGGTCGCCGCCTTCTCGGGCTTCATGGCCGGGGAGCATCGTCGGCCTGCAGGAGTTCGGCTGCGGGCTCGCCGTCGCGATCTATGTCGACGCGACCCTCGTGCGAGCAGTCCTCGTACCCGCGCTGATGGCGATCATGGGCCGCTACAAATGGCGGCTGCCGGCCCCGCTCGCCCGCCTCGTCCGAGTGCGACCCTCCCCGCTTCGGGTGGGCTGATCCGAGGCGTGGTAGAACGTTCGGCGTGGCCGCCACGGCCGGTCTGATCCTTCCCGACGGCAGCGAGCGTGAACTCTCGTCCGAATTCACGATCGGGCGCGCCGAGGAGAACGACCTGACGATCGAAAAGCCGACCGTCAGCCGTCACCACGCGGTCGTAACCGAGGAGGGCGAGCGCTGGTTCGTCGAGGACCGCGGCAGCTTCAATGGGACGTTCCTGAACGGCAGCCGGATCCAGGCCGGCGCGAAGGTGCCGCTTCGCCACGGCGACCGGATCGGTCTCGGCGCCGAGAGCGTCGTCTTCTCGGCCCCCGGCTCGCTCGTCGACCCGGAGGTGACGACGGCGCTCCAGACCGGGCCGCCCGCGCTGACGCGACCGCTCTCGCCGTTTCAGCGGCAGGTGGTCGAGGCGTTGTGCTCCGGCTGGCTCGCCGGCGGCTCGCTCGACGACCTGCCGACGAACGAGGAGATCGCGTCGCGGCTCGGGACGCCGGGCGCGACGGAGACGGTGAAAGCAGCCCTGCGCCGTGCCTACGCCAAGGCCGGCCTGACCGAGGGCTCGCCGTACGCGAAGAGACGCGCCCTCTGCAAGATCGCGCGTCAACGAGGATGGGTCTGAACGAGACATGTCAGGGGCCTGACCCCAGCCATGTCCGTTTGCGGCCGGAGGGGCGTTTGCGCGTAAATCGGCACGCCTTTGTTGCACTTTCGGCAGGGTTGGGGTCAGACCCCTGTCGTGTCCGATTCGGCCGCGAGTAGCATCGCGGCCGTGAAGGGTGTCGTCCTCGCCGGCGGGACAGGGTCTCGGCTCGATCCGCTGACCCGAATCACGAACAAGCATCTGCTCCCGGTCTCCGACCGGCCGATGGTCAGTTACGCGATCGAGGCGCTCGTCCGCGCCGGGCTGACAGAGCTGATGCTCGTCACCGGCGGCACGCACGCCGGCGAGTTCTTCCGGCTGCTCGGCAACGGGCACGAGCACGGCATCGACCGCCTTCTCTACGCCTACCAGGAGAAGCCGGGCGGGATCGCGGAGGCGCTCGGGCTCGCCGAGCGCTTCGTCGACGGCGACCGCGTCTGCGTGATGCTGGCCGACAACGTGCTCGAGCGCACGTTCAGGCCTTCCGCGGAGGCTTTTGCAGCGCAGGAGAACGGCGCGCGCGTCCTGCTTGCCCGCAAGTCCGATCCTGAGCACCTCCGCCATCTCGGCGTCCCCGAGCTCGACGGCGACGGGCGAATTGCACGCATCGTCGAAAAACCCGCCGACCCGCCGAGCGAGTATGCCGTGACGGGCGTCTACTTCTACGACGAGACCGTGTGGGACGTCCTGCCGACGCTTCGGCCCTCCGGCCGCGGCGAGCTCGAGATCACCGACGTGAACAACTGGTACGTCGAGCAGGGGACGATGGAGTACGACGTGCTCGAGGGCTTCTGGGGTGACGCGGGCGAGTCGATCGACGCCTACTACGCCGTCAACGACCACGTCCGCGCGCACGGCGCGAACCACGGATGATCGACGGCGTCGAGCTGATCCCGCTCGAGCTGCACGGCGACGAGCGCGGCTGGGTCTATGAGCTTCGCCGCGACAGCGCTCTCCCCACCCCGACCCGCCAGACCAACATCTCCTTCTCGCGGGCCGGCGTGATTCGCGGGCTCCACTACCACGAGCGGGGCCAGTCCGACCTCTTCGCGTGCCTCACCGGAACGGCACGTGTCGTCGTCCTCGACCGCGACAGCGGCGAGGCGATGAGCGTCGACATCGGCGACGACAATCCGGTCGCGGTCTGGATCCCGGGCCGGCTCGCGCACGGCTACGAGGCGCTCACCGACGTCCTCTTCTGTTACCACGTGACCGAGGAGTACGACCCCGCCGACCCGGACGAGCACGGGGTTCCCTGGAACGACCCGCGCGTCGTCGACCTGTGGCAATCGAAGGACCCGATCCTCTCCCCACGCGATTCCCACGAGTCCTGATCACCGGCGCCGGTGGCCAGCTCGGGACCGCGCTCGCGGAGGCCTTCCCGTGGGGCGACGCGGTTCGCCGGGAAGAGCTGGACGTCGCCGAGACGGTCCCCGGCACGTACGACCTCGTGCTGCACGCGGCTGCGTGGACCGACGTCGACGGGGCCGAGGCGGATCCCGCCGCCGCCGCGGCCGCGAACGTCCTCGGCACGCGGAATGTCGCCGCCGCGGGTGCGCCCGTTGTCTACTTCTCGACCGACTACGTCTTCGACGGCGCGAAGGCCGAGCCGTACCTCGAGTCGGACGAGCCCCACCCGCTCAGCGTCTACGGCCGGACGAAGCTCGTGGGCGAGCGTGAGGTGCGCGACGGCTGGATCGTCCGCTCCTCCTGGCTCTTCGGCTGGACCGGGCGCAACTTCGTTCGCACGATGCTCCGCCTCGGTGCCGAGCGAGACGAGGTTGCCGTCGTGGACGACCAGCGCGGCTCGCCGACGTACGTCGTCCACCTCGCCGCCGCGACGCGCGAGCTGCTCGCACTTCCCTACGGCACTTACCACCTCGCTGCCGAGGGCGACTGCACCTGGGCCGACTTCGCCGCCGCGATCTTCGCGGACGCGGGCCTGCCCACTCGCGTCCGCCGGATCACGACCGCGGAGCTCGGCCGTCCGGCTCCGCGTCCGGCGTACTCGGTCCTCCGCTCGCGGCATCCCGATGCTCCCCACCTTCCACACTGGCGCGACGGGCTTCGCGCCTGCCTCCGGCGCCTCGGTGGCCAATGAGCGACACGAGTCCGAGGCGCCCTCGGTCGTATTGCCCTCCTCGGCGAGCGCCTTGATCAGCAGGCCGGTCAAGGCGATCGACGCCCCGGCCAGCGCCGCCACGGCCGCGAAGAGGATCCGCGCCCAAGTCCTCACGGCCCTACGTCTACCCTTTCTCGCGATGCGCGTGCTCGTCACCGGCGGCGCCGGGTTCATCGGCTCCCACTTCGCCAAGCGCCTTGCCGCGGCCGGCGACGAGGTCGCTGTCCTCGACAAGCTCACCTACTCCGGCAACCGGGCGAACCTTCACGGCACTGACGTCGAGTTCTTCGAGGGCGACATCTGCGACCCGGAGGCGATCGCGGAGGCCGTGGCCGGCGCAGAGGCGATCGTCAACTTCGCCGCCGAGACCCACGTCGACCGCTCGATCCTCGGCGCCGCCGAGTTCATCGAGACGGACGTGCTCGGCACGTACGTGCTGCTCCGCTTCGCGCGCGACGCCGGCATACGGCTCGTGCAGGTCTCGACCGACGAGGTCTACGGCGACGTGCCCGAAGGCCGGAGCTCGAAGGAGGACGACCCGCTGCGCCCCTCGAGCCCCTACTCGGCCTCGAAGGCAGGCGGTGACCTGCAGGTGCTCGCGGCCGTGCGCACCTTCGGGATCGACGCCTGCGTGACCCGCGGTGCGAACACCTACGGGCCCAGCCAGTACCCCGAGAAGCTGATCCCGCTCTTCGTCACGAACGCGCTCGACGGAGAGCCGTTGCCGGTCTACGGCGACGGCCGCCAGCAGCGCGAGTGGCTGCACGTCCGCGACCACTGCACGGCCGTCGAGCTCGTTCTCCGCGAAGGTAGGCCCGGAGAGACGTACAACATCGGCGGCGACCAGCACGAGAACCTCGAGCTCACGACCCGGATCCTCGAGCTGACCGGCGCCGATCCCAGGCTCGTCCGCCACGTCGACGACCGGCCGGGCCACGACCGCCGCTACGCGCTCGACGACGCGAAGCTGCGTGCAGCCGGGTGGGTTCCGGAGGTATCGCTCGGGGCCGGGCTCGCCGAGACCGTCGCGTGGTACCGCGAGCACCGCGCTTGGTGGGAGCCGATCAAGTCCGGCGAATACCGCGAGTACTACCGTCAGCAGTACGCCGAGCGGCTCCGCTAGCCCTCCTCGTCCGTCTCCTTCTTCCTTTTCTTCGGCCCCTGGCCGTGGTGCCTGTCCCGGTGCTCATCCGGCACGGCGGCAGCGGGCTGCACGCCTGCCACGGCCGGTCGCGTGGTGGGGACGGTGACCGTCTGCACGACCGTCTGAGGCGGCTTGGCCGCGTTTCCGGTCGTGAGCGCCGCTGTGAGCACGAAGGCGAGTACGCCGAGCGCGAGCGCGATCGCGATCGCGAGCGGTGTCCGGCGGTGCCGGCGACGGACCATGACGGCGGTCGGCGCGGTCGCGGCGGCCGGCGCGAGCGCGGCCCGCAGCGCAGCGACGAACTCGAGGCACGACGCGAACCGGCACTCCGGGTCAACAGCGAGCGCGCGGGCGAAGAAGTGCTGAGCTGCCGGCGGGAGCTTCGAGGACGGCGTCGGCTCCGGCCGCATCCCAGTGAGAAGCTCGTGCGCCACCACCGCGAACGCGTAGCGGTCGGAGGCCGCCGTCGCGCGGCCTCCCGCCGCCTGCTCGGGGGCGAGATAGCCGGCCGTGCCGAGGATCACCCCCGTCTTCGTGTTGGAGTCGAGGCCGGCGGCCCTGGCGATGCCGAAATCGGCCACGTAGACGTTGTCGTCGCGGTCGAGCAGGAGGTTGCCCGGCTTCACGTCCCGGTGGACGACGCCGTGCTCGTGCGCCGAGTCGAGCGCGCGGGCGCCCTGTTCCAGCCACTCCAGGGCGAGGGCTTCGTCGATCCGGCCGGCTGCGAGCCGGGCCGCGAGCGATCCTCCCGGCAGATACTCCATCACGAGGTAGGGACGCCCCTGGGTCTCGCCGACGTCATAGATCGTCACCGTGTGCGGGTCGCCCGAGAGCCGCGCGGCCGCGCGCGCCTCGCGCAGGAACCGCTCGCGGATGTCGTCGTCCTCCGTGCAGTGCTCGGCGAGGACCTTGACAGCCACCGGCCTGCCGAGCTCGGCATCGGTTGCGCGGTAGATGTCGGCCATGCCGCCGTGCCCGATCGGGCGGGCGTCGCGATACCTGGCTGGGAGCGTGGGCGCCTGCACGGCCATGTCTTTCCGTTACCGGGCTCCGGGCCCGCCAAACCGTTGCCCCGCAGAGGACTTGGATGGTTCCGCGCAAACTTTCAGCTAGCCTGGAACCCCGGCTTCCCGCCCAGGCCGCAGTCGATGCTCAGCCGCCGCCTTGTCCTCGCGCTCCTTGCCGTGGCCGCTCTCGTCGGTCCAGCCGGCGCCACCCCGCAGGGCCCGGCCCCGCTCAGCGTCACGACGTTCGTGATCACCGGCCGCGGCTGGGGCCACGGCGTCGGGATGGCTCAGTGGGGTGCGTACGGCTACGCGGAGCACGGCGTCGCCTACGACAAGATCCTCGCACACTTTTATCCGGGGACGAAGCTCGCTCCCGGGCCGGTCGCGAAGATCAAGGTGCTGCTGATCGATTCGGCGCGGAAGATCGTCGTCTCCTCTCCCGATCCGTTCACCGTCGTCGACGCCGAGGGGATGCGGCACCAGATCGCGGGCGGCAACTACCCGCTGACCGCTGCGCTGAAGGTGAAGCTCGCGCCCGACTCGCCGCCGCAGGCGCTGCCCGGCCCGCTCCGGTTCGTGCCCGGCACGACCCCGCTCTGGCTCGCGCATCCCTGGCGCGGCGAGCTGATCGTGTCGGCGAACGGAAAGACGCTCTCGGTCGTCAACTCCGTCGCGCTCGACTCGTACGTCCGGGGCGTCATCTCGAACGAGATGCCCCGCGACTGGCCGCTCGAGGCTGTCAAGGCCCAGGCCGTCGCCGCGCGCTCCTACGCGCTCGCCCACCACCGCGGCGGCGAGTTCGACGTCTTCAGCGACACGCGCGACCAGGTCTACGGCGGGATCGCGACCGAGACTCCGGTCGGCGACCAGGCGGTCGCCGCGACGAAGCGGCAGGTGCTCCTCTACGACGGCAAGGTCGCGACCACGTACTTCTTCTCCAGCTCGGGCGGGATGACCGCCTCGATCGCCGACGTCTTCGCCGGCTCCAACCCCGTGCCCTACCTCGTCTCGGTGCCCGATCCGTACGACACGGCCTCGCCCTGGCACACGTGGGGGCCGGTCGTCGTCTCCGCGGCGACTGCGGCCCGGGAGCTCGGCGTGCCGGGTCTGCTCGCGCTCAAGCCGGTGCCGGCCACCGGGAGGCCCCGGGCGGTCGTCGCGGTCGGACGCGATGGTGACGTCGTCCTGCTCGGCGGCGAGCTGCGTCGTGCGCTCAGCCTGCGCTCGGCCTGGATCCGGGTCGGCGTGCTCATGCTCTCGCGGCCCGCCGGCCCCGTTGCCCCGGGCGCCACCGTGACCCTCAGCGGCCGGACCGAGCTCGTCAAGGGCGTGACGCTCGAGCAGCGCACGCCCGGCGGCGTCTGGCAGGCGGGCCGCGCGCTGACCGTCCAGCCCGACTCCTCCTTCTCGATCGCGGTCGCTCCGTCCTCGACCACGGAGTACCGGCTGGCGGTCGGGGCGACCAAGGGCGCCGCCCTCCGTGTGATCGTGGTGCCGTGATCAGGGGTCTGGCACTTCTCCTTGCCGCGGCCGCGCTCGCCGTCCCGGTGGCAGCGTCGGGATTCGCGCCGACCGACCCGCTCACGTCGAGGCAGTGGTACCTGAGCCAGATCCACGCGTTCGACTTCTGGCCGGATGCGCCGCCCGTGCTCGCGCCGGTGCGCGTCGCCGTCATCGACTCCGGGCTCGACCTCGACCACCCCGAGTTTGCCGGGAAGGTCGCACTCGCGCAGAGCTTCGTCGGCGGCGACGTCACCGACCGCCAGGGCCACGGGACGTTCGTCGCCGGGATCATCGCGGCGGCGGCCGGAAACGGCCAGGGGATTTCGGGGATCGCGCTCTCGGCCCAATTGCTCGTCGCGAAGGTCGTCCGCTCGGACGGGACGATCTCGCCGACGGCGGAGGCGAAGGCGATCCGCTGGGCGGTGAACAACGGGGCGCGCGTGATCAACCTCAGTCTCGGCGGGCTGCGCTCCCGGAACAGGAACGAGGACACCTACTCCGCCGTCGAGCAGGACGCGATCGAGTACGCCTCAGCCGAGGGCGCCGTACTCGTCGCCGCGGTCGGGAACGGCGACCAGGCCCCGAAGGCGCCGTGGGATCTCGCCAGCTACCCGGCTGCGCTGCCGCACGTGATCGGCGTCAGCGCGCTCGCGCAGGACGGGTCGGTGCCGGTGTTCTCGAACCGGGACGCGTTCTTCAACGACATTGCCGCACCGGGCGTGAGCATCGTCTCGACACTGCCGCGGGCGCTGACCGCTGCCCGGCCGGCGTGCGCCGAGCAGGGGTACTCGGTCTGCGGGCCCGCAGAGTTCCGCACGGCGGAAGGGACGTCCTACGCGGCCGCCGAGGTCTCCGCCGCCGCCGCCTTGCTGATCGCGATGCGGCCGACGCTCGAGCCAGACCAGGTCTCGACCCTGCTCGAGCGTTCCGCGGTCGACGTCAACGCTGCTACCGGCTGCAGGCGGTGTCCGCTCCTGCGCGATCCGTACAGCGGCTGGGGTCAACTCGACGTCAGCGCAGCGCTGAGGGCGCTCGCCGGGCCGATCCCGCCGGTCGACCGTTACGAGTCGAACGACGACGCGGGTGCGCGGGCGTTCGCGCTCTGGGGCCGCTCGATCGACCTCACCGCCACCCTCGACTTCTGGGACGACCAGATCGACGTTTACAAGGTCCGCGTGAGCAAGGGCCAGACCGTCGCCGTGGCGCTCCACGGGCCGGTCGGCGTCGACGCGAACCTCGTTCTCTGGAGGCCGGGGACGCAGCGGGTGGAGGGGCTCTCGCCCGAGCTGCAGGCGCGCCGTCTGGCGCAATCCGTGCACGCCGGCTCCTCGAACGAGCACTTCCTCTACCGGGCGCGGCAGGACGGCTGGTACTACGTCGAGGTCAAGCTTCCCTCACCGGGGTCCGGCCAGTACAGGCTGCACATCTCCAAGTCGCGCGCGTGAGCGTCCGGGTCGGGGTGCAGCTGCCGGAGGTCGAGCGCGAGGTGCGCTGGCCGGAGTACGTCGCGATGGCGCGCGCTGCCGAGGAGAGCGGCTACGACTCGATCTGGCTCGGCGACCACCTGCTGTACCGCGGTGACGGGCGCGAGGAGCGCGGGCCGTGGGAGGTGTGGACTCTGTTGGCGGCGCTGGCGGGGGTGACCGCACGCGTGCGGCTCGGGCCACTCGTCGCCTGCGCGAGCTTCCACCCGCCCGGCCTGATCGCGAAGATGGCGGCAACCGTCGCCGAGATCTCCGGCGGGCGGTTCGTGCTCGGGCTCGGGGCGGGCTGGAACGAGGCGGAGTACCGTGCGTTCGGCCTCCCGTACGACCATCGCGTCTCGCGCTTCGAGGAGTCGTTCGAGATCGTGCGGCGGATGCTCGCCGGCGAGCGCGTCACGCTCGACGGCCGGTTCTGGCAGGCGCACGACCTCGTGCTGCTCCCGCGGCCGGCCGGGCGGGTTCCGATCTTGATCGGATCGAACGGCGAGCGGATGCTCTCGATCGCCCTCCCGCACGTCGACTGGTGGAACACCTGGTACGCGGGCTACGGCAACACGGTCGAGGGCTTCGAGGCGCTGAACGCGCAGATCACCGCCGCCACCGCCCGTGCGGGGCGCGACCCGGAGGAGGTACGCCGGAGCGCCGCGGTGCTCGTCGAGCTCGAGCCGGACGCGGTCAGGCGGCCGCACTCCGACGAGGAGGTGATGCCGGTCACCCCGGACGAGCTGCCGGCTCACCTCGCCGGGCTCGAGGCGACGGGAGCGGACGAGGCGATCCTGATCCTCCGCCCGATCACGGAGGCCTCGATCAGGGCTGTAGCACCTCGTCTTCCGGCACGTCCCTGACCGGGCGGGCCGGGTTCCCGTACACGATAGTCCGGGCCTCGACGTCCTTCGTCACTACGGCGCCCGCGCCGACGAAGGCTTCCTCGCCGATCTCGATCCCCGGTAGCAGGATCGCTCCGCCGCCGATCCGCGCGCCACGGCGGATCGTCGGGCCCTTCATCAGCCCCTTGCGCCGTTCGGTGCGACCCATGAAGTTGTCGTTCGTCGTCACGACGCACGGCGCGACGAAGACGTCTTCCTCCAGCGTCGAGTACGCGGTGATGTACGCGTCGGCCTGGATGCGCGTGCCGCGGCCGATCGCCGTGTCGTTCTCGACGACCGAGCCCCGGCCGACGACGACGTCGTCGCCGAGCGTGACGCGCTCCCGGACGCACGCCTGGTCGCCGACGATGCAACCGCTGCCGATCGTGCTGCCGGCGAAGACGATGGCGCCGGTCGAGATCACCGTGCCGTCCCCGATCGTGGCCGGCGGGAGCGGATCGCGTTTCGCAGTCGAGCGCGGCCCCAGCGTCGGCTGCTTCCCGACGACCGCGTACTCGAGCACGCGCACCCCCTCGCCGAGCACGGTGCCCTGGTGGACGACCGCGGTCGGGTGGACGTCAGCCACGGAGGGAATCGGTCAGCCGCTCGAGCGCGCGCACGACCATCGCGCCGTCGCGCGCAACCTTGTCGCGGTCGCCGTCGCCGGCGGCGAGGCGAAGGAAGTGTTCGCACTCGAGCCGCAGCGGCTCGGAGGTCGGGATCTTCGGGATGAAGATGTCGCCGCTCCGGGTCTGCCACTCGCCGTAGGTCTCGGCGCGCTTCCACGGGGCCTTGTCGTAGACCGTCACCTTGCGCTCCAGCTCCATGTCGTCGAAGACGGCCATCTTGTCGCGGCCGACGACCGTCATCCGCCGCATCTTGTGCGGGTCGAGCCAGGAGAGGTGCATGTGCGCGATCTTCCCGGAGGGGAAGCGGAGGTAGCAGAAGACGACGTCCTCGACGCCGTCGGTGAGGAAATCGCGGCCGTGGGCGATCGCCGCCACGGGCTCCTCGTCGAGCAGGTAGAGGATCACCGAGAGGTCGTGCACGCCGAGTGACCAGAGGGCGTTCTCGTTCGTGCGGACGATGCCGAGGTTCTGGCGGTTCCCGTAGACGCAGAGCACCTCGCCGAGCTCGCCTGCGTCGATCAGCTCCTTCAGCTTCTGGACCCCGGGGTGGTAGAGGAGCAGGTGGCCGGGCATGAGCACGAGGTTCTGCGAGGAAGCCAGCTCGACGAGCTCGTCCATCTCGCCGGCGCGCATCGCCGGCGGCTTCTCGACGAGAACGTGCTTGCCGGCCTGGAGCGCCTGCTTCGCGAGCTCGTAGTGCGTCGGCACGGGGGTGGCGATGACGGCGGCGTCGAGCGAGCCGTCCGCGAGCATCTTCCCGAAGTCCTCGGTTGCCTGCGCATCGGGATACCTGGCGGCGAGCTCGGACAGGCGTCCGGCGTCCCGGTCGCAGATCCACGCGAGCTCGCCGAGCTCGTCGAAGTTGCGTGCGAGGTTCGGGCCCCAGTAGCCGAGGCCGGCGACGCCGACCTTCACAGCTTCCAGACCTTCTCGTTGTGCGCCTCCTCTGTCGCGTTGCGGAGGTCGACGACGAGGCTCGCCTCCTCGACGAGGCGGTCGTAGTCGATCGACGAGTGGTCGGTGACGATCACGACGCAGTCGTACGCCCGCGGGTCGAGCGGCGCCGAGCGCAGCCCCCGGTCCGGGAGCTCGGCCACGAACGGGTCGTGGTAGGAGACCTCGGCGCCCGCGTTCCGCATCAGCTCGATGATCTTCAGCGCCGGCGACTCGCGCATGTCGCCGATGTCGGGCTTGTAGGAGACGCCGAGGATCAGCAGCTTCGAGCCGGCGAGCGACTTGCCCGCGCCGTGGTTCAACGCCTGGGAGATCAGCGAGCGGCAGTAGTACGGCATCGACTGGTTGACCTTGCCGGCGAGCTCGATGAACTCGGTCGTGAAGTCGTACTCGCGGGCCTTCCAGGTCAGGTAGAAGGGGTCGATCGGGATGCAGTGGCCGCCGAGGCCCGGACCGGGCTTGAAGCTCATGAAGCCGAACGGCTTCGTCGCGGCCGCGTCGATCACCTCCCAGACGTCGATCTTCATCCGGCCGCAGAGCCGCGCGAGCTCGTTGACGAGCGCGATGTTGACCGAGCGGAAGATGTTCTCGAGCAGCTTGGTCAGCTCCGCCGCCTCCGGCGAGGAGACGCGGACGACCTCGTCGACCGCCGACTCGTAGAGCTTGGCGGCGGCGTCGGTGGAGGCTTCGTTGACTCCGCCGACGATCTTGGGGGTGGTCTTCGTCGTGAAGTCGGTGCGGCCCGGGTCGACGCGCTCGGGGGCGAAGGCCAGATGGAAGTCGGTGCCGGCCTTCAGCCCGCTGCCCTCTTCGAGGAGCGGACGGAGGACGTCGCGGGTCGTGCCTGGGTACGTGGTCGACTCGAGCACGACGAGGTGTCCCTTGTGCAGGTAGGGCGCGATGCTGCGGGCCGCGCTCTCGATGGAGGACACGTCGGGCTCGCGCTGGGGTGAGAGTGGCGTCGGGACGGCGATCACGATCGCGTCCGCGTCGGCGACGACCCCGAAGTCGGTGGAGGCGCTGATCCGGCCCTCGTCGACGAGCGGCTTCAGCCTCTCGGACGGAACGTCGCCGATGTGGCTCTCGCCGCGGTTGATCGCCTCGACGAGCTCGGGAATCAGGTCGATGATGACGACCGTCTTCCCCGCCTCCGCGAAGGTGTAGGCGTGCGGCATGCCGACGTAGCCGGCGCCGATCACCGCGATGTCGTACGAGCTCATTCCGGGACGACCAGTGCTCATGTCGGCGTCGAAGCGTACAGAGCGGTCGCAATGCGCCCGGCGGCGTGCCCGTCGCCGTAGAGCGGGGGCCGCTCGTCGGGCATGCGCGCGGTCCGAACGGCCTCGACGAGGCGGTCGGGGTCGTCGTCGACGAGCACGTTCGCCCCCACCGCGACCGTGTCGACCCACTCCGTGCTCGGCCGGGCGGTGATGCACGGAACGCCGTACCAGTACGCCTCCTTCTGCAGCCCGCCGGAGTCGGTGACGATCACGCGGGCCTGCGAGACGAGTGCTGCGAAGTCGAGGTAGCCGAGCGCGGGGACCAAACGGACATTGTCAGGGGCCTGACCCCAGACCTGTCCGATTGCGGCACGTGTCCGCGGATGCGCAGGGAAGACGACAGGCTCGTCGAGGCGCGAGAGCCCCTCCAGAAGCCGGCCGAGTCGCAGCTGCGCGACATTGGCCTCTCGGTGCAATGTCGTAACGAGATATGTCAGGGGCCTGACCCCGGTCGTGTCCAGAATCGACGACCGCTCCCGTGCGATCGGGGCTAGGCGGAAACAGGCGTCCGCCATCACGTCGCCCGTCACCTCGATTTGCCCTGCGACCCTCTCGCCCTCGAGGATCCCGTGCGAGCGCTCGTCCGGGGAGAAGAGGAGCTGCGAGAGCCGGTCGGTCTCGATCCGGTTGTGCTCCTCCGGCATCGCCGGGTCGTAGCTGCGCAGGCCGGCCTCGACGTGTGCGAGCGCGACACCGGCCTCCGCCGCCGCCCGAGCGCCCCCGAGCGTCGAGTTCGTGTCCCCGTAGACGAGCACCCAGTCGGGCCGCTCGGCGGCGATCGCATCCGCGAGGCCGGGCCGCAGCGCCTCGAGCATCTCGTCGCGCGAGAGCCCGCCGACCCTGAGCCGGTAGCGCGGCTCGCCGAGCCCGAGCTCGTCGAAGAAGACCTGCGAGAGCTCGGGGTCGTAGTGCTGCCCCGTGTGCAGCACGACTTCCTCGATCCCCTGCTCGCGGAGCGCCTCCGAGACCGGTCCCGACTTGATGAACTGGGGCCGGTTCCCGACGACCGAGAGCACTTTCACTGGGGCTACACTACGCAGCCCGCGGGCCGTTAGCTCAGCTGGTAGAGCAGGGGACTCTTAATCCCAAGGTCGAAGGTTCGAATCCTTCACGGCCCATGTCTGAATGCCTCTGGCGGGGTGACCTCTGCCCGAAACCGTCGCCCACGGACTCGCACGCGAACACGACGTGTTCGCCGGAGACGGGCGCGATCGCTTTCACGGCGACGGATTCGAGGCGGCGACGTCCTTGCTGAAGGGGTGCGGCCCCGAGGGCGACGAGAACACCGGCCCTGACAAGCCGTCGGCGCCAAGGACGCCACGGCAGCCGCCAGCGGACGCGGCGGGCATACCCATGGAGATACCCAGCCGCGGAGAAGCCGCTGCCGCTCCAAAGGCAAGCCTTGCGGCGAGCCGGCCGGGTTTGGTGAGAGCTAGCCGCCGAAGCGACGCAGCTACGCTTCTCCAACGTGACACTCGACTCGTATGTGCCGACCGCCGATTCGGCGGGTGAGCTCACAGAGCGGGCGTGGATCGACCGCGACCTCAGCTGGCTGGAGTTCAACAGAAGGGTCCTCCACGAGGCGCTCGACGACCGCAACCCGCTGCTCGAACGGGTGAAGTTCCTGGCGATCTTCTCCTCGAACCTCGACGAGTTCTTCATGAAGCGCATGGCGACGATTCGGTCGTCGCCGGACGATGCGAGCCTCGAACGGCAGGAGCGCCAGCAGTCGCTTCAGCCCAAGCGCCACCTGATCACTTCGATGTTGGCCGAGCAGGCGGCCTGTTACACGAACGTGCTGCGCCCGCAGCTCGCCGAGAACGGGATCCGCCTAGTCGGCTGGGACGATCTCTCGGAGGAGCAGCGTCACGAAGTGTCGGAGGTGTTCGACACGGAAATCTCACCGGTCCTGACCCCGCTCAGCCTGGATGCGGCGCATCCGTTCCCGTTCGTCTCGAACCTGTCGACCTCGTGGGCATTCAGGCTCGAAGACCCCGTGACCGGAGAGACGGTGGCAGTGAGGGTCAAGGTGCCCGGCGAGTTGCCACAGTGGCTCCGCGCGCGCTCCGGAGTGGATCGGTCGGAGCGCGTGCTCGTCAGTCTCGGTGAGGTGATCCGCGCCAACGCGGGGAAGCTGTTCCCGGGCATGGTGATCGTCAGCGCGAGCCTCTTCCGGGTCTGTCGGGACGCGGAGGTCGAGCTCGACAGCGCCGACGGCCTGAGCAAGCGCGCGCTGGTCGAGCAGGAAGTCCAGCTGCGCCGCTTCGAGCCGGTCGTCCGCCTCGAAGTGCAACCGGACGCCGACTCCCGTTTGGTCGCCGAGCTCAAGGAGCGGTTCCACCTCACTCCGGACGACATCTACGAGATGCCCGCTCTGCTCGACTACACGACGCTGTTCGAGATCGCGGGGCTACCTCTCGACGCACTGCGCGAGCCGCCGTGGACGCCGCTGCCGCCGAGCGGGCTCGAGGCCGGCGACGGCGACATCTTTTCGGCGATCCGCGCCGGCGACGTCCTGATCCACCAGCCGTATGACAGCTTCTACGCCGGGGTCGAGCGGTTCGTTCGGGAGGCCGCCGAGGATCCGCAGACGGTCTCGATCAAGATGACCGTCTACCGGGTCGGCGACGACACGCCCTTTGTTCAGTCGCTGATCGAGGCCGCGGAGTCGGGTAAGCAGGTCGCCTGCGTGATCGAGCTCAACGCCCGCTTCGACGAGGCGCGCAACCTGCACTGGTCGCGGGAGCTGGAGAAGGTCGGCGCGCACGTCATGTTCGGCGTGATGGGCCTGAAGACCCACAGCAAGGCCGCGCTGGTGGTGCGCAAGGAGGAAGGCGGCATGCGCTGCTACGCACACCTCGCCACGGGCAACTACCACACCCGGACGGCGAGGCTCTACGAGGACGTCGGCCTCCTCACCGCCAATCCCACGATCACGGGCGATGTCGTCAACCTGTTCCACTTCCTGACCGGGCGATCGCGCATGCCGTCATTTCCGACCCTGCTAGTCGCGCCGATGGACATGCGCTCACGGTTCGTCGAGCTCATCGAGCGTGAGATCGAGAACCACCAGAACGGTCGTCCGGCGCGGATCGTCTGCAAGCTCAATCAGCTCGAGGACGTCGAGCTCTGCCGGATGCTTTCGCGGGCCTCGAAGGCGGGAGTGCCGATCGATCTGATCGTGCGTGGGCTGTGCTCCCTCGCACCCGGCGTTCCCGGCCTGACTGAGAACATTCGCATCCGGTCGATCGTCGGTCGCTTCCTCGAGCACTCGCGGATCTTCCATTTCGCCGCCGGCTCTGACGATCCGATCGAGGGCGAGTTCCTGATCGGGTCGGCCGACTGGATGCACCGCAACCTGTCGGAGCGCGTGGAGGCCGTCGTTCCGATCATCGAGCCGAGGCTACGCACGCGTCTGTGGGAGATCCTGGAGATCTGCCTTACCGATCGGAGGAACGCCTGGGAAATGCAGCCGGACGGAAGCTACGTCCAGCTTCACCCCGATTACGAGAACGGCGGCAGCCAGGAGGGCACGCACGCCACCCTGATGCGGCTCGCACTGGCGCGTCACGGCCTCACCTAGGGTCGGACCTATCCGAGCGAGCGGAGGGCCTCGCGCAGGGAGCCGCAGCGGCCCACCCGACCCGACATCTTCACCCTGAACGAGTCCACCTAGAGATTCCTCCGGCGCAGCACGAGCCCGAGCGGGACGATCGCGGCGAGCACGAAATACGGTGCGAGCTCCTTGCGTCCGGACAGCGTCCCGAGCCGTTTGCGCGGGCCCGTGCCGAGCGCCGACCGGGCCGCGCTAACGGCACCTGCGAGGTCGTGCTCCCCGAAGGCCTCGCCGTGCGTCGCGGCGAGGAACTGGGCCAGCGAGCGGTCGGTTGCGGCGGGCGGCGCGTAGGCCGGCTCAGGCAGTCCGTCGGCGCCGAACACGCGCTCCGTCGGCGTACCGACGCGCATGACCACGACTGCGATCGGCGGCCGCACGCGGAAGCTCTGCCGGACGCCGTCGACGTCGAACCCCTCGCTCTCGGCGTCGGTGACGACGAGCAGTAGCCGCCGGCGGATCCCCGGAGTGAAGTAGCCCGAGCCGGGCAGCGGCCCGAGCGCGTCGAACGTGGTCACCGTCGGCGCTTCTGCGCGCGGCGGCGGATGCTCGATCCCGACCGCCCTCGCGACCGTGGCCGTGAACGCCCCAGCGCTCGTCGTCGGGAAGAGGAGCGGAAGTGTCCGGTCCGTGAAGGTCGCGACCCCGATCGGCACGTCGGCGAGCCCGGCGCGCAACTCGCCCGCGATCGCCTTCGCCCGCTCGATCCGTGACGGCGTGCCCGCCGACCTCGACGCGAGCATCGAGCGGGAGATGTCCAGCGCGACGAAGGCCTGGGCGTCGCGACGGGTGAGCCGCGGTCGCTCGGTGCGGACGACGGGCTGTGCGGCGGCAAACGCGAGCAGGCCGCAGACGGCGCACACCGACAGGGGCACGACCAGACGGCTGCCGAGGCCCGCCGCGGAAAGCCCGAGCACGTTGCGCACCCGGGCAGAGCGCCGGTCGGCGAAGGCGAGCGCGGCCAGGGGCACGAGCGCGCCGAGCGCGACGAGGGCCGCCT
>JBKPSO010000086.1:0-5069 GCA_046735055.1 Actinomycetota bacterium
CCGGTCGGACCCCTCTAGACGAGCCACCTCAGTGGGTTCCATTGGCCTCCTCGATTGTAGGGGGGTTCCGCAGCAGCAGCCGCCAGTCTCTGACTACCGGAACCGCTATTTGTTAGGAGACCATGAGCCGGCGCCCCACAATCCGCGATGTGGCCGAGCAGGCCGGCGTCTCGATTGCGACCGTCTCCCGAGTGCTCAACGATCGGGCAGACGTGAGCGTCGAGACCCGCGAAAGGGTGCGCGAGGTTGCTCGTTCGGTGGGCTATACGGCCGATCCGGCCGCACGCGGCTTGGTCACGCAGCGGACGCATCTCGTCGCCGTCGTCGTCGGCGACAACGCCGGGCATCGCGACCTCTCGCTCCTCTTTTTCGGACATGTGCTGGCGGCAATCTCGCGCCGGCTCGCGCGAGCGGACTACGACGCGCTGCTGCTGCAGCCGCTCGAGGTCGGAGTGCACCATCGCTTCGACGCGGCGATCCTGATCGGCATCGACGGGAGCGACCCGCTCGTCACCGACCTCTGGGTGCGCTCTCTCCCGTATGTCGGCGTCGACGTACGCGTCGGCGGCCGGCGCAACGCCTTCGTCGGTTCCGACCACGCGGACGGCGTGCGTCTGGCGCTCGCGCACCTCTACGAGCTCGGCCATCGGCGCATCGCGCACATCGCAGGCGCGCGGAACACGGTCGCGGGCGCCGACCGCATCGCCGCGTTCCAACGTGAGACACGCCTACTCGGCCTCGAGCTGCCCGACGAGTACCTGCGCGAGGCGGACTTCTCGTCTGCAGGCGGCTATCGCGCGACGTCCGCGCTGTTGGCACTCGAGGAGCGTCCGACGGCGATCGTCGCCGCGTCGGACCTGATGGCGCTCGCGGCGTTGCAGGCCATTCGCGACGCCGGCTTGCAGCCGGGGCCGGACGTGGCGGTGGTCGGTTTCGACGACATCGAGGCAGCTGCCCTGGCGCACCCACCGCTGACGACGATCAGGCAGGATCGCGAGAAGCTCGGCACGCTCGCCGCCGAACGTGCGATGGAGTTGATCGAGCATCCGGACACGCGGCCGCCCGACACGATCCTCCCCGTCGAGCTCGTCGTGCGCGCGTCGACTAGCCCGGAGTGAGGGACATGTCCCAGGGACTGTCCCTCGGACATGTCTAGCGCGGGCTGATCGCCCCCAACTCCCCGTGGATGTTGACCTCCGTCT
Source organism: Actinomycetota bacterium (assembly GCA_046735055.1). Taxonomy (GTDB): domain Bacteria; phylum Actinomycetota; class Thermoleophilia; order Gaiellales; family Gaiellaceae; genus DATBLE01. The sequence continues at coordinate 1,203 of JBKPSO010000086.1, forward strand.
CGCCGTGCCAGCCGTGCGGGCCGGCGGCGTAGAAGAGCGTCGTGCGCGGGCCTGCGCCGGCGCCGTTGCCGAAGGCGATCCCCCACACGCCGGGCGCCTTCACCGGCAAGCGGCCGCGGAATGCCCAGCGCCCGTCCTGGCGCGCGTACGCGTTGATCGCGCCGGTGCCGAAGTTCGCGACGAGCACGTCCCCGCCGAAACGGCCGAACCCGGGCGGCGCGAGCGCGATGCCCCACGGCTCGTCGAGCTGCCCCTTGCCACCGACATGCGCGACGAGCCGGCCGTCGAGATCGAACTCGTCCACATAGCCGCCGGTCGGCGCGTCGTTGCCGTTCACCGGCGCGCGGGACGCGTACGTGACAAAGATGCGGTCGCCGACGGCCTGGATTCCGTTCGGTCCGTACCAGACGGGCAGCACCGGGTCGACGAACGCGCCGCGCCGCACGATCGGCCGCCAGCGCGAGTCGTACACGAGCACGCGCGCGTTGTGGAAGTCGGCGACATAGAGACGGTCGCGCGCGAGCGTGACCCCGCGGAAGATCGCGCCCGTCGGCCCGTCGTCGACGGCGACGACCGCCTCCGTCGACCAGCTGTCCGGCACGACCGGGCTCCAGGCGCGGATCGTCCCGTCTTCGCACGCGTAGATGAAGCGCGCCGGGCCCACCGCGCGGCCCTCGCGCACGACGAAGCCGCGGCCGCCGTAGTAGACGACGCCGGTCGGGCCGCCGATGACGCGGACGTTCAGCGCCTGCTTGCGTCCGTCGCCGTCGTACAGCGTGCTCGAAGCGCGCGCTTCGTTTGCCACCCACCAGGGCCCGGTCGGGCTTGCCGCCAGCCCCCACGCGTTGACGAGCTGCGGATCGGTGCGGTCGGTCGCCACCGCACGCACGACGTAGCGGTCGAAGCGCGCGCTGCTCGCGGAGCCTGTCGCCGCCAGCGCGGCGATTGCGACCGCGACGGCAGCGACCTTCATCTCAGCTCGCCACGATCGGCGAAGGCGGGCGCGGCGCGCCACGCGTGCTCGCGATCAGATCGCGGTACCAGTAGAAGCTGTCCTTCGGCACGCGCTCGAGCGTCGCGAAGTCGACGTAGACGATCCCGAACCGCCTCGAGTAGCCGAATGCCCACTCGAAGTTGTCGAGCAGGCTCCAGACGAAGTAGCCCTTGACCGGAGCTCCGCCGGCAATCGCGCGCCCGACTGCGCCGATGTACGACTCGAGGTATGCCGTCCGCTCGACGTCATGCACGCCGCCGTCGTGCACGCGCACGTCCGGAAAGGCCGCGCCGTTCTCCGTGATGTAGATCGCGGCTGGGTCGTAGTCGCGCGTCACCCGGACGAGCACGTCGTGCAATCCGTCCGGATACACCTCCCACCCCATGTCCGTGTGCTGAGCGTCCGGGTTCATGACGGTGCGCGGACCGTCCGCGCCGGCAGCGACGATGAACCGCGAGTAGTTGTTGACGCCGAGGAAATCGATCGGTGTCGAAGCCGTGTCGAGGTCGCCGTCACGCACATGCGGCGCGACGAGCTCGTTGCGCTCGAGCAGGTCGGCGGGATAGGAGCCACGGAAGATGGGGTCGAGGAACCAGCGGTTGTCTTCGCCGTCTCTGCGATAGGCCGCGGCCTCGTCCTCGGGGGTGTCGGTCGCCGGGTAGATCTGCGCGAGGTTGAGCGTGATCCCGACGCGGGCATCCGGCGCGGCCCGTCGGATCGCCTCCACCGCCCAACCGTGTGAAAGCAGGAGGTGGTGTGCAACCGCGACCGCATCGGCCTCACTCGTCAGGCCGGGTGCGTGCAACCCCCAGGCATGGCCGATCCACGCGTAGACCCACGGCTCGTTGTGCGTGATCCAGTGGCGCACACGGTCGCCGAGCCGCCCCGCGACCGCCTCCGCATACTCGACGAACGCCTCCGCTGTTTCCCGCGCGCGCCAACCGCCCTCCGCTTCGAGCGCCTGCGGCGAGTCCCAGTGAAAGAGCGTCGCGAACGGCTCGATCTCGTTCGCGAGCAGCTCGTCGACGAGGCGGTCGTAGAAGTCGAGCCCGGCCTGGTTGACGGCGCCGCGACCCTGCGGCAGCACGCGCGGCCACGCGATCGAGAAGCGGAACGCGTCGAGCCCGAGCTCCTTCATCAGCTTCACGTCGTCGCGGTAGCGGTGGAAGAAGTCGCACGCGACATCGCCGGTGTCGCCCCCGCGCACCTTCCCTGGCGTCGCGCAAAAGCGGTCCCAGACACTCTCGCCGCGCCCGTCCTCGTGGGTCGCGCCTTCGATCTGGTACGACGCCGTCGCGGCGCCCCAGACGAAGTCGGAGGGGAAGGAGGTCGGCTCGATGGTCATGGCGTCCTTTCGATCAGGGCAGAGGGGGCGGTGACGTGACAGCGTGCGGATTGCCGCGGTTTCGCTTCGACAAGCGGGGGCGTGACGTGCGAGCAGATGTCGATCGCCAGCGGGCAGCGGCTCACGAAGCGGCAGCCTTCGGGCGGATCGACGGCCGCGGCCGCGAGGCCCTTGCGCTCCTGGATGCGGTCGGCCTGCAGGCGCTTCGCCGGATCGGGAACCGCGGCCAGCAGCAACCGCGTGTACGGGTGCAGCGGCGAAGCGAGCACTTCCTCGATCGGGCCGCGCTCGACGATCTGGCCGGCGTACATGACGAGGACATCGTCGGCGATGTAGCGCGCACTGGCCAGATCGTGCGTGACGAACAGGAAGGCGATGTCGTGCTCCTGCTTCAGCCGCGTCATCAGGTTGAGAATCCCGATGCGGATCGAGACGTCGAGCATGCTCGTCGGCTCGTCCGCGAGGATCACCTTCGGCTCGACGGCCAGCACGCGAGCGAGCGCGACGCGCTGCCGCTGCCCGCCGGATAGCTCGTGCGGGTACTTCGACGCAATCTCGTGCGGCGGCACGAGGCCGACGCTGCGCAGCAGCTCGTGCACGCGCTCCTCCACCTGGCTCGACGGAACCATCTTGTGGATGCGCAGCGGTCGCTCGATGTGGTGGCGGACGGTCTTGACCGGGTTCAGCGAGTCGAACGGATCCTGGAAGATCAGCTGCACCTGCGAGCGGTAGCGCAGAACTTCGCGGCGCCGGCGCACGCGCCCGACGTCGTCGCCCTCGAACAGCACCGAGCCGTCGGTCGGGTCGTAGAGGCGCGCGAGCAGGCGCGCCACAGTGCTCTTGCCGCTGCCGCTCTCCCCGACAAGCGCCGTCACGGTGCCGGGACGCAGCTCGAACGAGACGTCGTCGACGGCGTGCACGCGCGCGAAGTGCTTCGTCAGGCCCCGCACCTCGAGCGGAGCGACGGCGCTCACAGCCCTCCCTCCTCGACCAGGTGGCAGGCGACCAGATGTCCGGGCGCGACCTCGTGGAGCACGGGCCGCTCCGTCGTCTGGCGCAAGTAGAGCGAGGCGTTGTCGCGCGTGCAGTGCGGGCAGCGGGGGTGGAAGCGGCAGCCGCTCGGCGGGTTGCGCAGGTCGGGCGGCGAGCCCGGAATGCCGGTGAGCCGCTCGAGCGGTCCGGTCAGCGGCGGAAACGACTGCAGCAGTCCCTGGGTGTAGGGATGCTGCGCGCCGGTCGCGAGCTTCTGCGCCGGCGCACTCTCGACAACCTCGCCCGCGTACATGATCGCGATCCGGTCCGCGAACTCGAGCAGCAGCGAGAGGTCGTGCGTGATGAAGAGGACGGCGAAGCCGAAGTCCCGTTTCAGCGCCTCGACCTGCTGCAGGATCTCGCGCTGCACGACCACGTCGAGTGCCGTGGTCGGCTCGTCGAGCACGATCAGCTCGGGATTGAGCGAAAGCGCGATCGCGATGATCACGCGCTGCCGCATCCCACCCGAGAGCTGGTGCGGGTAGGAGCGGATGCG
>JBKPSO010000087.1:0-3397 GCA_046735055.1 Actinomycetota bacterium
GCCGCGACCCGGGGCCCGCTCGGCCACCACACCCACTGGGGCGGCGCGGCGCAGGCGCGGCCGCTGGACGGCGACCCCGCAGAGCGCGTGCGCCGAGAGGCCGCCTGGCTCCGCGAGCGAGGGCTCGAGCCTCGCCTCTTCTGCGGCGGCGGCTGGTACACGGACGAGGAGGTCGCGAGAGCCCTCGCCGAGCTCGGCTACGCCGACTGCACGGCGACCGCCTTCCGGCCCTCGTACCTCGCGGAGCCCGCGCCCAGGCTGGCGCTCGACGAGCCGGGATGGCTGCGCCTGGGGGAGGCGCGCCTGCTCGAGCTTCCCTCCACGCACACGCTCGGGATGGCCGCGCGGGCAGCGTTCGGCCGGTTGCCGGCCTACGTCCACGTCTACTTCCACGACACCGACCTGCTCGATTCCCGTCGCCGCCGCGCCCTCACGGCGGCGCTGACGACGATCGCGCGGCGACGGCAGCCGACCCCGCTCGACGCCGTCTCGGCCGAGGCCGAAACGGCCTTCGCCGAGCGGTGGCGGGAGTAACATGGATTCCTTCGTGGCAACGAAGGAGGCACCGCCCGCGGATGAGCGGCGCACTCCGGCCGAGAGCCGGTCCCCGCTCTTCCCCGCCGCAGACATCCGGCGCAGCAGGCCGTATCTGTTCAGCCGGACTTCGCTGCGCAGCCTCGCGTTCAGGGCCGCGAGCCTCTGCTGCCTGCTCGCGCTCGACCTCCTCGCCGTCGGCATGGGCCTCTACGGAGCGCTCGTCCTCCGCGAGGTCTTCTACGGCCACTCGCCGATCTACTGGGGGATCCTCTGGTCGGACGCGGAGGCGAACTACTTCCCGTTCGTCGCGCTCGTCACCGTGCTCGTGTTCTGGCAGGCGGGCCTCTACGCCCAGCGGGAGCGGCGGGCGGGCTACGGCCGGATCGTCTCCTCGCTCGTCGTCGTCGCCCTGCTGGTGCTCGCGTTCGGCCTCGGCACGGGGCACGACTTCACGACCTTCGGCCTGATCCCGACCGCATTCGTGATCACCGCGGTGCTGGCCGGGCTGTTCAGGGCCAGCTACGACGTGATCAGCCGCGAGGCGCTGCACTGGCTCGGAGTTCGACGGCGAGCAATCGTCGTCGGCGAGGGCGACCACCTCGAGCACCTGGTCCGCTCGATCGGTACGGTGCGAGGCGGGATCGACTACGACTTCGTCGGCGTCGTCAGTCGCGCGCCGATCGACGACCTCGACCTGCCCCGGCTCGGAAGCTTCGAGAGCCTGCGCTCCGTGCTCGCGGAGCATCCGACGGACGAGCTGATCGTCACCGATTCGGACTACAGCGAGCGCGACCTGCTCCAGATGGTCGAGCACGCGCACCGGAGCGGCGTGAAGGTCCGCGTCGCGCCGAAGACGACCGAGCTGCTCGTCCAGCGCGGAGAGTACGTCCCGGGCCAGGGCGTTCCGCTCTTCGAGCTGCGCCCGCCCGTCTTCGCCGGGACAGACTGGGCGGTGAAGCGAGCCTTCGACATCCTCGTCAGCTCGCTCGTGCTGGTCGTCGGCCTGCCGCTCTGGCTCGCGATCGCCGCCCTGATCAAGCTCACCTCCGACGGCCCCGTCTTCTACCGCGACTCGCGCATCGGCCTCGGCGAGCGCACGTTCGAGATGTTCAAGTTCCGGACGATGCTCAAGGGCGCCGCCGAGCTGCGCGGCGAGCTCGACGAGCAGAACGAGGCGAGTGGAGCGCTCTTCAAGATGCGCAGCGACCCGCGCGTGACCCGCATCGGCGCCGTCCTCCGTCGGCTCTCGATCGACGAGCTGCCGAACATGATCAACGTCCTGCGCGGGGAGATGAGCCTCGTCGGGCCGCGCCCACTCCCGGCCGCCGACTACGCGCTGCTCGAGGAATGGCACCGCAAGCGCTCGTTCGTCCTCCCGGGGATGACCGGGCTCTGGCAGATCTCGGGCCGCTCCGACCTCTCGTTCGACGACCTCGTGCGGCTCGACTTCTACTACCTCGAGAACTGGTCGATCTGGCTCGACATCACGGTCCTGGCGAAGACGCTGCCGGCCGTGCTCTCGAGCCGCGGGGCCTACTGAAGCACGACCGCTCCTCCGCGGCCGCCTTTGCGAAGGTGGCAGAGACCTATGAGCGCCGGCGTCCTGGGTACCCGCCCGAGCTCGTTGCCTGGATCGTCGAGCGGCTTTCGATCCGACCGGGGACGACCGTCGTCGACGTGGCGGCGGGGACCGGCAAGCTGACGCGCGAGCTGGTCTCGACGGGGGCGTGCGTGATCGCAGTAGAACCGCTTTCCGAGATGCGCGCTCAGCTCGAGGCTGTGCTCCCGGAGGTCGACGCACGCGAGGGGAGCGCCGAGAAGCTGCCGATCGACGACCATTCCGTCGACGCGATCACTGTCGCCGCGGCGATGCACTGGTTCGACCTCGATCGCGCCCTGGATGAGTTCCTGCGCGTGCTGAAGCCGAACGGGGCCGTCGCCGTCGTCGGCCCGGGCAGGGACCTCGACCAGCCGCTCCAGCAGGCGGTTCAGGAGCTCATCGGTGAGTACTTGCCCGGCGAAACCGAGATCGCCGGCTGGCGGAATCACGTCGCTCGGAGTGCCTTCTTGCGCCTGGCCGAGACATACGAAGTGCGGTTCGACCAATTCCTCGACGGCGAAGGACTCGCCGAGCGGATCGCAACGATCAGCTATATCGCCAGACTCCCAGACGACAAGCGTGCCGCCGTGCTGGCAAAGGTCCGGGCGCTCGGCGAGTCGCAGTCGGAGAGGCCGTTCCCGTTCCGGTATCGCGCCCGCGCGACGATACTGCGGCAGCACCCTCCGCAATACTGAGGGGCCGATGAAGAGCCCGAAGATCCTCGCGGTCGCCTCTGCGGTCGACCTCGACTTCCGCTACGGGTGCACACCGGCGTGGTGGCAGCTCTGGAAGGGGCTGCACGAGGCGGGCTGCGACCTGATCGTCACGCCCTACCGCGGACGGCCGGTCGAGTCGCCCTGGTGGCGGACGGCGCCGAACCCCTGTTACCGGGAGGGCGAGGCGTTCGCGCGGGTGCGCGACCTCGTCGCCCGGCTCAAGGGAGACCGTCACATCCGCCGGGCCGAGAGCGATCCCGGCGACACCGACCGCTGGGTCCGGGAGGCGATCTGGCGCTGGGTCACGCCCCGTTGGCACCGTCACCTCGCTGGGCTGCTCGAGCGGGAGCGCGACGTCGACGCGGTCGTCGTCTTCACGGTGCCGATGAGCCACCTGCGCGGGATCCCGACCGGGCTGCGCGAGCGCTTCGGCCTCCCGGTCGTCTTCTACGACGGCGACGTGCCGATGAGCCTGCCCGAGTTCGGCGGCATGGACACGGGCTTCAACTACTACTTCGGCGCCGACCCGTCCGAGTACGACCTC
>JBKPSO010000088.1:0-19282 GCA_046735055.1 Actinomycetota bacterium
CTGGCCGCGCAGGTCGCGGTCACCGACTCGGTCCGGGACCCCCGCAACGACTTCGAGGTCAACGCGCTCGGGACGCTGAACGTGCTCGAGGGCGCGCGGCTCTCCGGGCGGCAGCCGCTCGTCGTCTACACCTCGACGAACAAGGTCTACGGAGGCCTCGACGACCTGGAGGTCGTGGGCAACCACCCCCGCTACGAGCTCCCCGCGCTGCCCGACGGAGTGCCCGAGACCCGGCCGGTCGACTTCCACTCTCCCTACGGCTGCTCGAAGGGCGCCGCCGACCTGTATGCGATCGACTACGCCCGGATCTACGGGATCCCGACGGTCGTCTTCCGGCAGTCGTGCATCTACGGGCCGTGGCAGTACGGCAACGAGGACCAGGGCTGGATGGCGCACTTCCTGATCCGCGCGCTGCACGGGGAGCCGATCACAGTCCACGGGGACGGGCGCCAGGTCAGGGACGTGCTCTACGTCGACGACCTGCTCGAGCTCTACGACAACGCGATCGACAGGCGGGCCGAGATCGGCGGACGCGTCTACAACGTCGGCGGAGGGCCCACCCGCACCACTTCACTGCTCGAGTTCCTCGACCATCTCCGTAAGACCGAGCGCCTCGAGGTTGAGGTCGACTTCGGCGACTGGCGACCAGGCGACCAGCGCGTCTACGTCAGCGACCTCGGCCGGGTGCGGGAAGAGCTCGGCTGGACGCCGTCGACGGACATCACCGACGGCACTCGTCGCCTGCGCGACTGGCTCGAGACGCACACCTGATGCGCGTCGTCCTCGCCGACCCGGCCGGATTCACCCCGGCGTACGACCACGAGCTTGCCGTCGCGCTCGGTCGAGCCGGGGCGGACGTCGAGCTCGTCACCTCGCCGTTCCGCTTCGGCGTCTCGTCCTACCCGGGCGACGGCTACCGGCGGAGCGAGCCCTTCTACCCCGTGTCGTCACGGATCTTCCGCCGGTCGCGCCTCCGGGTTCCAGTGAAGGTGCTCGAGCATCCGTTCGGCACCGCCCGGCTAGTCACCCGGCCGCGCGACGTGCTGCATGTGCAGTGGTTCGCGGCAGCGCCGCTGGATCGCTGGATCTTCCACGCCCGCGGCCCGCTCGTCTTCACCGCGCACGACCTCCTGCCGCGCCGCACGGCGAGCCGCGAGAAGCTCTGGCGCGAGCTCTTGAAGCGGTTCGACCGGATCGTCGTGCACAGCACCCGCGGCCTCGAAACGCTCGCCGGGTTCGGAGTCGAGGGCGAGCGTTTGCGGCTGATCCCGATGCCGGCCTTCCCCAGCGACCCGCCGAGGCGGGACGACGGGCGCACGCTCTCCTGCCTCGGCCTGATCCGGCCCTACAAGGGACTCGGCGACGCGATCGAGGCGGCGAAGCGGGTCGAGGGCGCGCGCCTGCTCGTCGCCGGCGAGGCACTCGAACCCGTCGGGCCGTACCGCGCCGCGGCCGGCTCGCTCCCGGTCGAGTGGCGGCTCACCTACCAGTCCGAGCCGGAGATCACCGCCGCGCTCGCCGAGACGACGGTCACGCTCTTCCCCTACAAGCCGGAGATCGACATGTCCGCGGTGCTGATGCGCTCGCTCGGCGCGGGCGTGCCGGCGATCGTCTACGACATCGGCGGGCTCGCCGAGCCGGTGCGGAGCTTCGGCGCCGGCCGCGTCGTCGCGCCCGGGGACGTGGACGGGCTCGCCGCCGCGATCGACGAGCTGCTCGGCGACCCGCAGGCGCTCGAAGAGGCATGCGCCGGCGCCCGCCGCGCCCGAGAGGCGCTCACGTGGGAGGCCTCCGCAGCGGCGCACCTCGAGCTCTACTGCGCGCTCACGTGACGCCGTATCCAAAGATCGAGCTGCACGTGCACCTCGAGGCGACGATCCAGCCCGAGACCCTGCTCGCGATCGCGAAGCGGAACGGGGAGGTGCTGCCCGCCGACACGGTCGAGGGCCTGAGCGAGCTCTTCCGCTTCCGCGACTTCGACCACTTCATCGAGGTCTGGATCCTGACGACGAACTGCCTGCGGACTGAGAACGACTTCCGCCAGGTCGTCGTCGACTACGCCGCCGAGGCCAAGCGCCACGGCGCCGTCTACCTGGAGGCGATCTTCTCGCCGATCGAGCGGACGTGGCGCGGGGTCTCCTGGGACGAGATCTTCACGGGCTACTGCGACGGGGCGCAGGAGGCCGGGGAGCTCCACGGTGTCGAGGTCCGGCTGACGCCCGACATCACCCGCAGCGCGCCGCTCGACGACGCGCACAGGCTCGTCCGGCAGGCGGCCCGCTACCGCGACCGCGGCGTCGTCGCCGTCGGCCTCGGGGGCGAGGAGGCGCTGTATCCGAACGCGCCGTTCGAGCCCGCCTTTCGCGAGGCGAGGGAGGCGGGCCTCGGCTCGGTCCCGCACGCCGGTGAGGTAGTCGGGCCGGAATCGGTCCGGACCGCGCTCGACCACCTCGCGCCCGATCGGCTCCGCCACGGCATTCGCGCCGTCGAAGATCCGGCTCTCGTGCGCGAGCTCGCCGAGCGCGGGATCGTCCTCGATGTCACGCCGGTCTCGAACCTCCGCACGGGCGTCGTGCGCTCGCTCGAGGAGCACCCGTTGCCGGAGCTCGTCACCGCAGGCGTGCGCTGCTCGGTCTCGACCGACGACCCGGTGATGTTCGACACCGACCTCACCCGCGAGTACGAGGCGGCGGTCTCGCTCGGTCTCGATCCGCGCGCGCTGTACGAGATCGCGCTCGCCGGCGCGCTCTGCGACGACGAGACGAGGGCGCGTCTGGCGGCGATCGCCGCGACGAGTCGCTGGAACGGCGGCTAGGCTACTCCTGCAATGGCACGTGCCGCGGCGAAGCGCCGCCAGCCGACCCATCACCACGACGACCGCCGCCGTCACAAGGACAGCGGCGGCCAGCGGTTCGAGGACACCCTCTTCTTCAACCGGCTGCGCAAGCGCGCCAAGTGGGTGTTCATCTTCCTCGCCGTCGTCTTCGCCGGCGGCTTCGTGCTCTTCGGCGTCGGTTCCTCGAACGTGAGCGGCCTGTCCGACATCTTCAACGGGATCGGCGGCGGCGGCTCCGGCCAGCCGTCCGTCAGCAAGGCGGAGAAGGCAACCCAGAAGGATCCGAAGAACGCAAAGGCGTGGCACGACCTCGCCACGGCCTACGACACGAAGGGCGACACCACGGCGGCGATCTCGGCGTGGACGACCTACACAACCCACCGGCCGAAGGACGTCGACGGCCAGACGGCGCTGGCCAGCGACTACGAGCAGCAGTTCGCCACCGAGACGCAGCGGGCGGCGGCCGCGCAGGCCGACGCGCAGAATGCGCAGACGACGAACTTCGGGCCGCCAGCGACATCCCCGCTAGGCCGCGCTCTCTCCTCCGTCCCGGACCCGATCGGCCAGGCGGTCAGCTCGTCGGCGAACCAGCGCTTCAACGACGCGCTCTCGGCCCGCCAGACGACGGCCCGGGAGCTGGAAGCCGCGTACAAGCAGATCGCCGTGCTCCACAAGCCGCCGGAGCCGTCCGACCAGCTGCTCCTCGCCCAGGCCGCCCAGAACGCCGGCGACACGAAGAGCGCGATCGCCGCGTACAAGAAGTTCGTCCAGCTCGCGCCGGACGACCCGAACGCGGCCTACGCCAGGCAGCAGATCAAGACGCTCGGCTCACCTTCCCAGGGTTAGACTCTCGCGGCGCGGAGATACGGCGCACGTAGACAGCGAAGCTCTGGGGGGACGAGAGTGAATTTCGACACCAAGACGGAGCAGCTCGAAGGCGATCGGTACGTGATCTCGCTGGCCGGCGAGGTCGACCTCTACACGGCGCCAGAGTTCAAGGCGCAACTCCTGGACGTGATCGGCAAGGGCGGCAAGCAGGTCATCGTCGACTTCACGGACACGACGTTCATCGACTCGACCACGCTGGGCGTCCTCGTCGGCGGGGTGAAGCGCCTCCGAACCAACGACGGCGAGCTCTCGCTCGTCTGCAGCGACCGCAACATCACGAAGATCTTCGAGATCACGGGTCTCGACCGCGTTTTCACCATCTACCCGACGCGCGGCGAGGCGCTCGAGCAGATCGGCGCTTCCGGCTCTCCGGCCTAGGTGAAGCGACTCGCTGCGGCGCCTGCCCTTGCCGCCGCGGCGCTGCTCGCGGCCGGCTGCGGCACGGGGGGGATCTCGAAGGGCAAGGCGGACACCGCCCACGGCAAGCAGCTCTTCACCGAGAAGTGCGGAAGCTGCCACACGCTCGCCGACGCGGGGACGCAGGGGAAGATCGGGCCGAACCTCGACGACGCATTCAGGCGCCCGCGGGAGGAGGGGTTCAAGGAATCCACCGTCCGCAACGTCGTCCACGACCAGATCAAGTACGCGATCGAGAAGCCCGCCGGCTTCGCCAAGGGCCCCGGAGGGCCCGGGGGGCGCGGACTGCCGGCGCCGGGGATGCCGCAGAACCTGGTCAGGGGCGACGATGCCGAGGACGTCGCCGCCTACGTCGCCTCCGTTGCGGGTCTCTCCGCGGCGGGCGGCGCGACGACGACCGCTGCGACGACGACGAATCCATCACCGGCGCCGACGCCGCCTCCCTCGACGACCACGACCACAGCGACGACCACCACCGGCGGCGGAGAATCCGATCTCATCGCGCAGGGCAAGGCGGTCTTCCAGAGGGCCGGCTGCGCGAGCTGCCACACGCTGAAGGACCCGGGCGCGACCGGAACCGTGGGGCCGAACCTCGACGAGGCGAAGCCGCCGAAGTCGCTCGTCGTCGAGCGCGTGACGAACGGCAAGGGCGTGATGCCGTCCTTCAAGGGGCAGCTCAGCGACGCGGAGATCAACGCGGTCGCGACCTACGTCTCGACGGTCGCCCGCAAGTAGCTCGTTCGAACGCCCCGGGCCGCCGCGGGCGTCTGTGGTTCGACGGCGTCGAGCTCTCCGCCTTCGCCTGGACCGGGGGCTCTACGCGGCCACCGGCTCGTCCACACGAGGCAACTCGAAGCTGAAGCTCGACCCGCGGCCGGGCTCGGAGGAGACCCAGATCCGCCCGTCCATCCGCGTGACGAGCTCGCGACAGATGTACAGGCCGAGCCCGCTGCCGCCCACGCCCCGACTCATCGGCGCGTCCAGGCGGTAGAACTTCTCGAAGATCCGCTCCTGCTCACCGGACGGGATTCCGAGGCCCTCGTCCCGGACGGTGAAGCGCAGCCGGTCCTTCTCCGGGGCGATGATCACGTCGATGCGGCCGCCGTCGGGCGAGTACTTGATCGCGTTGTCGAGCAGGTTGCGGAGGACGTGACGGGCCCGCTCCGGATCGCCGAGCGCCACGACGGGCGACTCGAGCGACGCCGCGAGCGACACCGTCACGGCTGCCGGGATGCGCGGCCGCGAGGTCGAGATCACCTCGCGGGCGAGGTCCCCCGCATCGAAACCCTCGCGGTCGAGCCGCAGGCCGCCGGAGTCGAGCTGCGCGGCAAGCAGGATCTGCTCGACGAGCTCCGAGAGGCGCTCGGACTGCTCGACGACGATTCCGAGCAGCCGCTCGTGGAGGACCGGCCCGACCTGGCCGCCCCGGCTCGCGAGCGTGACGGCGGCGCCGTGGATCGACGCCAGCGGCGTTCGCAGCTCGTGGGAGACGGTGGCGACAAAATCGGAGCGCATCTGCTCGAGCTTGTGCTCTTCGGTCAGGTCGCGGAACGCGTAGACGACCCCGTCCGAGAACCGGACCCCGGAGATCGAGAGCCAGAGCGTCCGGCCAGGCAGCTCGAGGGACAGGGTCGTCGCCCGCGGGCGGTCGTCGCCGACGGGAATCCGGTTCCGAAGCGCGGCCCAGCCGGGGAGCGCGTCCACGGCGCGGCGGCCACGCAGGGTGTCGGCGGCGAGCCCCGTGATCGCCTCCGCGGAATCGTTCCAGAGCCGGACGATCCCACCGTCGTCGACGAGAACCACGCCCTCACCCAGGTGCGAGAGCACCCGGGCGGCCTGGTCGCGCTGGCGACGCAGCAGCCGTCCGTGGGCGATCGCGGGCGCGACGAGGTAGATCAGCAGGAAGAGGCACCCGAGCGTGACGAAGCCGGTGACCAGGACGCGGTCGCGCAGCCGCGCCCCGGCCCGTTCGATTCGGGCCGAGGGGGCGAGCGCGACCAGAGCGATGCGCCGCTTCCCGTCCCGGAGCCGTGCAGCGGCGGCGTGATACCTCGATCCCTCGAGCGTCACGCTCGTCGGCAGATCGTTGCGGAAGACGAGACGATCCCCCGCGGGCAGCCGCGAGCCGGCTGCGAGCCGGCGGAGGAGCGCACGGTCGAGCGGGATCGACGCGACAACCCTGCCGACCGGGTGCTTGCCGACCACGACCTCGACCGACCGCCGCGCAGCCGGGCCCTGCGTCAGACCGAGAGCCGGTCTGCGCCGGGGAAAGAACGCGATCCGGGGCAGCGTCTTCGCGATCCGCGCGAGCTGGGCGCGATCGCCGCGAAGCAGGGCGAGCTGCACGTCCCGGCGCGCCGCCGTCGATGCCGCACGCGATCCGGCGGAAACGAGCTCGCCGTTGTACGCCTGCAGCGCCGCCCGAAGGACCGTGTCTAGCTGGGCCTCCGCCCGCTGCTCGCCGCTCCGCCCCGCGAAGCCGGCAAACGCCCAGATGGCGGCGACAAGCGGAAGTGCGAGCAAAAACATCGCAACGAGCAGACGAAAGCTTCCGAGAACGGGAGAAAGGTTCAGGAACCTGGGCAATTTGCCGATCACATCAGTATCTATTTGTCGGGCGGAAGGGCGAGGGACCTGAGACCCAATTTCAACCGGATCCTGAAAGTGGCGACGATCACGGTGGCGGCGACCTGGTCGGTCGTCGCCCCGTTGTGGTTGCTCGGCCTCGACCCGCCGAGCCCGGTCCCGGATGCTGCTCAGGCCGCCTCCGACTCGAGGCTGGCCGTCCTCCGGGCCGCGGCACCGCGACCGCCCGTCGCGGTCAAGCGCCCGGCGCTCTTCGGAGTGCGCGCGCGCGTCGTTTTCGCCGTCTCTGTCCGAGTCCCTGAGCGCGCTCGCCTGCACCGGAAGACCACGCGCACGCACGTCGTCGCCCTCACCCACGTCCATTCCCCACACCTCACGGTGCGCTCTCACCCTGCGGTGACGCCGAAGCCGCGCTCCCCGACACCTCCTCCGCAGACGACCACTACGACCAGCACGACGCCCGCGCCGAGTCCCGAGCCGCCGGCGGCTCCCAAGCCCGCCGCGGGCGCCGCTCCGAAGGTGCAGGTCAAGCACGACAAGACGTCCTCCCAGACCACGACACGCCCCGGGCCGCCGACATCGCCGCCCGCACCGCCACCGCCACCGCCGACGACCACCCCGACGCCCTCCGCACCCCCGCCCTCGGACGGAGGGAGCGGCGGTTCCGGGAGCGGCGGAGGCAACGGCGGCAACGGCAACGGCGGCGGCACCGGGAACGGACACGGCTTCGGCTCAGGTCAGATTGCCGCCGCCGGCAACGGCGGGGGGAACGGCAACGGCGAAGGTAACGGCAACGGCGAAGGTAACGGCAACGGGAACGGCGGCGGCAACGGGAACGCCGGCGGGAACGGCCACGGCCACTAAGCGGCTGTTTCGGATCTAGACGCCGGCCGCTTCGGCGTCGAGATCGACGACGACGTGTGTGATCGGCACCGCGAACCGTTCGCGCGCCGACGTGACCACGCCGCGCTCGAGCCAGTTCGATCGCCCCTCGGGATGGGTCGAGATCACGATCACGTCTGCGCCGAAGGTGCGGAGAGCGTCCTCGATCGCCTGCACGGGATCGGCGTCACCGACCTCGCCGCGGGCGCTGATCCCGAGCCGCTCGAGCTCCGCAATGCTGCGCCGGAGCCGCTCCTCCGCAGCGCCGCGCGCCTGATCCTCGTCGGAGGCCCAGTGCCTGAGCGGCGAGTTCAACGCGGGGCTGACGACGAGGACGTTCGCCCGGTAACCCTCTGCGGCTGCCTCGACCGCTTCGCGTAGCGCTCTCCCGGCCACCGTCTCGTTCGCGACGACGAGGATCCGCCGCTCGTCCTCGGCACTGCGGGCCCGCGGTGCGCTCGCCGGCGGCTGCTCGCGGGCCTCGCGCCGGAAGAACCAGATGAGGACGAGAACCGAGAGGGCGACGAAGACACCGACGCCCCACCAGCGCCCGCCGACCGTGGTCGCGAGCACGATCGCCGCGAAGTACCCGACGGTCCCGATCACGAAGCGGTACGCCTCGGCCTCGCTGCGGAACGGATACTTCATCTGCGCCTTCCTCCTTCCCCCCGGCGCACGGTCGTACTCAGATCAGGTAGACGGTTGTGTAGACGACGATCCACATCACGTCGACGAAGTGCCAGTAGATCCCGCCGATCTCGACCCCGTGATGGCGTTCCGGCGAGAAGTGGCCGCGGAACGCACGGGTCGTCATCGCGAGCAGGATCGACAGGCCGACGAATACGTGGGCGCCGTGGAGACCCGTCAGGCAGAAGAAGATCGTCGTGAACGCGTTGTCGCTCGGCGAGAACCCGATCCGCGCGTACTCGATGATCTGCGTCGCGAGGAACGTGAACCCCATCAGGAAGGTGAGCACGAGGCCCGCCTTCAGGCCGGCGCGGTTGCCCCGCTTGATCGACGTCAGCGCCCAGTGCATCGTGAAGCTCGAGGTGACCAGGATCGCGGTGTTGATGCCGGCGACGAAGACCGGCAGGTGGAAGCCCTCGGGCGGCCACTCCGGCGGGTTGTTGACGACGCGGACGAAGAAGTAGGCCGTGAAGAACGAGCCGAAGAGCATGATCTCCGAGGCGATGAACAGGAACATGCCGAGCACGCGCGCGTCGACGCGCGAGCTGATGTTCGGCGCAGGCGGCCCGTGGTGCTCGTGCGCGGCTTCGGCGTGCACGCTCATCCGCTGCCCTCCAGCCGATGACGCTGCACGCCGGGGAGGGGTCCCAGGGGAACCGGGAGGTTCCCCTGTGAGCATCGGCCTCTAGGAGAAGGGGGCTCGTGGGGGAAACATGGTTTCACCCACGGGAGCGAGCCATAGGCGAGCGACGCGTGAACGCTCATGCAGGCGCCCCGGCCTCCTGCGGAACCTCGACGTGCTCGACCGGGAGCTTGGTCGCGTCGCGCAGTCGCGTGACGACGTCCTTCCTGAGCCAGGACGATGTGGCCTCGCCCGGGAACGTCGAGACGATGATCTCGTCGACCCGCTCGTCGTGGACCGCGTTCATCGCAGCCGTATAGGGGTCCGGGTGGGCGATCTGGCCGTGGGCGTCGATCCCGGCGCCACGCAGCGCAGCGAGCGCGCGGCGCAGGCGCCGCTCGGCCTCGGGATGCCCGGCCCGCTGCGGGTCGCTCTGCGGGCACGTCAGCATGAAGCTCGCGGGCGAGCGGGCGGCCCGCGACTTGATCGCGTCGAGCAAAGGCTCGCCGAGCACCGTCTCGTTGGCGACCACGAGCACCTTCGCCTCCCCGCCCTCCTGGGCGAGGTCGACGACGACGTGCTCGACAGGGACGTCGCCGGCGACCTTGCGGATCCGCTCGACCACGCCCCGGCGCAGCCAGCCCGAGCGCGATTCGGGGTGCGTGGAGACGATGATCTCGTCGACCGGCGGCTCGAGCTGGGCGAGCCCGTCGCGGACGGCGTCCACGGGATCGGACTCGACGACGAAGCCGTCCGCCGAGATTCCCGCAGCGTGGAGCTGCTCCAGTGTCTTGTCGAGCCGCCGCCGCGCGGCCGCCCGGCGTGTGTCGTTGTAGACGACGTAGCCCTCACGGGGCGCGTTTACAGGACAGACAACTGTGATCTGCAGGTCGCCTTCGCCGGCGCGCCGCTCGAGCGGCTCCGTCAGCGCCCGTCCGGCGACGGTCTCGTTCGCGACCACGAGGACGTGGCTCAACGACGTACCTCTTCGATCAACCCGACCCGGTCACCGTTGAACACCGCGTGCCGGGCGCCTGGAACCCCGTACTCGTAGGGGTTCCCGACGACCTGGGGCAGCTCGTCGAAGTTGAAGTACGGGGGCGGCGAGGAGACCTGCCACTCGAGGGTCATCGACCGCCACGGGTTCGACCCGGCCCGCGGGCCGCGCACCCAGCTCGTGATCATGTTGTAGAGAAAGACGATGATCGAGGCCCCGAGGAAGAACGAGGCGAGCGAGATGACCATGTTCCAGTCGGCGAAGCGGGGCGCGTAGTCGGAGACCCGGCGCGGCATGCCCTGCGTCCCCAGCCAGTGCATCGGGAAGAACGTGACGTTGAAGCCGATGAACGTGAGCCAGAAGTGCAGCTTCCCGAGCTTCTCGTCGTACATCCGGCCGGTCATCTTCGGGAACCAGTAGTAGATCCCGGCGAAGATCGTGAATAACGACCCGCCGAAGAGCACGTAGTGGATGTGGGCGACGACGAAGTAGGTGTCCGACACGTGGATGTCGATCGGCACCGCGGCGAGGTAGATCCCGGAGAGGCCGCCGATCACGAACATCGACACGAAGCCGAGCGCGAACAGCATCGGCGTCGTGAAGTGGATGCGGCCTTCCCAGATCGTCGCTAACCACGAGAACACCTTGATCCCGGTCGGGACCGCGATCACCATCGACGTGACCATCATCGGGATCCGCAGCCACGGCGCGACACCGGCGACGAACATGTGGTGCGCCCAGACCGAGAAGCCGAGCACGAGGATCGCCATCAGTGAGAGCGCCATCAGGCGGTAGCCGAAGATCGGCTTCCTCGCCATCACGGATATCACCTCGGAGGCGATCCCGAAGCCGGGCAGCATCATGATGTAGACCGCCGGGTGCGAGTAGAACCAGAAGATGTGCTGGTAGCCGAGTGCGTATCCCCCTCCTTGCGGGATGAAGAAGTGGGTATGCATGATCCGGTCGAACATCACGAAGAACTGCGAGCCGGCGATGAACGGCGTCGCGATCACGACCAGCAGCGAGGTCGTGAAGTTCGCCCAGACGAGCAGCGGCATGCGCCAGAAGGTCATCCCGGGCGCACGCATGGTGATGATCGTGACCAGGAAGTTGAGCGCGGTCATGATCGAGGAAGCCCCCGCCCACTGGACGCCCATGTTGAAGAAGATCTGGCCCAGCGGCTGATCGCTCGCCAAGGGCGCGTAGCTCGTCCACCCCGTCGCGAAGGCGCCGCCCGGGACGAGGAAGCTGAGCAGCATCATCGTGCCCGCGATGGGCAGGAGCCAGAACGACAGCGCGTTCAACCGCGGGAACGCCATGTCCGGCGCGCCGATCATCAGCGGGATCACGTAGTTCCCGAGCCCGGCGAAGGCGGGGATGACGAACAGGAAGATCATCAGCGCCGCGTGTACCGAGACCAGGCCGTTGAAGGTCTGGTTGTCGACGAACTGCATTCCGGGGCGGGCGAGCTCGGCGCGGAAGATCATCGCCATCATCCCGCCGGCCAGGAAGAAGAAGATCGTCGTCACGACGTACTGGATCCCGATCACCTTGTGGTCGGTGTTCGGGCGGAAGTAGTCCTTCCAGGTGCGCCCACCGTGAGTGGAGTGGTCCTCCGGGACGGTCGGTGCGCCGATCGCGTAGCGGACCCAGTAGTCGAACGATCCGAGCCCGGCGAGGAACCCGATCGGAGCCGCGATCAGCGTCGCGACCAGGGTGATCACCGACCAGTTGAAGAGCGGCTCCCAGCCGGCCCACCAGCGGAAGACGAGGACGATCCCGAGGCCGATGAGCCAAAAGAGGGCCGTCATCCATGCAGCTCGGACCCAGCCCGCGCGCAGCCAGATGCCTCTCTGCTTCGGAGGTGCGCCTACCGGGGCGTGCGAGTCGAGGGTCGTCGCGGTCATTTAGCTCCCTTGCTCGAGTCGATCAGAAACGTGACGAGCGCGTCGAGCTGGTCCTTCGGCAGCGCGAACGGAGGCATCACGCCCTTCGGGAAGCCCGGCTGGACATACGCGTTCGGATCCACGATCGATTCCCTGACGAAGTCCTCCAGCGGCTTGCCCGCCTGCTTGGCGTAGGCCGGAAGCTTATCGAGGTCGGGGCCCACCTTTCCCGTCGCCCCGGCCGCCTTCAGCGTGTGGCAGCTCCCGCAGCCGTTGCCCTCGAAGACCGCCTTGCCGGCCTCCCCCGGCGGGCCCTGCAGCGCCTTGCCCTGGCTCTTCACCCAGGACTCGAACGCGGCCGGCTTCATCACGATCGCGGAAGTGCGCATCAGCGCGTGGCCGAGCCCGCAGAGCTCGGTGCAGATCACCGGGTAGGTGCCGAGCTTCGTCGGCGTGATCACGAGTTTCGTCTCCTGGCCGGGGAGCGCGTCCTGCTTCTGGCCGAACTCCGGCACCCAGAAGGAGTGGATCACGTCGTTCGCGGTCAGGTGCAGCTCGACCGAGCGGCCGAGCGGGACCCGGAGCACGGACGAGGTCAGGCTGCTGTGCCCGGGATACTCGAACGTCCACGCGAACTGGCGGGCGGATACGTTCACGTCGAGCTTGCCGTCGTCCGGCCGGTCGTTCCGGACGAGCACGATCCCGCTCATCACCGAGATCGCGGTCACGAGGATCGCTGGGATCGTCGTCCAGACGATCTCGATGCCCGTGTGTCCATGGATCGGCGGCCCGTCGGAGTCGTCGTCCGGGCGGACCCGGAACTTGATCACCGAGTAGACGACCACGGAGCCGACGAGCGCAAAGATCGCGATGCAGATCGCGGTCGTGAACCAGAAGACGAGGTCGATGCCGTCGCGCTCCTCCGAGGCGACCGGGGGCAACCAGGGAACGAGGAGCGCGACCAGGGTCGCGCACGCGCCGATGACGACACCCAGCGCAATCAGCTGAACGAGCGAGCCCCTGCGCACGGGGATCGAGCCTAAAGGAAGCGCGCTTCGGTCTGCGGTCGTAACCGAACGGCCCTCGACACCGTTTCAACCGGTGAAAGGAGGGTCTATGGGACTCGGAGTCAGCCTGATCTTGATCGCCGTCGGCGCCATCCTCATCTGGGCGGTCGACGTGAGCGCGAACGGGGTCGACATCCACGCGATCGGCGTCGTGCTGCTGATCGTCGGGCTCGTCGGCGCGCTGCTCTCGATGATCTTCTGGTCGTCCTGGGCAGGCCCGGGCTACTTCACCCGGTCACGCCGGACGACCTACGTCGACGAGGGACCGGGGTCGTACTGAACCGGTTGCCCCGGCACGCGGGGCAGACCCGGAGCAGGGGACAGGCTCGAAGCCTGTCCCTGCTCCGTCTGGCTCGGTGAGATCGACAGCCAGAGCTCCCGGTCGCCGACCTCGAGCGGGACGGTGCGAGAGGGAGGGCTCGCGCCCTCCCTCTCAGAGGTACATCGGAGTCCGGGTTACGCGGACGTGACCAGCGACTCCGGCGGGTAGATCACCGTGTAGTCGGTGCTCTTGCCGCCTCTGATCCGGTAGATCGCGACGGGACCACCCGTCACGTCGCCGTTCGAGTTGAACTTCAGGTTGCCCGTGAGGGTGTTCTTGAGGTTCACCTTGAAGATCTGGTCGGTGACGCTCGCACGCGTCCCGTTCGACTTCGAGATCGCGGACAGCATCGCCACCGCCGCCTGCGCAGCGTAGACGGCGTACTCGGCGACCGGCTTTCCCTTGAGCTGCGCCTTGAACGCGCGGTAGAAGGCCGCTCCCTGGCCGCGCAGGTGCGAGATCGGGAGACCGGCAACGCTGACGAACGCGCCCTCGGCCGCCGCACCCGCCCCCTCGACCACCGTCGAGATCGGGGTGAAGCCGTCGGGCAGAAGCAGCTTGACGCCCGGGCCGAGCGTCGTCCGGAGGTCCTTGAGCAGCTTGCCGCCGTTCTCACATACGAGCGAGCCGACGAAGACGCCCGTGACCTTCTTGTCCTTGATCTTCGAGGCGAGTGCCTCGTAGCTCGAGGCCTTCGGATCGAGTGCCTCGAAGCCGGCGATCTTGATGCCGAGCTTCTGCGCCGACCTTCGGAAGTTCTCGGCGACGCCGAGGCCGTAGGCCTCCTTGTCGTTCAGGACGTAGACGTTCCTCGCGCCGACTCGCCGGGCGAGAAGCGCATCGGCGGCGCCCTGATACTGGTCCTGCGCGACCACGCGGGCGTAGTTTCGCTTGCCGGTCGGGTAGTACTTGCCGGGCTCGCCCGCGGCCGTACCCGGGCCCTTCACGGTGAGGCCCGTGTACGTGTTCGCCGGGCTGATCATCCCGACCGGGCCGCCGGGAGCGCGGTTCAGGATCGGCACGATGATCTCGGC
Organism: Actinomycetota bacterium; assembly: GCA_046735055.1. Lineage (GTDB taxonomy): Bacteria > Actinomycetota > Thermoleophilia > Gaiellales > Gaiellaceae > DATBLE01. Next base: position 14,225 of record JBKPSO010000088.1, read on the forward strand.
ACAGCCCGAGTTGAACGTGCCGATCAACCCGATCAGGTCCTTGTTCCGGGCGTACGCGTTGGCGTTCGCCGAGCACTTCGCCGAATCCCACTTGCCGGCCTGTGAAGTCGAGTCGTCGCAATCCTGGTAGCCGATCGTGTAGGAGCCGGCCTTCCAGCCCGCCCCCGCCAGGACGAACTGAATCGCCTGGGTCATCTGTGTCGACTGCGCCCGCTGCGCGCCCTGCCGTGGCAGGTCCGACGCGATCACGTACTTCGGGCTGCCCGAGCCCTTGTAGACGAGCGGGGCACACGACGAGGCGGGAAGCGGCTGCGCCTGCTTCCTGCCCGGACTGCCCGAGCTCACGGTGGCGACCACGAGTGCCCCGGCCAAGGTCACAAGGGACGCCACAAGAAGACGCTTCGTCACACCAATCCTCCTCCTTTGGGTCACTTGAGTGCCGCGAAAGTATCCGCATGCCCGCACGCGTCTGAGCATAATCATGACCGTGCGCCCGGAGAAAGAGCGGGGGCCGGAGGGCGAACAGCAGCTCGCCGATGCTGCCGAGATCGGCGAGCGCCTCCTCGACAACATCGCCGGCGTCCTGCGAGGGAAGCGTGACGAGATCCGGCTCGTCCTCGCCGCACTGACCTGCCACGGCCACGTCCTTTTCGAGGATGTCCCCGGGACCGGCAAGACCGTGCTTGCGCGCGCGATCGCGGGCAGCATCGAGGACGCCGTTTTCGCACGCGTGCAGTGCACGCCCGACCTCCAGCCCTCCGACGTGACCGGGATCAACATCTACAACCAGAAGACGCGAGACTTCGAGTTCCGCCGCGGCCCGCTGTTCGCGAACGTCGTCCTCGTCGACGAGATCAACCGGGCGATGCCGAAGACCCAGTCGGCGCTGCTCGAGGCGATGGCAGAACGCCAGGTCACGATTGACGGCCAGACGCTCGTCCTCCCGCAGCCGTTCCTCGTGCTCGCGACCGAGAACCCGATCGAGTTCGAAGGCGTCTTCCCGCTTCCCGAGGCGCAGCTCGACCGGTTCTTCCTGAAGGCGCGGCTCGGCTACCCGGGCGAGGAGGACGAGCTCGCAGTCGTTCTCGACCAGCAGGGCGGCCATCCGCTCGAGCGCCTGCGGCCCGCGGTCGGCGTCGCCGAGCTCGCCCGACTCGAGGCCGCGCTCGAGGCGGTCTACGTCGACGACCTGGTCCGTCGTTGGACGATCCGGCTCGTGCGCGCGACCCGGACGCTCGACGAGCTCGCGATCGGGGCCTCGGTCCGCGGCAGCCTCGCACTCGAGCGCGCCGCTCGTGCCTGGGCCCTCCTGTGCGGGCGCGCGTACACGATTCCCGAGGACGTCGAGCGGATGTTCGCACCCGTGCTCGGGCACCGGCTCGTCTTCTCGCCCAGCTTCGTCGCCGACTCGCGCGGGCGCTCGCGCGACGAGATCCTCCTCGACGTCTACCGCGGCTGCGTCGAGATCGCACCGCCGCCGGACTCACCGACGAGGTGGACGCCCCCGAGCTGAGCTTCCCGCTCGTCCCCCGCTGGCGGCCGGTCGGCTCAGCCTTCGGGCGCCTGCGGGCGGCACGGCGCGGAATCGGCTCGAGCGTCGCGGGGACCCGGCCCTACCGGACGGGCGACGACCCGAGCCTGATCGACTGGAAGCTCTCCGCACGCCTCTCGTCGCTGCGGGGGGAGGCCGACTTCGTCGTCCGCGAGGACTTCGCCGACGAGGCGCCGCGCCTTGTCGTCCTCGCCGACCGGAGCCCGTCGATGGCCCTCTACCCGGACGGGCTCCCCTGGCTCTCGAAGCCGCACGCGCTCGACGCCGTCTGGCAGGCGGTCGCAACGACGGCCGTGCGCGAGCTCGGCCTCGCCGGCTACCTCGACACCGCCGCCGGGGAGAGCTGGTTGGCGCCCCGCAGCGCTGTCGGCTTCGACGCGGTCGAGGTGCGCCGGGCCGAAGCGGGCTTCGACGGGGACGCGGACGGCCTCGAGCACGCTTTCGAGCGGCTCGCCCAGAGCCGCCGCTCCCTGCCCGCGGGAGCCTTCGTCTTCGTCTGCTCGGACTTCGTCCGCCCGCTGCGGCCGGAGGTGTGGCTGCGGGCGCTCGGGTTCCGCTGGGATCTCGTGCCCGTCGTGGTGCAGGACCCGGTCTGGGAACAGAGCTTCCCGCCGGTCGGCGGCCTCGTCGTCCCGTTCGCCGAGCCTGAAAGTGGGCGGGTTCGGAAGATCCGGCTGTCCCGTCGCGAGGCGGAGGCGCAGCGGGAGGCGAACGAGGCCCGCCTCGAGCGGCTGCTCGCCGACTTCCGCAGCCTCGGGCTCGACGCGGTGGTCATCGGCGACGCTGCGCTGCAGGCGGTGCTCGCGCAATTCACGACCTGGGCCGATGCCCGGCTCGCCCACCGCCGCGGAGAGTGGCGATGAGACGGATCGCTCTCGTCGCGGGGCTCGTCGCCGTCGCCCTGGCGATCGCGCTCGCGCTCGGCTGGTGGCAGCAGGGCGGGTCGGGGCCCGTCCCGGAGCAGCCCCTGGCGGCGACGGCGAGGCTCGGCACGCACGCGCTCTCGTTCGGCGACCCGCTGAACGCACGCGTCGAGGTACTCGTCGACCCGCGGCAGGTCGCCGTCGCGTCCGTGCGGGTGCGGCCGCGGTTCGCGCCCTGGCGGATCGTGTCCTCGAGCGCAGAGCGGCATTCAGCCGCGGGCACGCTGCTCACCTACCGGTACACCCTCGAGTGCCTCTCGCCCGCGTGCCTGCCGGGACGGACGCTCGCGGAGCGACGGTTCCTGCCGGCGTTCGTCTCGTACCGCCGGGCGTCGGGCCGACCTGCCCGCCGCTCGGTCGACTGGCCCGCGTACCGCGTCGTCACGCGCTTGACGAGCCCCGACATCGGCGACCCGACGGAGCACCTCGATGCCGACACGTCGCTGCCGCCGGTCAGCTACCGGATCGCACCCGGCACGCTCCAGGCGCTGCTGGCGGCGTTCAGCGCCCTGCTCGTCCTCGCCGCCGGCGTGCTCGTCTACTACGCGCTGCCGAGGCGACGGGCGGCAGCAGCCGGGCCCGACCTGCCCCCGCTCGAGCGGGCACTACTCCTCGTCCGCGCGAGCACGGCGAACGGGTACCCGGCCGAGCGGCGGAAGGCATTGGGCGGGTTGGCGCGGGCGCTGCGCGCGGAGGGCCGCGGCGACCTGGCGCAGGCGGCGGTTCGGCTCGCCTGGTCTTCGCACCCGCCTTCGTCCGAGGCGGCCTCCGCGTTCGCCGACCGCGTCGAGGAGTCGCTGTGAGGCCGTCGATTCCCCTTGGCGACATCGCCGTGCTGGCGCGCGAGGGCCGGAGGACGCTCGCCATGCGCGCCGTGCTCGCCGCAGCGCTCGCCGGGGCGCTCGTCGCAGCCTGGTTCGCGGCACAGCCCTCCGGAAAGCGCGCGGGACTGCTCCCGAGGGGAAAGAGCCCGGTCGTCGCGATCGACATGTCGTGGAGCGTCTCCTACGACAACTACGCCCAGATCGAGCGCACGCTCGAGGACCTCGCCGGCTCCGGCCGGCGGATCGGTCTCGTCCTCTTCTCCGACATCGCCTACGAGGCGCTCCCGCCGGGAACGCCGGCGTCGGAGCTCAGGCCGTACCTGCGCTTCTTCGCCAAGCGTGGCGTGCGCAATCCATGGAGCGACGCGTTCTCGGGCGGGACGCGGATCTGGTCGGCACTCGACCTCGCCCACCGAATGCTGCGGGGAGACCGCATCTCGAACGGGTCGGTCGTCCTGATCAGCGACCTGGCGGACGCGCCGAACGACCGGGCGCAGCTCGGGCAGACGCTCGCCTCGTTCGCGCGCGACTCGATCCCGATCAAGGTCGTCGGCCTCGACCCGACGCCCGAGGACGCGCAGCTCTTCCGGGGCGCGCTCGCGCACGGCGGAGGATCGGTGACGACGCTCGACCCCGCTCAGGAGACCACCCGACGACGCTCGAGACCGGGCGCCTTTCCCGTTGCGCTCGTCGCCGCCGCCACGTCGCTCGCGCTGCTGCTCGGGCTGAACGAGCACGCGCTCGCCGCGCTCTCCTTCGGCCGGAGACGGGCTGCATGACGCTGCGGCGCTGGATTCTGGTCGGCGCGGCAGCGGTCTGCCTTGTCCACGCCGCATTCGCGGCGATGGCCGCCCGGGACGCCGGCGAGTGGCAGACGGCCTTCAGAAGGGGTGACGTCGAGGCCGCCGCGACCGGTCGCAACGCGTCGCCGTCGTGGTCGGTCGAGGAGCTGGTCCCATTCGGCCTGACGCGCGGGATCCTCGGCGTGAACGACGACCTGGCGTTCCGGCGCAGCGTCGCGCTCTTCCGGCGCGCACACACCGGAATCCCGAGCTTCGACACCGGCCTGCAGGGCACCGCGCTGCGCGTACAGGCCGAGGCCACGCTCGCGCGCGCGACCCGCGCCGACAAGGACGCGACGCGCGCCGCGACCGCCGAGAACCTGCTCGGGATCCTCGTCGTGGTCGACTCGACTCTTCCGGGCGGCGCCTCGACGCCCATCGCGCGCGCGGTCTTCCAGTTCCAGAACGCAATCCACCTCGACCCGTCGAACGAGGATGCGAAGAAGAACCTGGAGCTGATCTACCAGCTGACCGCGCCGCCGAACACCCCGAGCGGCTCGCTCCGGCGTGAGGGCAGGTCTCACTCCGGAGCGAGCGCGACGTCGCCGGGCCACGGCTACTGATGGGACTGCTCGCGGATCTGCAGTTTCTCACCCCGGAGGCGGCCCTCGTCGCGCTCGGCGCGCTCGTGCCCCTGGCCGCGCTCGCCTTCGCCGACCGGCGCTCTGCCCGGGTGCGCAACGTGCTCGGGCTTTCCGAGGCGGGCCTCGGCAGCCGTCTGGTCGTGCCCCTGTCGGTGTGCGCCGTCTGCGGCCTGCTCGGGTTTGCCGCGGCACAGCCCGTCGTCCGCACCGAGCGACCGCGGCTGACCCGTCGCGACGCCCAGGGCTTCGTCGCGCTGGACATCTCCCGCTCGATGCTCGCGTCGAGGTCGGCGGGCACGCCGTCACGGATCGAGCGGGCGAAGGCGATCGCGG
>JBKPSO010000089.1:0-26489 GCA_046735055.1 Actinomycetota bacterium
TCGATCAGCTCATCGGGCTCGGCTTCGACTCCCTGTGCGCCGCCCAGATGGCGGACGACACCCAGGTTGATCTCGGGCAGGCGCGCAGGCTGATCGCACTCGGCTGCCCGCTCGAAACCGCCGCGCGCATCCTCCTTTAGCCCAGTGCCGCTTTCGTCACGCACGATGTCGGGCGTACCCGCCGCTCACGTAGTTCGGAGCGTCGATCTCGCCCAGTGTCGCGCGGGCTCGACCTCGAACGGACGAGAAGCGCGCCGTCGGAAGGAGGAATGAGGTGAGCCAGTTCAACACGGGACAGCGCGACGACGCCGTCGCGCTCCTCGAGCGCCTCGCCTGGGGCGACATGGACGACTGCATCCGGGACATGGAGGCACGCCTACGTCGCGCGGCTGCTCGGGTCGCTCGCCCTCGCCTGCGGCGTCCGCGCCGAGTTCGGCGGGCGAGGTGCGCTCGTCGGCGAGGAGGACAAGACCTCACCGGCCGGCCTCCTGCTAGGCCTGAACGCGACAGTGGCGCGACAGTCGCCTCCTGATTCGAGCGGGTTCAAGCGTGCCCAAGCGGAACGTACTTTCGGGATGGGGCAGGCTCGGTATCCCGCATGGTGGTAGCGAGAACGGCTTGCTTTAGCGGAGGGGGAGGGATTTGAACCCTCGATCCGCCTAACGACGGATAACGGTTTTCGAGACCGCCGCATTCGACCGCTCTGCCACCCCTCCGAGCGGAGAAGGAGGGATTCGAACCCTCGATGCAGGCATTCACCCACATAACGCCTTAGCAGGGCGCCGCCTTCAGCCACTCGGCCACTTCTCCGGGTCAGTGCATGGTATCGAACGGTTTTTCGCCGCCCCCCGGCGAACCCCCTCCCGGGGGTAGACGAGGATTCCCCTTGGAGCGCCCTCTTCGGAGGGCATTTCCGTTTCCGGGACAAGAACGGGATCGGACCGGGACGGCTCCTTCCTAGCGTGGGAACATGTTCACGAAGGCACTCGCACACGCCGGACAGTCGCGAATGGGCTATGTGATGCTCGCGGTCGTCACGAGCGTCGTCGCCCTCGGCACGTATCTCGCGACAGGCCGGGGGGCGGCAAAAGCTCCACCTCCGCGTCCGGTGCAGCACTCGACTCCGCACCCGGTGCAGCGCCCCGCCGAGCAGGAGCGGGAAATCGTCCGTGGTGCTCGCCGGACACGTCCCGGAGATCCGCGCGCGCGGCTGGAAGATCGCCGTGGTTAGGCCGGGCGCGTATGCGCTCGAGGAGCTGGAGGCGGCGCTTCTGCGGATCGCGGTGGATCGGCTTCGCGGGCGGCACGGTGCAGGTCTGGGACGTGAGGGCGCGACCCGTGCGGCTGCTGAGCTCGTTCGCGGCGCACAGCAGCCTCGTCGATGCCGTTGCCTTCAGCCCCGACGGAAGCTTGCTCGCGACCGCAGGGGAGGACACGACGGGGAGGGTCTGGGACCTCCGGACAGGAAAGGCGACGCTGACGGTCTCCGGTCCGAAGCTCTATCTCACCTCTGTGGCTTTCAGTCCCGACGGGAGGCGACTCGCGATCGGGAGCCGCGACGGGACTGTCTGGGTCTACGTCCTTCCCGCCGACGAGCTGACGGCGGTTGCACGAGCGCGGCTGACGCGGGGCTGGACGAATCAGGAGTGCGCGCGATACCTGCCAGGCGGCCGCTGTCCGTCTCGGGCCTAGAGAATTGAGGGCGGCATGCGTACGGGCCGTCGCGACGTCCGCGTCACCAACCTCGAGAAGGTCTTCTTCCCGAAGCCGGGGCTGACCAAGGGCGACCTGATTGCCTACTACGTCGACGTCGCGCCGTGCGTGTTGCACCACGTGCGCCGTCGACCGATGCAGATGAAGCGCTACCCGGACGGGGTGGACGGCTTTTTCTTCTACCAGAAGCGCGTTCCGGAGCCCCACCCGGATTGGCTCGACACCTTCCGCATCTCGTTCCCGAGCGGGCGCAGTGCCCACTTTCCGGTCGTCGCAGACGCCGCCGGGCTCGTGTGGATCGCCAACCTCGGCTGCATCGAGCTGCACACCTGGCACTCGCGGATCGACGACGTCGAGCGGCCGGACTACCTCCTGATCGACCTCGATCCGAGCGAGGGCAACCCGTGGTCGCACGTGCGCCAGATCGCGATGGTGGTGAAGGCGGTGATGGACGAGCTCGGGCTCGTCTCGTTCCCGAAGACCTCTGGCGCGACCGGGCTGCACATCCTCGCGCCGATCAAGCCCGAGCTGGAGTTCCCGCACGTGCGCGACTTCGCGAAGGCGCTCGCGAAGGAGGTCGAGGCCCGGATCGGCGATCAGCGGATCGCGACGACGACGTGGATGGTGGCCGACCGGGTCGGCGTCTTCGTCGACTACGGCCAGAATGCGCGCGACCGGACGATCGCCTCCGCCTACTCGATCCGCCCGACACCCGACGCGCGCGCCTCGGCGCCGCTCCGCTGGGAGGAGGTTCCGCGCTGCGACCCGGCGAAGTTCACGCTGCGGACGATGCGCGACCGGATCGACAAGGTCGGCGACCTGACCGCGGGGATGTGGCGGCGAAAGGTCTCGCTCCGGCCGAAGTTCGAGAAGCTCGGGCTCGACCCGCCGGGCAAGGCGGGTCAGGCTTCAGCTTGACCTTGTAGGAGCGCCGGCACGGTCAGGTCGTCCGGCCGCAGCGGCGGACGCACCTCCCGCCACGTGCACTGCTTCGGGTCCTTGTCGTCGCGGAAGCGGACGAGCTTCGTTCCGTGGCGGAACCGGCTCCCCTGGACCTTGTCGAAGCGGACCTCGACGACGAGCTCGGGGCGGAGGGCGGACTCGGCGAGCTCACCGCTCCCCCAGCGGTTCGGCTCCGAGAACCCGCGGTCGGGGGCGCCTTTCAGGAGCGGCTTGACGCGCTCGAGCACCTCCGTGTGTTTTGAGGCGGCGACCGCGCACGAGCCGACGTAGTCGAGCTCGCCGTCCTCGCGGTAGAGGCCGAGCAGGAGGGTCGCGAGCGTCGTCGGCTTCGCCTTCCACCTGGCGCCGACGACGACGCAGTCCGCGGTGCGGTAGCCCTTGACCTTGACGACGCCCTCGCGGGATCCCGGAAGGTAGGGGAGACCGAGCCGCTTCGCGATCACGCCGTCGAGTCCCGCCGCCTCCAGCCGCTCGAGCCAGGACTCGGCGACGCCGACGTTGCGCGTCGCCGGCGAGATCGTGAACGGCAGCTTCTCGAGCGCCGCCCGGCGTTTCTCGAGCGGTTGTTCGTGCACCGGCTTCCCCTTCCAGAGCAGGACGTCGAAGGCGATGAACTGCGCCGGGATCTCGCCCGAGAGCTTGCGGACGCGGGTCTCCGCCGGATGCAGTCGCATCTGCATCGCGTCGAAGTCGAGCCTGCCGCCGCGCTCGATCACGATCTCGCCGTCGATCGCGGAGTGAGGCGGGAGCTTCTCGCCGAGCGGGCGGAGCTCGGGGAAGTAGCGAAGCAGCGGCCGCGCGTTCCGGCTCCAGAGCGCGAGCTCGCTCCCGTCGTTTTCGAGCACCCCGCGGAACCCGTCCCACTTGGGCTCGTACTGCCAGCCGTCGCCGGGCGGGAGCTCCCGCACGAGCTCGGCTTCCATCGGAGGAAACGGAACGTTCTTCCCGGGCACTGCCCGGAAAGCTAGCGCTCTAGTTCAGCCACGGCTTCAGCATGTCCTCGATGTCTCGACAGCCACGCGGATGCGAGAGGCGGCCCTGTACGCGCCGGTCGGCGACCACGAGCAGGGTCGGCACCTCGTCGACGTGGAAGCGCTCGACGAGGTCGGGCCGCTCCTCGACGTCGACCTCATGCAGAACGAACGTGCCGTGGTTCTGGCGGCGCTGGAGCACCTGGGCGATGAACCCCTCGACCCGCCGGCAGCGTCCGCTCAGCTTCGAGTGGAAGAAGACGAGCCGGGGCCGACTGGGCATACCCTGCGGTATGGCCGCGGCAGCCTGGGACACGATTCCCCTTCGGTCTGAGTTTCCAGTTGCGAGGGCGGCGCTCGGACCGGGCCGCCAGGCAATCGATCGTATACCCATCCTTCGGGCTCCTTAACCGCCGCTAGGCTCCGCGCCATGCGCAGGGTGGCGGTGACCGGGCTTGGAGCCGTGACGCCGCTCGGCAACGACTGGCGGTCGACCTGGGACGCCGCGGTCGCCGGGCGGAGCGGGATCGACTTCATCACGGCCTTCGACGCGAGCGCCTTCCCCGTGCGCGTCGCGGCCGAGGTGAAGAACTTCGACCCGACCGCGATCGTCGGGCCGAAGGAGGCGCGGCGGCTCGACCGGAACGTGCTGCTCTCGCTCGCGGCTGCGGCGGAGGGCTGGGCGGACGCCGGGCTCGAAGGGGTCTACGAGCCCGCGCGGGTCGGCGTTCTGTTCGGGACGGCGATCGGGGGGATCATTGGGATCGTCGAGCAGCACGACACGCTGCTCGAGCGCGGGGCGGACCGGGTCTCGCCGTACTTCATCCCGAGCGTCCTCCCGGACACTGCGAGCGGCCAGATCGCGCTGACGCTCGGTCTTCGCGGCCCGAACTACGCCCCGGTCTCGGCGTGCGCGACCGGCTCGACGGCGGTGGGCGAGGCGGCCGAGGTGATCCGGCGGGGCGACGCCGATGCCGTGGTGGCGGGCGGAGCGGAAGCGTGCCTCACGCCGCTGATCCTGGCCGGATTCTGCGCGATGCGCGGTCTCGCCGCGGAGGAGGAGTACCCGCCGCGGGCTTCCCGCCCATTCGACGCGACACGGGCTGGGTTCGTGATGGGCGAGGGCGCCTGCGTGCTCGTACTCGAGGCGCTTGAGGCGGCCCGGGCGCGAGGGGCGACCGTCTATGCGGAGGTGCTCGGCTACGGCGCCTCGAACGACGCCTATCACCTCGCCGCGCCCGATCCCGAGGCAGTCGGGGTTGCCGAGATGATGGAGGCGGCGCTCCGCCGCGCCGAGGTCGCTCCCGAGGACGTCGGTTACATCAACGCGCACGGCACTTCGACCCCGCTCGGCGACGCCGCCGAGACGCGGGCGATCAAACAGGTCTTCGGCGACCATGCGTACTCGCTCGCCGTGTCCTCGACGAAGTCGATGCTCGGGCACTGCTTCGGCGCGGCCGGCGCGGTCGAGGCGATGATGTGCGTGCTCGCGCTGCACGAGGGCGTCCTCCCGCCGACGATCAACTACGAGGTGCCCGACCCCGAGTGCGACCTCGACTACGTCCCGAACGAGGCACGGCGAGTGCAAGTCGAGGTCGCGCTGTCGAACGCGATGGGCCTCGGTGGCCACAACGGCTGCGTCCTCTTCGGCCGCGGCAAGGATTGACCTTTCCACAACCGGTGCCTGGCACCGGAGGTGCGAGAAGAGCGTGACTTTTCTTCCACAGCCGGTGCCTGGCACCGGAGGCGTGACAAGAGCGTGACTATCCCTCCACAGCTTCCGGCGTGAGCTCGGCCAGCGACGGGAGGACGACGTCGGCCTCCGCGAGCGCATCTTCGCCCGGGGGGAAGGTCCGGTTCGGAATCGCGAGCACGCGCATCCCGGCCGCTTTGGCCGACCGGATCCCGGCATGGGAGTCCTCGATCGCGGCTGCGCGTCTCGGCTCGACGCCGAGCCGCCGGCAGGCCTCCAGGTAGACGTCCGGCGCCGGCTTGCCGCGCTCGACCTCCTCGGAGGAGACGGTCGCCCGGAAGAGCCGATCGAGGCCCGACAGCTCGAGCGCGAGGTCGATCAGCTCCCGGTTCGAGGAGGACGCCACCCCGAGCGGCCAGCGCGCCGCCAGCCGCTCGACGGCCTCGACGGCGCCGTCGATCAGCGGCAGCCGCTCGCGGTATCGCCCCTGCATCTGCCGCACGACCTCCGCCGCGATCTCCTCGGGCGACTCCGGCAGTCCGACGTGTTCGTGCATGTAGCGCGACCATTCGGGTGAGCTCATCCCCATCATCGCGCGCTGCTCCTCCTCGCCGTACTGCCCGCCTGCCGCGCGCGCGACGCCCTCGCGCACCTCGTCCCAAAGCTCCTCGGTCTGGATCAGGACGCCGTCCAGGTCGAAGACGACCGCCTCGATCACAGCGAGCGGTACCTGGAGGCGACGTGGACGAGGGGCGGTGCCGGGTCGCCCGCCTCGACCGAGACCACGTCGCCGACGAAGAACGTGTGGTCGCCGACTGGATACGCCTCAGCCGTCCGGCACCGCATCCAGCCGAGCGCACCGGCGAGCAGGGGAGGACCGTCACTCTCGTGCACTTCGATCCCTTGCCAGAGACCGATCGGCGGCACGCCCCGCGCGAAGTGCTGGGCGAGCGCGGCCTGGCCGCCGCTGAGCAGGCTGAGCGCGAACGCCCCGGCCTCCCGCAGCAGCTCGTGCATCGCCGCTTGCCGGCTGATCGAGACGCCGACGAGCGGCGGCTCGAGCGAGAGCGAGACAAGCGAGTCGATCGTCAGGCCGAGTCGCTCGCCGTCGACGTCGACGGTCAGGACGGCGACGCCGTGCGGCACGCGGCGCATCAGCGCGTGGAGCTCGGGCGCCGAAGTCAGGACGCCGCCGCGGCGCGTGGACGGGAGGCGGAGAGACCGGCCGCGAGCCCGGCATAGAGCATCCCGATCCCGAAGCCCACGTGCAGCCAGTCGTCCGCGCGGTCGACCGGCATGAAGCCGGCGAGGGTCTCGGCGGTCGCGAGCTTCCGCACGGCGTAAGCCTACGGCGCGAGGCGCTCGACGATCCAGCCTCCGTTTCCCGGTCGGTAGCGGAAACGATCGTGGAGCCGGTCGACGCGATGCTGCCAGAATTCCCAAAGCTCGGGTCGGAGCCGGTAGCCGCCCCAGTGCTCGGGGCGCGAGACGTCCTCGCCGCTCGCGCGCCCGAGCTCGGCCGCGGCATGCTCGAGCTCCTCCCGGCTTCCGATCACCTCGCTCTGCGGTGACACCGCGGCTGAGAGCCGGCTGCCGAGCGGGCGCGAGTGGAAGTAGGCGTCCGACTCCTCCGCGTTCAGCCGCTCGACTGCACCCTCCGCGCGCACCTGGCGCCCGAGTTCGTGCCAGTAGAGCAGGAGCGCCGCGCGCGGGTTCTCGGCGAGCTCTCGCCCCTTCCGACTTTCGTAGCCGCTGTAGAACGTGAGCCCGTCGACGGTCGCGTCCTTGAGCAGCACCATCCGCGCCGACGGAGCGCCGTCGCCCGTCGCCGTCGCGAGCGCCGCAGCCTCCGCGAGCTCGATCCCTGTGGTCCGCGCCTCCTCCAGCCACCGGTTGAGCTGCCGGACCGGGTCCGAATCGAGATCAGTCTGCTCGAGCGGCCGGTCGCGTTCGTCGATCATCGCGGGTCGAGTCTATGCTCGGTCGGTGCGCCTGCCCGCCCCGGTCCTCGTCCTCGCCGCGGCTGTGGCCACGCCGTCCCCCGCCCAGGCGACCCCCGTCGCGTGCGGCCCGGCGACCGCCCGGGCCGCGATCGCGGCCACGCGCGTGCGCGTGAAGATGCTCGGCGACACCGCGCAGCGGGTCGACCCCCGCAGCGCCGACCAGGTGATCTGCTTCGACTTCACCCGCGACGGCCGCATCGACCTCGCAGTCTCGATCGCGAGCGGCGGCACGGCCGGCGACATCGGCTACGTCGTCTTCCGCGGCACGCCGGCGGGCTGGCGCGTCGCGCTCACAGGTGGCGGCTACAAGCTCGGCCTGGCCCGCGCGGGCGGCGACCTCGTCGCGACGCAACCCGTCTACAAGCGGAACGACCCGAACTGCTGCCCGTCGGGCGGCTTCGACCACCAGCGCTTCCACTGGAACGGGATGAAGTTCGCCATCGCCCGCTCGTGGCACACGAAGACCTTCCGCCCCTAGACAACGGCCCGAGACCCTCTCTTAGCCGGCTGCCGGCCGATCAGCGCGACCGCCGCGTCGGCGTACCCCTCGATGTCGAGGTGTCGCCGTAGACGCCGACCTGGAGGAGCAGTCCCTGGAGGAGCGAAATGCACAGCCTGCCGAAGTGCTCGGGCTCGAGGCGCGGGTCGAGTTCGCCGCGCTCTTGGGCGGCCCGGGCGAGGGTTTCGAAGCCTGCGCGGAGGCGCTCGATGCCGGCGCGGACTGCGGCGTTCAGCTGCGGATTACGCTGCTGCTCGCCGACGAGGTGGGGGAAGATGCGCGCGCGCTCCTCGACGGTGCCGAGCTCGAGGGCTCGGTAGCGCTCGATCACCTCGACGAGCGCCTCGCCCAGCCGGCGTAGCCGGCCCTCCGGCAGCGGCTCGCTGAAGAGGGCGGCCGTCTGGCCGACGAAGCCCATCATCTCTCCCGTGTATCGCGGCGATCAGCTCGTCCTTGCCGGTTGACCCCAACCCGGGCGCGCTCGATACCCCCGGCTTGCTGCTCTCGATCGCCGGCCTCGCATCGTTCGTCTGGGCGCTCATCGAGGCGCCCGAGCGCGGCTGGACCGACCAGCTCGTGCTCGCCGCCTTCGCCGCCGCGCTCGTGCTCGGCGTGCTGTTCGTGTACCGGCAACTGCACACCCGCGAGCCGCTGCTCGACGTCGGCCTGTTGCACGGCGGCCGATTCGGTTGGGGGCGCGGCAGACGTGGCTGCACGTCTCCCCGCCGAGGCGGCCGACACGCTCACCGCCGCCGCCCACGGCGCGTTCACCGACGCCATCGGACTCGCGCTGCTGATCGGGACCGGCGTTCTGGTGGCAGCGGCCATGCTCGTGAAGCGCTACCTCCCCGACCAGCGCAGCTCCACGGCAACGGCAGCCGCCGCCGAGCACGAGACGGGCACGGCGCGCCTCGAAGCGCGCACGGAGCACCACATCCACGCGCTCGAAGCTCCAGAAACGGCCCCCTGACCGCCGGCCGCGACGCGGCAGGAGGGGCGGAGCGCGACCAGGCGCGCGCCGTCCACTCCGCCGCGGCACCGTTATCTTTCCGGCCTGTTGATTCCGCGCGTCTTCCACCAGATCTGGTTGGGGCGGGAAGCCTTCCCGGAGGAGTACAGCCGCAGGCAGGCGAGCTGGCTTGCTCACCACCCGGGCTGGGAGCTGCGCTTCTGGACTGAAAAGAACCTGCCCGCGCCTGAGGAGCTGCGGCGACCCGAGGCGTGCCAGCGCCTGCGCAGCCCCTGGGAGCGGAGCGATGTCCTCCGGCTCGATGTGCTCTGGCGATTCGGGGGCGTTTACATCGACGCGGATCTCGAGTGTCTGCGTTCGATCGAGCCGCTGGTCGCAGGCGCGTCGTTTCTCATTGCCAGGGCCAGCCGCGGCCGCGTCGACACAGCGCTGCTCGGCGCTGCTGCCGGACATTCGATCCTCGATCGAGCTTTGGACGAAATCCGGCCACGTGAGTTCCGTGGCTACGACAAGTCAGCGACCGGATCGAAGTTCCTTGCCCGCCTGCTGTCAGACGAGCCGCATGTGACCTACGTCGACCGCGCCCTCATCGACCCCAGTAGGCCGAAAGATATCGAGAGGGCTTATGCCGTCGGCCGAGCCGGCGGCTCCGAGGACACCTTGGACCGCCTGTGGCAGTCACTGCTCAAGTTGGAGAAGCGGCTCACTGCTGCTCAGAAAGAAGCTTCTCACTGGCGAGCCAAATACCAGGAGGTTATGGCGAGTAGGCCATCAACAGAGAGCGCGGATGAGCTTCGTCCCATGGCTCGGGCGAAGACAGCGAAGGAGGTTCAGCCGGCAACAGCATCGATGCGGATGCCGCGAATCTTCCATCAGGTCTGGGTCGGGCCCAATCCGCTTCCGGAGGAGTACGCCGCTTACCAGCAGAGTTGGGTTCGCCACCATCCAGACTGGGAGGTTCGCCTATGGACGGAAGACAACCTCCCGCAGCCGCTGCGCCGGCCGGAGGCGGCCGAGCGGCTGCGAGTCCCGGCCGAGCGCTCCGACATCCTGCGGCTCGAGGTCGTCTGGCGGTTCGGCGGGGTCTACGTCGATGCGGACCTGGAGTGTCTGAGCTCGATCGAGCCGCTGATCCAAGACGCCGATTTCTTCACGGCTCTGACCGGGTCGGACGTCGCGGACTTCTACTTATTCGGCGCCGTTGCTGGACATCCGATCCTCGAGCGCGGACTCGAGCAGATCAGGCCGCAAAGAAACTACGGCTTCCAAAAGACGAAGACCGGGCCGCGCTTCGTCAACACACTCATCGCCGACCACCGAGACGAGCTGCTGCTTTTAGAGCCGCCGACGCTAAAGGACTACACCATCCACCATGCGCTCCGCACCTATTTGGATTCGGAGTCCCTCCGACTCGAAGTCCTCAGAGCAAAACTGGAGATGATGCAGGCGGCAACATGAGGGACGCACTCGCCCTACGCCGTCGGTGACGTGTTCACGGGACCGCTGTACCGGGTACGGCCGAGTCGCAGCGCGTCACGCTGCGCGAGTACGCCGTCCCGGCCGGATCGCATCCGCACGACGTCGCGCCCGCCCGCGACGGCGGAGTCTGGTACACGGCGCAGGCGGCCGGTGCGCTCGGGTGGCTCGACCCGCGCACGGGTCGAACGCGGCACACGCCGCTCGGGATCGGGTCGGCCCCACACGGTGTCATCGTTGGGCCCGACGGCGCGCCGTGGATCACCGACGGCGGGTTCAGCGAGCCGGCGCTGGCGCGAGTGGAGGCTCCCCGGCGCGGCGCCCCAGGCCTATGCCGTCTAGGATCGGTGGGTGGCGACCATCGCCGAGATCATGTCGCGCGGCCTGCTGACGGTGGAGCCGAGTATCTCGCTCCAAGAGGCGGCGCGGCAGATGGACGAGCGGCATGTCGGGGCGGCGCTCGTGCTCGACGGTGATGCGCTGCGCGGGATCATCACCGAGCGGGACGTCCTCCGGGCAGTCGCGGCCGGCCCCATCGAGGGCGTCTTCGTCGCGGACTGCATGACGCACGACCCTGAGACGATCGATGCGTCGGAGACGACGGGGCTTGCCGCGTCGCTGATGATTCACGGGGGCTTCCGCCACCTGCCCGTGTTGGACGGTGCGCGGGTCGTCGGCATTGTCTCGATCCGCGACCTGATGCGGGTCACGCTCGACGACGAGACGCCGCGCGGCGCCTAGTCGCATCCCTCGCCGGTCGACGCTGAAGCCGGTCTCCGGTCGAACGTTCGGAGACAAGGTGCTAGCACCATTCGCGTTGCAGAATGTGCGCTGATGTTGCATCATTCGCAACAGTGCAGTCGGCCGATCGAGCGCTCGCGATCCTCGCCGCCTTCAGCCCGGCGCGCCCCGACCTCGGGGTCTCCGAGCTGGCGAGCGAGCTCGGCATGCACAAGAGCACCGTTTCGCGGCTGCTGGCCGTCCTCCGGGCGCGCGGGCTCGTCCGCCGCGAAGGCGATCGTTTCTCGCCCGGCCCGGAGCTGGCGCGGCTCGGCGCGATCGCCGTCAGAAGCCTGGCGCTGGCCCAGGTCGCGCGCCAGCCGCTCGAGCGGCTCGCCGAGCGGACGGGAGAGACGATCAACCTCGCCGTTCGCCAGGGCGACCAGGCGCTGAACGTCCACCAGGTGCAGTCCGCGCACTTCGTCGGGATGACCGACTGGACCGGCCGCGGAGCGCCGCTGCACGCGACGGCGAACGGGAAGGCGCTGCTCGCCTTCGGTGACAGCCGCCTGCCCGAGGCGCTCGAGCCGTTGACGCCGCGGACGATCGCCGATCCGGCGGCCCTCGAGCAAGAGCTGGACGAGGTGCGACGTCGGGGTTACGCGTCCGCCGTCGAGGAGCTGGAGCTCGGGCTGCACGCGGTCTCCGCGCCGGTATTCGACAGTGCAGGCAATTGCGTCGCGGCAGTCTCGGTCTCTGGCCCGTCCTACCGGCTGACCGCGCTGGAGGAGGCCGGCGAGGCGTGCGCCGCGACGGCCGCCGAGATCTCTAAATGCCTCGGCTATCGGCAGGCCGCGTGACCGCTTTCGAGCTGGCGTCCTTCCCCGCCGACCTGCTCGCGGTCGACCGCGGCCGGATCGAGCGGCTCGTAGCAGGTGAGCCCGGGCTGGCGGGCGTCGAGGTCGAGGTCGTCGCTCCCCGCGAGGCCATGCGGATCACGCACATCCTCGACGCGGTCGAGCCGAGAATCCGACCCGACGGACGCCCCGCGTTTCCGACCGAGGTCCGGGCGGGCGCGGGGCGGACGAACCGGCTCGAGGGAGTGGCCGTTCTCTCGTGCGCCGACTTCCCGGGCGAGGAGCGCCCGCTGCACGAGCTGGAGTCGATCGTCGATCTTGCCGGGCCCGGCGCCGCTCTGACGCCCTTTGACTCGCTGACGAATGTCGTGCTCGAGTTCGAGCCCGCCGAGGGGATCGGGCACGTCGAGCTCGACGAAGCCGTCCGCCGGGTCACGCTCGCCGGGGCCGAGCTGCTCGCCGAGCCGACGCTCGAGGCCGACCCCGCCGAGATCGAGCGCTACGACCTCGGCCCCGCGGACGAGCACCTTCCCGCGGTCGCCGCGCTCATCCAGCTCTCCGACCTTGGACAGCTCTACTACCAGTACCTCTACGGCGTGCCGGTCGGCCGGGCGGGACTACCGAAGGCGATCGACCCCGCCGAGCTGCTCGACGGGGCGGTGACCTGCGGCGAGTATCACTGGGCCGCGCTGCGCAACCCGACGCTCTTCTTCCAGCGGAACGAGCTCGTCCGGACGCTCTACCGAGAGCACGGCAAACGTCTTCGCTTCGCCGGCGTCGTGCTCACGCGTGGCTACGAGCAAACCGCCGACGACAAGCAAGCGGCGGCCGAGCGCGCCGCGGCCGCCGCGACGGAACTCGGCGCTGCCGGCGTCGTGATCACGACCGACGCCGGCGGCAACTCGCACACGGACACGATGCTCACGTGCCGCGCATGCGAGCGGGCCGGGATCAAGACGGCCGTGATCGTCGCCGAGATGGCCGATCCGGAGGCGATGAGCCCCGGCCTGACCGACTGGGTCGCCGAGGCCGACTGCATCGTCTCGGCGGGAAACGCCGAGGAGCTCGTGGACGAATGGACTCCCGAGCGCGTGCTCGGCGGCGAGCTGCTCCTCGACGGGACGCCCGCGGCCGCGGCGGGGCGTGTGCCCGTCCGTAACTACCTGGGGGCGACGAACCAGACGGGCCAACTGACCCTGCAAGGAACGGCATGGTGAAGGCCGTCCACTACCTGAACCAATTCTTTGCCGGGCTCGGGGGCGAGGAGGCGGCCGGGACTGAGCCCGCCCGGCTCGAGGGGACGGTCGGCCCTGGCCGCGGCCTCCAGGCGCAGCTCGAGGGCGCCGAGATCGCAGCGACGCTCGCCTGCGGCGACGACTACTTCGCCGAGCACGAGGACGAGGCGCTCGAGCGCCTTCTCACGCTGCTCGAGGCCGAGTCGCCTGCGGTGCTTGTCGCCGGCCCGGCTTTCGGCTCGGGCCGCTACGGCTACGCGTGCGCGCGCCTCACGGCGGCCGCCGCCGAGCGAGGGATTCCAGCGGTGACGGCCATGCACCCGGAGAATCCGGGCGCGGGAGCGGCCGGGTGGGCGGTCGTCGTCCCGACCGGGGCCAATGTTGCGGGGATGCGCGAAGCTCTTCCGGTGCTCGGGCGGCTGGCGTCAGCTCTCGCTGCTGGACGCGAGCTCGGCCCGCCCGTCGAGGAGGGCTACCTGCCCCGAGGCTTCAGGCGCAACCGCTTCGCGGAGCAGACCGGGGCGGAGCGGGCGATCGACTTGATGCTCGCGAAGCTCGGCGGCGAGGTGCGCTCGGAGGTCGCAGCTGGCTTCGACCGCGTGCCGCCGCCGCCGCCCGTCCCGGATCTCGGTGCGGCGCTGCTCGCCCTCGTGACCGAGTCGGGGTGCGTGCCCCAGGGGAACCCCGACCGTCTACCGACGATTCGTGCTCGCGGCTGGCTGCGCTATCCACTGGACGGCGTCGAGAGCCTCAGCCCGGAGGCCTACCAGTCGGTGCACGGCGGCTTCGACGTCACGCTCGCGAACGAGGATCCGAACCGGCTCGTCCCGCTGGACACGGTGCGGGCGCTCGAGCGCGAGGGCCGGATCGCCCGTCTGCACGGCGTCTTCTACACCACGACCGGCAACGGCACGCCCGTCGAGTCCGCGACGCGCTTCGGCCGGGAGATCGCCGCCGAGCTCGGGGACGCGGGCGTCCAGGCCGTCCTCCTCTCGGGAACCTGAGGGACGGGCACGCGCTGCGGTGCAGTGCTGGCGAAGGAGATCGAGCGGGCGGGGATCCCGACGGTGTTCGTGACCGCGCTGCCGACGGTAGCGGTGATGATCGGCGTCAATCGTAACGTCCACGCACCCGCGATCACTCACCCGTTCGGGCTCGACGAGGCCGAGCGGCGGCGGATCGTCGAGCGCGCGCTGGCGATGCTCGAGAGCGAGGTCGAGCCCCTGACGGTGTGGGAGGTGCCCGCGTGACGCCGCACTTCTGGCACGAAGCCTTCATATACACGTGCGCCGCGTCTGGCTACGCAGTCGGGGGTGTGTTTGCGGCCGCGCTGCGGACGGGAGGCTCGTGAGCGGCGCGGCGATTCACGGCTGCTCGCTCGTCCTGGCGCACGCGCCCGACCTCGTCCGGCACGGCTCGAAGCCGACGCGGGAGGGCGTCGACCTGTCCGGGTCGCTTCGCACCTACGAGGAGGCGCTCGGCTACCCGCCGCACCAGGTGTTCATCGGCAACCTCCATCCGGACGGGCTCTGGGCGATCGAGCGGCCGTGGTGGCGGAACCCGGTCGAGCCGCGGCCCAACGGGCCCTTCGGGACGCTCATCCCACAGGCCGAGCTCTACCGACGCATGGCCGAGGCCGACGCGTTCCAGCTCTTCCGGCTCGACGGCTCGAACTCCGGCCTGCCGATCTACGACGGTGCCGCCTTCCTCGGCTCGATGGCGGGCGCTCATGACGAGGACGAGAGCCTGACCGCACCTGTTCTCCTCGAGAACCTCGCCTGCAAGGCGACCGGAGCTCTCGCGCTCGAAGACCTGCTCGCCAAGACGGGTTTCCCGGCGGACGAGCTCGAGTACACGATCGGCTGCGGCGAGGAGGCGGTGGGCGATCGCTACCAGCGCGGAGGGGGCAACCTCGCGAAGGCGATTGCCGAGCAGGCAGGCTGCCTGAACGCGTCGGGCAGCGACGTGAAGGCGTTCTGCTGCGCGCCGCTCCACGCGCTGGTTGCGGCCGCCTCGCTTGTCGCCGCCGGTGTCTTCCAGCACGTCGCCGTCGTCGCCGGCGGCTCGCTCGCGAAGCTCGGGATGAAGTTCAGCGGCGCTCTCGAGAACGGCGTCCCGGTGCTCGAGGACGTGCTCGCCGGCCTGGCGATCCTCGTCGGCCGGCCCGGCGACGGAGCTCCGGAGATTCGGCTCGACGCGGTCGGCCGCCACCGAGTGGGCTCCGGCTCGGCGCAGCAGGCCGTGCTCGAGGACCTCGTCGTCCGGCCGCTGGAGGCGGTCGGCCGCGGCATTCTCGACATCAACCGCTACGCGACCGAGCTCCACGACCCGGAGATCACGGAGCCGGCCGGCGCGGGCAACGTCCCGAGCCGCAACTATCGCCTGATCGGCGCGCTCGCAGTCAAGCGTGGCGAGCTCCCCCGCGACGAGCTCGACAGGTTCGAGCGGGACCGCGGGCTGCCAGGCTTCTCGCCGACGCAGGGGCACGTCGCCTCGGCGGTGCCGTGGCTGCCCCATGCCCTGCGCGGTCTACGCGGCGGCGACCTGGCCTCGACGATGCTGCTGGCGAAGGGGTCGCTCTTCCTCGGCCGGATGACGGAGCTCGCAGACGGCCTCTCGGTCCTGATCGAACCCGGAAAGGAGAACTGAATGCCCGTCGACGCGACGGTGGAGACCTTCGGTGAGCTGACCGGCGAGGGCAGCGTCCTCGTCGACTTCTGGGGGCCGCGCTGTCAGCCCTGCCTCGCGATGATGCCCACAGTGGCGCGCCTCGAGGAGGAGGCGGATGGTGCCGTGCGGGTCGTCAAGGTGAACGCCCCCGAGGCCCGCGACATCTGTCGCGAGCTGAAGGTGTTCGGTCTGCCGACCTACGTGCTGATGCGGGACGGCGTCGAGATCGATCGCCTGACTGGTGACGTCGGCAGGGCGGAGCTCGAGCAGGCGTTCACGTCTCTGAGAGGAGGTGAGACAGCATGAAGCTCGACAGCAAGAAGGTGATCGCGCTCGGCGAGCGAGACGGCGTCCCCGGCCCGGCGATCGCCGAGTGCGTCCGCACGGCGGGCGCGGAGGTGATCTTCGTCGAGACCGAGTGCTTCGTCTGAACGGCGGCGGGCGCCATGCACCCCGAGAACCAGGACCGGATCAAGCGTCTCGCCGACGAGCACGGCACCGACTCGCTCGTGGTCGTGCTCGGTGCTGCTGACCTCGAGGCGATCGAGGTCGCGGCCGAGACGCTCACGGCGGGCGATCCGGCCTACGTGGGGGCGCTGGCAGGAGTCCCGTTGGGGCTCCCCGTCGTTCACATCCTCGACGAGGACGTGAAGGAGCAGGTCGACCCAGGTGTCTACGAAGACCAGGTCGGGCTGCTCGAGATGTCGCTCGACACGGGCTCCGTCCGCGACGCGATGAGGAAGCTGCGCGCGTGAACTACGACTTCGTCATCGTCGGCGGCGGCTCCGCCGGCTGCGCGCTCGCGAACCGGCTCAGCGTCGATCCCTCGACGAGGGTGCTCGTGCTCGAGGCGGGGCGGCCCGACTACCCATGGGATCTGTACATCCACATGCCGGCCGCTCTCTCCTTCCCGATCGGAAACCGCTTCTACGACTGGAAGTACGAGTCCGAGCCGGAGCCCTTCATGCACGGCCGCCGCATTTACCACGCGAGGGGGAAGGTGCTCGGCGGCTCGAGCTCGATCAACGGGATGATCTTCCAGCGCGGGAACCCGCTGGACTACGAGCGCTGGGCGGCCGATCCCGGGCTCGAGCGGTGGGACTACCGACACTGCCTGCCGTACTTCAAGCGGATGGAGAGGTGCGTCGCCGGCGCCGACGAGTGGCGCGGCGGTGACGGCCCGCTGGTGCTCGAGCGCGGGCCGGCGACGAGCCCGCTCTTCCGGGCGTTCTTCGAGGCCGTGCAACAGGCCGGCTACGAGCGGACCGACGATGTGAACGGCTTCCGGCAAGAGGGGTTCGCGGCGTTCGACCGGAACATCCACCGCGGCCGCCGCCTCAGCGCGGCGCGCGCGTACCTGCGCCCGGTCATGAACCGTCCGAATCTCGAGGTGCAATGCCGCCGTTTCGTGACGCGGATCCTCTTCGAGGGGACGAAGGCGGTTGGCGTCGAGGTCGCCGGCCGCGGCGAGATCCGAGCGAACGAGGTGATCCTCTGCGGCGGCGCGATCAACTCACCGCAAATCCTCCAGCTCTCCGGAGTCGGCAACGCGGCGGAGCTCGACGCGCTCGGGATCGAGGTCGTTCACGACCTACCGGCGGTCGGTGAGAACCTCCAGGACCACCTCGAGGTCTACATCCAGTGCGCGTCGAAACTGCCGGTGACGGTGGCACCCGCGTACCGGAAGCGCAACCGGCCGCTGGTCGGGCTGCGATGGCTCCTTTTCCGGAGCGGGCCCGGGGCAACCAACCACTTCGAGGCCGGCGGCTTCGTCCGCTCGAACGGCGAGGCCGTATACCCGAACCTGATGTTCCACTTTCTGCCGATCGCGATCCGGTACGACGGCTCGGCTCCGCAGGGCCACGGCTACCAGGTCCATGTCGGGCCGATGTACTCTGACAGCCGCGGCTCGGTCAAGATCGTCTCGCCCGACCCGCGCGTCCACCCGGCGCTCCGCTTCAACTACCTCTCCACCGAGCAGGACCGGCAGGAATGGGTCGAGGCCGTTTGCTGCGCGAGGCACATCCTCACGCAGCCCGCGTTCGACGAGTTCAACGGCGGCGAGCTCTCTCCGGGCTCCGGCGTCGAGACCGACGACCAGATCCTCGACTGGGTGGCCCGGGACGCGGAGACCGCGCTGCATCCTTCCTGCACCTGCCGGATGGGCACGGACGAGACGTCGGTCGTCCACCCGAACACGATGCGGGTGCACGGCGTGGACGGGCTCCGCGTCGTCGACGCGTCCGCGATGCGCTACGTGACGAACGGGAATATCTACGCGCCCGTGATGATGGTCGCGGAGAAGGCCGCCGACCTGATCCTCGGCAACACGCCGCTTCCGCGAGAAGAGGTGGAGTTCTACCGGCACGCGGAGCAGCGCACGCCCGCATGATCGAGCACGCGATGTTCGTCGGGGGCGCTTGGACGGAGAGCGAGTCCGGCAAGCGGACAGAGGCGACGAGCCCCGCGACCGGCAAGACCATAGGCAACGTGCCGGAAGGGACGCGCGCCGACGCCCAGCGGGCGATCGCCGTGGCCAACGCGGCCTGGCACGGGTGGGCGGCGCGCTCCGCCTTCGAGCGGGCCGCGGCGCTGGAGCGCGTCGCCGAGCTAATCGTCGAGCGCCGCGACGACCTCGCGCGAACGCTGACGCTCGACCAGGGCAAGCCGCTCCACGCAGAGTCGTACGGCGAGGTAGACGAGCTCGCCGAGTACTTCCGGATGGCAGCAGCCGACGCGACACGGATCGAGGGGTCGATGCCGCCGTCGGTGGATTCGTCGAAGCGGATCCTCGTCTACCGTGTGCCGCGCGGCGTGGTCGGCGTGATCACGCCGTGGAACTGGCCGTACACGATGCCGGCCGAGGTCCTCGCCCCGGCGCTCGCTTCGGGCAACTCGGTGGTCTGGGTGCCGGCGCCGACGACGTCCGTGTGCGCGGTGAAGCTCGCCGAATGCATCGTCGACGCCGAACTCCCGGCCGGCGTGTTCAACCTGGTCACAGGGCCGGGGCCGGTCGTCGGCGACGAAGTCGCCGCCAACCCGGGGATGCAGGCGATCGCCTTCATCGGCTCGGTCGAGACCGGCCACCGCGTCGCCGCGCGCGCAGCGGGAAAAGCGCTCCTGCTCGAGATGGGCGGCAACGGCCCCATGGTCGTCCTCGAGGATGCGGACGTCGGCGCCGCGGCCGCGGCGAGCCTGACGGCCGCCTTCCTCTGCGCCGGCCAGAGCTGCACCGCCGGGGAGCGGTTCCTCGTTCACGAGCGGGTGCACGACGAGTTCGTCGAGCGGCTGACGGAGGCGGTCGCGAGCGAGATCCGCCTCGGCGACCCGTTTGCGGACGACACGACGATGGGGCCGCTCAACAACGAGCCGACCGCCGCGAAGATGGACCGCCACGTCGCCGACGCGCTCGAGCGCGGCGCTGAGGCAGTCGTCGGCGGCGCGCGCGCCGCGGGCTTCCCGACGTCGCTCTACTACGAGGCGACAGTCCTCGACGGCATCAGCGACGAGATGGAAGTGGCGACCGAGGAGACGTTCGGCCCGATCGTGCCGATCTCGACCATCACGAGTGACGAGGAGGCAGTCCGGATCGCAAACGCGTCGCCGTACGGGCTGCTCGCGGCGGTCTGGACGCGCGACCTGGCCCGCGGCCTGCGCTTCGCCGAGGCGGCGCGAGCCGGCTGGGTGAACGTCAACGAGTCCTCCAACTACTGGGAGAGCCACCTTCCCTTCGGCGGTCGCGCCGGCTCCCGCTCCGGCGTCGGCCGTGTCGGCGGTCGCCACTCGCTCGACACCTTCACCGAGCTCAAGACGGTAGTCGTGAGTCTCGGAACGGAGTACGGTTTGCAATCGTGACCGCTGGCGCGATCGACGCCGTCACGCCCAAGCAGGACGGTCATCGAGTGGACCGGAGCGGCAGGCCGCTGATCCGCGCCGAGGGCGTCTGGAAGATCTTCGGCCCTCACGCCGAGCGCGTCATCGGTACGCCCGACGCCGAGCTCTCCCGCGGAGAGCTACATGCGAAGACGGGCTGCGTCGCGGCTGTGCGTGGCGTCTCGATCGAGGTGTGGCCGGGCGAGGTCTTCGTGGTGATGGGGCTGTCCGGCTCGGGCAAGTCGACGCTCGTGCGCACGCTAATCCGTCTGATCGAGCCGACCGCCGGCACGATCGAGATCGCCGGGCGGGACGTGACAGCAGCCACCCGCGCCGAGCTCCTCGACCTGCGTAGGCACACCTCCTCGATGGTGTTCCAGCACTTCGGCCTGCTCGCGCACCGGCGCGTGATCGACAACGTCGCCTTCGGGCTCGAGGTGCAGGGCGTGGCGAAGTCCGAGCGGCTCGCGCGCGCCACCGAGGTGCTGCGCCTGGTCGGCCTCGAGGACGCTGCGAACCAGTTCCCTGACCAGCTCTCGGGCGGGATGCAGCAGCGCGTCGGATTAGCGCGCGCGTTTGCGGTCAACCCGAAAGTGATGCTCTACGACGAGCCGTTCAGCGCGCTCGATCCGCTCATCCGCCGCGATATGCAGGACGAGGTGCGCCGCCTCCAGGAGGAGACCGGCAAGACGATGGTCTTCATCACCCATGATCTGCCCGAGGCGCTGCGGCTCGGCGACCGGATCGCGATCATGCGGGAGGGCCGTTTCGTCCAGGTCGGGACGCCGGAGGAGGTGGTGGGCTCGCCCGCCGACGAGTACGTGACGAACTTCGTGCGCGAGGTTCCGCGCAGCAACGTTCTGACCCTGCGCTGGATCATGCGGCCGCTGGAGCCGGGCGAGCCGACGGACGGGCCCCGGGTCGACGTCGACACGACGGTCAAGAACGCCCTGGCGGTGATCTCGGCGAGCGAGCGTCCGGCGTGCGCCGTCGAGAACGGCGAGGTCGTAGGCGTGGTCGATCGAGACGCCGTCTTGCGAGCGATCGCAGGCGAGGGCGGCTAGTGGCGGTCGCCACCGAGCATGCCCTGCCGGCTGTCGCGGCTCCGCCCATGCCGTGGTGGCGCGGCCGGTTCGGCCTGGTCGCGGCGATCGTGGTCGGGATCCTGATCGCCTTCTTCGGATTCCGGAACGAGGCGCCATGGCCGTCGTCGCTCGAGTGGAGCTCCCTCAGTGGGCACCTCGACAGCTTCCAGAACTGGCTGAGCAACCACCGGAACGAGACGCACCCGAGCTTCGTGTTCTCGATCTTCAACGGGTTTGCCTCGTTCCTCGACAACCTCGTCTCGTGGCTGACGTCTTTCTTCCGGCACCTCACCTGGGCGGGGACGACCGCGCTCGGTACCGTCGTCGTGCTCCGGTTCGGCGGTCCGAGGGCCGCCCTGGGCCTGCTGGCAGCCTTCGTCTCCTTTGCCGCCATGGGTCTCTGGGACGAGAGCGTCCAGACGTTCGCGCTGACTCTGGCCGCAGTCTCGCTCTCGCTGGCCGTAGGCATGCCCCTCGGCGTCCTCGCAGCACGCTCGGATCGCTTCCAGCGGGCGATCACGCCCGTGCTCGACGCGATGCAGATCGTGCCGGCGTTCGCGTACTTGATGCCGGTCGTGATCCTCTTTTCCGTCGGACCGGGCGCGGCGGTCGTCACCACTATGATCTACGCGGTCCCGCCCGCGATCCGCATCACGGCCCTCGGAATCCGGCGTGTGCCTACCAACACCGTCGAGGCGGCAGAGGCGATCGGCTCGACGCGGTTACAGGTGCTCGGCAAGGTGCAGCTGCCGCTCGCGAGGAGAATGCTCCTCCTCGCGGTCAACCAGACGATCCTCTTCGCGCTCGCGATGGTCGTGATCGCCGGCCTGATCGGCGGCCAGGGCCTCGGCAACGTCGTCACGAACGGCCTCTACTCGAACCCTGCGCGGGCGCTGCTCGCCGGCTTCGCGATCGTGATCATGGCGATCGCGCTCGACCGCGCGACCCAGGCGATGGCCGAGCGCACGGACCCGGCACGCCGCCATCTCACCGACCTGGCCAAGCGCCGGCTGAGGCTGGCGACGCTCGCGGCGGCCGCGGCGGTCGGGCTTGCTGTTGGGCTTGGCCATGCCTTCGGCGCGGGAGCAGTGTATTCGCGCTACACCGCCCAGGACTGGCTCTTGCGACAGGTTCAGACGGCGTTGGACTACGTCCAGAACCCGTCGACCTTCGTCTTCCACATCACAGAGCCGATCGGGAACTTCCTCGTCCAGTACGGCCTCGTGCCGCTGCAGAGCTTCTTCGTCGAAACGCCCTGGCCGGCGATGGTCTTCGGACTGGCGGCGATCGCGTTCCTGCTGAGCGGGCTGCGCCCGGCGCTGACGACGCTCGCAATGCTGGCGACGATCGGCGTGATCGGCGAGTGGGAGCCTGCGATGCAGACCCTGTCGCAGGTCCTCGTCGCGATCGTGCTCGCGGTCGCGATCGGGTTCGGGCTCGGCGTCTGGGCCGGTGAGAGCCGGCGAGTCGAGCGGTTCCTCCGCCCGATCCTGGACGTCCTGCAGACGTTGCCGCAGCTCGTCTACATCATCCCCTTCATCTATCTGATGCCGGTCTCGATCGTGCCCGGCGTGCTCGCGGCCGTGCTGTATGCGGCTCCTGCCGTGATCCGGCTCGTCGGGGCGGGCATCCGCGACGTGCCGGCGAACGCCGTCGAGGCCGCCGGAGCCTTCGGCGCAACGAACCGACAGGTGTTGCAGAAGGTGAAGATCCCCCTCGCCCGCGATGCGATCATGCTCGGCGTCAACCAGGGGATCATCATGGTGCTGGCTGTGGTCGTGATCGGTGGTCTCGTGGGCTCCGGAGCGCTCGGGTACGAGGTCGCCCAGGGCCTGCAGCGGAACGAGTTCGGCCAGGGCGTCGTGGCGTCGCTTGCGATTCTCGCCCTGGGCATCGCCCTCGACCGGGTCACGCGGGGCACCGGGAGTCCGGGCCGGGTCGGGCGACTGCGGATGGGACGGCTGTGACAAGGACGTCGGCGAATACACCAACGGGAGCAAAGGAGGTTCGGATGTCGAATCCGGTCGGAGGGCGATCGCTTCGCTGGCTCCTCGCCGCGGCGGCAGTCGTCGGCGCGGCTACGCTCGTCGCCGGGGCGGCGACGGCTGGGGCGAGCGCGCAGAAGTGCGGGACCGTCACGGTCAACGAGCAGGCCTGGGCCGGCTCCACGGCCAACACGTACGTCGCCAAGTACGTGCTCGAGCACAACCTCGGCTGCACGGTGAAGATCACGCAGGTCGCGGAGATCCCCGTCTACCAGGCCATGGCCGACGGGAAGGTCGACGCGGTCCTCGAGGACTGGCAGCACGTCGACCAGTACAAGCAGTACATCACCAAGCAGCACACGTCGGTGCTGGGCGGCTCGAACGGCGTCAACGGCCACATCGGCTGGTACATCCCGGCGTACTTGATGAAGCAGCATCCGGAGTTCAAGACATGGCTGGGCCTGAGGGGCAAGGAGAGCCTCTTCAAGAGCCCAGAATCCGGCTCGCAGGGGATGTTCCTAGGGGGCGACCCCTCGTACGTCCAAAAGGACCGGCAGCTGATCCAGGCGCTGGGTCTGAACTTCAAGTTCGTCAGCGTCGGCGCGGAGCCGGCGCAGGTGGCGCGCTGGACGCAGCTCTACAAGCAGCACAAGCCGGTGCTCTTCTACTGGTATACGCCGCAGTACCTGAACAGCGCGTACCAGCTGGCCGAGGTGCAGCTCCCGAAACGGTTCAGGGCCTGTAAGGACGACTCCAAGGCCGGCGGCGACGTCAAGCAGTACAGGTGCGCATACGACACGTACCCGCTGAACAAGGTCTTCAGCGCGAAGTTTGCGAAGAGCGGCTCGCCCGCCTACAAGCTGCTGAGGAAGTTCAGCTGGTCGAACGACGACCAGAACACCGTCGCGAACATGATCGCGGGGCAGCACATCGACCCGGCGAAGGCGGCGGAGAAGTGGGTCAAGGCCCACCAGGTCGAGGTCAAGAAGTGGCTTTCGTGAGTCGCTGAGCTTCGAGGCGGGGGCGCCCGGCCGCGCTGGGCGCCCCCGCCGTGCCTAGCGGAGGCTAGGACCACGGATAGGGCGAGTTCGAGACCGGGTGCAGATCGCCCGTCGCGAATCGCTCGAAGCGGAACGGATAGAGCAGGCTCGAGTGCTCGCCGACGAGCACCTTCGCCACCTCTCGGCCCACTCCGATCATCTTGTAGCCGTGGTTCGAGTCGAAGACGCCGTACACGTTCGGCTTGACGTAGTCGAACACGGGGAAGTTGTCGGCCGTGAACGCGCCGACGCCGCCCGAGCGCGCGTTCTTGTAGACGCCCCGGCAGCCTTCGAAGCGGCTCATGGCGTGCGAGAGCGCGGCGCACCACATGTCGGCGAACGAACGGTCGACGTTCGTCGTCTGCGGGTAGGGGTCGAGCTCCACGTCCCCGTCGACCACGAGCGGCGAAGCCCCGCCCTGGACGCCGTGGCGGTCCCGCTTGTAGTAGATCCCCCAGAGCTCGTCGGTGACGAGCTCGCCCTCGTCGGTGTAGAGCGGCGCGTCGGTGTCGAGGTGGATGACCGGCGGTGCGCCGCCGTCGGCGGTCGCGAACATGAGCGGGTCGACCGTGATCTCCCCCTCCTGAAGGTTCCAGTAGGTCCACATCGGCCGGTCTTCGACGACGTCGCCCGACGGCGTGTGGATGTCGATCGTCTGCGGCAGCTCCAGCATCGTCCAGAACCGCTTGGCCCACGGACCGGGCGCGACGACGACCTGCTCGCCGACCTCGATTCGCCCGTGCTTCGTCTGCACGGCGGCGATCGAGTCGTCCCGTCCGGGCTCGAAGCCCGTCACCTCGACCCCGGACAAGATCGGGACGCCCTCGGACTCGCACTTCTCGACGAGGCCGATCACCGAGGCCATGTTGAACGCAAAGCCCCCCCGGTGCTCGTGCAGGCAGACCGTCACGCCCTGCGCTCGCCAGTCGGGGAAGAGCGTCTTCATGTGCGCGTCGGCCTCGGCCTCGCCGACGATCAACTCCGAGCGGTAGCCGATCCGCTCGTGCCGCTCGGCGACGGCGATCAGGTCGGGCTCCTGGACGGCTGCGCCGAGAGCTATGTAGCCGACCGGGTTGTACGCGTACGCCTCGGGATCCGACTCCCAGACCTCGACGGAGGCGTGCATCAGCTCGCTCATCGCCGGCTGGAAGTAGTTGTTGCGGACGACGCCGCACGCGATCCCGGACGCACCGGAGCCAGGAGAGCGCTTGTCGAGCACGAGGACGTCCGCTCCCGAGCCGAGCCCGCGCGTGCGCAGCTCCACGGCCAGGTGGTACGCGGTCGAGAGGCCGTGGATACCGGCGCCGACGACGACGTACGGCGAGGACTTGGCCAGATTCATTGAATTGCCTCCTCGGCAATAGTGTGTCAAAATTCCGGACCGAGCCTAGCATGGTCCGCACCGGAGAGCCAGCGTCCCGCCGAGTCGCCGCGGTCGAACGGGCGCTCGCCGTGCTCGACGCTCTCGCGGAGGCCGACGAGCTCGGGACGAACGAGCTCGCCCGGCGCACGAAGATCAACGCCAGCACCGTCTCGCGCCTGCTAGCTACGCTCGCGGCAGGAGGACTCGTCGAGCGCGTCGCGGAGTCCGGCCGGTACCGGCTCGGGCTGAGACTGATCGAGCTCGGCTATTCGGTTCTGGGGAGGCTCGATCTGCGCTCGGTGGCGCGACCCCACCTCGAGGCGCTGGTGGCCGAGACCGGGGAAACGGCGACGCTCTCCGCTCCCGGCGAGCGGGACGCGGTGACCGTCGACTTCGTGCAAAGCCGTGCCTCGGTCCAGAGCGTCGCGCACGTCGGCCGGCGGAGCGTCGCCCACGCGACCGCGACCGGGAAGGTGCTGCTCGCGTTCGCTGCGCTCGAACTGCCGGAGCCGCCGCTCGAGGGCTTCACGCCGCGGACGATCACGGATCCGCGCGCGCTCAGACGTGAGATCGAGCGGGTCCGGGTGCAGGGCTTCGCGGAGGCGGCCGGCGAGCGTGAGGACGAGCTGAACGCAATCGCGGCCCCTGTCTTCGAGGCCCGCGGCTCGCTTGCGGCGATCCTCG
Organism: Actinomycetota bacterium; assembly: GCA_046735055.1. Taxonomy (GTDB): domain Bacteria; phylum Actinomycetota; class Thermoleophilia; order Gaiellales; family Gaiellaceae; genus DATBLE01. Next base: position 25,801 of record JBKPSO010000089.1, read on the forward strand.
GCCTGCAGGGGCCCGCCTCGCGCTTCGACGAGGCGGCGATGCGCGCCGCGCTGCCGATGCTGCTCGCGCGTGCCGGTGCGATCTCGAAGAGCCTCGGCTGGACCGCACCGCCTCGGTAGATACGGGCCCGTCCCCCGGCGGGGGCTGCCCCTGACGACAGCTGCTGCGCCTGGTCGCCCTCAGTGCACGATCAGGACGTCGCGGTCCGCGTGCCTGGCCACTGCCTCGCTGACGCTCTGCCCGAGGAGCCGCTGGACGAAGCTCGGCTCCCGTGTCCCGACCACGATCAGGTCGGCGTTGTCGCGCTCGGCGACCTCGAGAATCGTCTCCGCGGGCTCTCCCACCGCAGGCTGATACTCGGCCTGGATCCCTCGCTGCTCGAGGAATGCCCTTGCCTTCGCCAGCTCACCTTCGTGCTTCTCCTCAGGGTCGGCCGGGTCGATCGGACCCATCGAATGTCCCGGCGAGATCAGAACGGGCGCCACGCTCGTGACCACGAGCTTGGAGCCGAAAGCCTGGGCCAGGTCAGCTGCCCGCTCGAGAGCCCGCTGAGCCGGCTCGGTCCCGTCGTAGCCAACCACGATGGTCTTCATCTCAGCCTCCTGTCTTGGCCGTCGAGCGCAGTATCACTCGCTCGAGAGCCATGTGCATCAGTACGAATCTGCGTTCTCGGCCCACCAGAGGTTGAC
>JBKPSO010000090.1:0-7317 GCA_046735055.1 Actinomycetota bacterium
AAAAAGCCCCGGCAACTTGCGGCTTGCTGCCGGGGCTCCACCATGGAAGTTGCTCCCGTTCTGATGCCGCTCCGCCGACTTTCTTGCGCAGAAACCGGGAGGCCCCTCGTTTTGGGGGCACGGCCCAGGCGCCGCTGATCACTCGAACGAGTGATTTCTGCCGCTGTCTCCCCCGATAGGGGGACGCAGCGGCTCCGTCTCGCTCCCACAGTCAGCGCAGTAACTGCGGTGGTTCATGCGCACATGCGCTGAGCGAGAGGGAAAGGGAGATGGCGAGGAAGATTTCAGTCAAGCGGGGTGCGGCAATCATCGCGCTGCTCGCGGCGCTTGCGGCACTTGCCGGACCGGGCGTCGCTACGGCGGCGCCGAAGGCTTCGCCGGCCGCGCCCGCACCTGCGGCGACGATTGGCTTCGGGATCATCGCCAGCTGGGCCGAAGAGGCCAGCTGGGCCGAAGCGTGATTTAGCGGTTGGCTCAAGCGAGGCGGCCCGTAGCCCGATAACTCGGGCTATGGGTCGTGCGTTCGGCCTCATCTCGATCGTCGTCTCGCTCGCGCTCGTCGGCATCCTCTGGGCGCTGACGATGCAGCACAGTGGACCGACGGCGACCTCGACGAAGAAGGCGGAGCGCGACGCCACCGCGGCGGTCGCCGCGATCAACTTCACGGCTGCGGCGACGCAGCTCGAGGCGTTTCACGCCGAGAACGCGACGTATGTCGGCGCGACCCTGCCGCCGTCGTTCGGCGTCACGCTGGTTCGCGCGGACGCAGCGTCGGATTGCCTGCAAAGCGGCGTCGGCACGTCGGCCCAGCATTTCGCGGGTCCGGGCGGAGCTTCCGCGGCGGGCTCCTGCTAGCGACAATCCCGATGTGACATTCCGGGACGGCGGCGGCGTATGAAGGCCGTGAACGCGGTGACGACCTCGTGGGCGGGCCTGCACGTCGACCGCCCGACCTTCGCGTCTGTCGCGGAGGCGGAGCTCGACTCGGTCCACCGCTACCTCGTCTTTCTCACCGGGAATCGCGCCGTCGCCGAAGACCTGACGGGCGAGACGTTCGAGAAGGCGTTTCGCATCTGGCGGCGGTTCGATCCGCGCCGTGGGACGCCGCGCGCTTGGCTGTGTCGCATCGCGCGGAGCGCGGCGCTCGACTACTTCCGCGCCGAGGAACGGCGCCGCCGGCGGGAGGAGCGTTACACCCGCGGCGCGCCGGAGGTGGAGGAGACGGCTCTTGGACCGAGCGTGCTGGAGGCCGCGCTCGCGCAGCTCTCGCCGGCCGAGCGCGAGGTCGTGGCGCTGCGCGTGCTGCTCGACTTCGACGGCCCGACTGCCGCACAGGTGCTCGGCATCAGTCCGACCGCGTGCTCGACACGACTCAGCAGAGCCCTGAAACGACTCGAGGAGATGATGCGCGATGTCCGCGACTGACTACGCCGAGCTCGTGCGCGAGCTGCGCGCGTTGCCGACGGCTGCACCCGAGAGCTTGCGCGAGCGTGTTCGCGCGCTCGGCGAGCCGGTAGCGCGGCGAGAGCTGCCGAGCATCCCGTGGCGGCGGTCGCTGCTCGTGCTCGCGCCGGCGTGTGTGCTCGCGCTGCTGAGCGCAGCCGTCGTGCACGGCGTGCTGAGCTCCGGAGCGCCGAAGCAGCAGGCGCTCACCTCCGTTGGCGCCGTCCATTCCGCCGAGAAGGCGCCGGCTGCCGGAGTGGCCCGGGATCTCCTCGTGCCGCCGACGCCTGGTCGCCGCCAGGACTACGAGGCGTGGATGACCCTGCGTGTGAAAGACCTCGATGCGCTGACCGACCGCACCAACGACGCGATGCGCATGGTGCGCTCGTACGGCGGCTACGTGGCGTCCGTGCAGCAGTCGACGAGCGCCGGACAGCCCGGACAGGCGGACCTCGTGCTGCGCATCCCGGTCGGCCACGTCGAGGCCGCGATGGTCCAGCTGAGCGAGCTTGGAACGGTGCTCGCGCGCCAGGTCTCGATCGTCGACCTCGAGCAAGCGTTGCGGCAGCAGCGCGCGCACATCGTGCGGTTGAGGGTGTTCATCGCGCGTGCGGCGGAGCAGTTGAAGACCGATCTGCCGGCGGACGTCCGGCTGCGCCTGCAGCTCCAGTTGCAGGAGGCGCGCGCGGATCTCGCCCGTGCGACGCGTGCGAACAAGGCGACGCTCGACGAGGCGGCGTTCTCGCACGTCTCGTTGACGCTGACGACGCAGAAGCCGGCGACGCCGACGCAGAAGGGCAGCGCAGGGCGATTCGAGCGCGCCGCGCGCAAAGCCGGGTCGTTCCTCGCCGGGGCCGGCGCGGTGAGCCTGTTCCTGCTGATCGTCCTCAGTCCGCTGATCGTGCTCGTCGTCGCGAGCGTCCTGGGCCTGCGGGCCTACCGCCGAAGGGAAGAGCGCCGGCTCCTCGCAGCGTAGGATTGCCGCCGTGCCGCTCGCCCTCTCGACCGGACACGAGGTAGGCCTCGCCGTCACCGCGGCGGCGTTCATCGCCTTCGCGCTGGCGTCGTCCTTCCTGTTCCCGCGCTTTCGGCCGAACTACCCCGGCGGCGGGCTGCCGGCGTTCATCGTGATCTGCTTCGTCTTCTTCTTCGGGATGCTCGCCGCCGTCGAGAACTTCGGAGCCGAAAGCGGCGAAGCCGAGGGCGCCGCCAAGACCGAGACGACCGCTGAGCAGCCGACCACGGTCCAGCGGACGACCACGCAACAGCAGACGACGACGAGCGCGCAGACGACGACCGCGCCCGAGACCACGACACAAGCACAGGCCGCGCAAACGGTTCAGGTCAGCGAGACGGAGTTCAAGATCGCGCTCGCCGGCTACAAGGCCGAGGCGGGCAAGTTCACGTTCGTTGTGAAGAACGACGGCAAGATCCCGCACGATCTGGCGATCAAGGGCGGGTCGCAGACGAAGCTGATCCAGCCCGGCCAATCGGCGACGCTCACCGCCACGCTCAAGCCCGGCAAGTACCACCTCTACTGCAGCGTTCCCGGCCACGAGCAGGCCGGAATGAAGGTCGACATCGCGGTCAAGTAGCTACCCTGTGCCCTCCGTCGGAGGGGTGGCAGAGCGGTCGAATGCGGCGGTCTCGAAAACCGTTATCCGTCGTTAGGCGGATCGAGGGTTCAAATCCCTCCCCCTCCGCTTCACCAGGTCGAAAGTAACTCGTTAGCGGGGGTTTCGGCTCGCGCGTCGGCCACCTCGCCGGTCGAGGGGCGTACCGCTCAGAACCGCTCCGAAACGCCCCCGAGTGAGACTCACTCTCACTCCACTCTCACTCGCAAGAAAGGGCCGAGCCGCTCGCTTCCCAGCTAGTCGGACGCCTGCTCAGAAACGAAGATCAGCTCGTCCCTGTTTGGATCGCCCTGCACAAACGAGCGTCCCTCAACAGCCTTCCAGCGAATCCCGTCGCGCACCCGTGTCTCACCAAGGCCGTATGACTCGTGCGTCTCGAAGGGCCGCTCTCGTTCCTCGTGGCCGTCTGGATAGCGGTAGATGCACTCGATGATTGCCACCCCGACATACCCGGGCCGTTGTACGATCGGTGTCCTTGGGGCCGTTTCCGGCCCCTGAGCCTTGTCCGGAAAGGAAAAGGCATGAGACGAAAATCGCTCTTCGCTCTCCTACTTGTACTCGTCGGGGTCGCGGTTTACGGCGGAATTGCCTTGGCGACACCACCATCAGGGCTGACGAACGTTCCCTTGGCGCGTGGAACGAACGTGTCACATGGGACCATCCCGCTTCAAGTCGGAACGGACGTCGCCATGGCGCAGATCACGGTCAATCCGGGAGGCTCTGCGGGCTGGCACTCGCATCCTGGGGGCGCGATCGTGGTCGTGAAGGCGGGCACGCTCACCGTCTACACCGCGGTCGGCAGCCAGTGCCAAGTTACGACGTACGGTGCGGGGCAGGCGTTCATCGAACGCCCCGGCGAAGTGGATCAAGTCATCAACACCGGCACGACCCCGTATGTCCTGTTCGTCACCTTCCCGCGCGTGCCGCAGGGCGACTCCCCGAGAACCGACGAGTCGGACCCCGGCACGTGTCCAGGTATCTGACGAGCTGAGCGAGCGCGACGTCCCCGTTGATGGGGACGTCGCGTCACGCCCTATAGCGGGCGCGCGCCCAACGACCCCGTGTCAGCGCGCGCGCCTAAGCTGTGTGTCCCTCAGTGGGGTTTAGATCGTCCGCGATACCCAGGGAAGGCGAGTGCTTTCGAGGCGTATGGTCGGCTCTCGGTCGACGGCCGCTTGTACCTGAGAGAGGAGAGCTAGGCCCGGACGTCTCTCTCGCCCGGCCAGTCTGTACCCCGCTCATCCTTGCCCGAACCGGCCACTAGGCGGCCAGGCGATGTCATCGCCGTCGGCCTCGATACCTACACTCGACCCCACGGCTTCGAGTGGGAAACCGCGTCGGTCTTTGGGACGGCGCTGGGCACGACGGCCCTCGCCGCGTTCACGGGTGCCCTGGCCTATACGACGAGCGGGGACGTCCGTGCAACGTGGGAGCTTGCAACGTTGACGAGGCGAGATCAGGAATCTCGGGAGCGTCCCCTTCTCGTCCAGTACGAGGCTGCATTCAACGGCTCTCCACAGGGCGGCCAAGTGAGAGTGGTCCTGTTCAACGCAGGACTCGGCCCAGCTCTCCGCGTCGAAGTCCAAGTCCGCTATGTCGATCCCGACCATCCATTCGAGACCACGTACATCGAACCAGCAATACGAGCGGAAGGCACAGGAGAACTGCTGATTCCGGTTCAGTTCTCCGAGCCTTACCCGCCCGGGGGCGTGCGCGGCGATGGGTTCGCGGTCAGTGGAACGTATCGCGACAGAAGCCAGCGCAACGTCTATGACATTGTTACGAGCTGGGAAGAGTCCCCCGGCACGGCTTAGTGACCGCGACTACTAAGCGATGGCTCGAGTAGAGGTTCCCTTGCGGACGGGACTCCGCTTCCAGGATCGTCCCGAGCATCGCGCGCCGCCTGCGCACGAACTTGGGCGGGCCGACACCGTCGCCATCCAATTCGAGGACCGAACGCTGGTGTGGCACGAGATCCCGACCATGCCCCCGGATCCTCCGATTCCGGAGATGAAATACGGCCCGACGCTCACGACGGTCCACGAGTCAGACAATGACTTGGAACCGGCGCGCACGTCGGTGGCGCGGCTCGTGTCTGCGCTGGTATGGCATCACGACGTCCTCATCGACGCTAGGCGCTTCAACACGAGCGGCGAGACGGATCCTCTCCATCGACCGGTGCATGTCGAGGTTCATGCATTTCCCGGAACCACGATCTCCCCGGCGCCCGAAAGCATCCAGGTAGCCGCGGACGAGAGGCTTCGTCTCGCTCTTGCTGTCTTCCGCGAGGCTGTGAACGCCTCAACGCCCTACCTCGCGTACCTCGCGTTCTATAACGCCATCGATACGGCGTTTGACGGCAATAGGCGGGAATTGGACACCTTCATTAACGACGAGGCGTCCGGTGCTCGTGGGATTGAGGAATACATCCAACGGGTGACTTCTGGCCTTGCTACGCCGAGCCCCCGACCGGGGACGTCGCGGCGTACATCCGAAGCGCTGGACGTGATGCCATCGCTCACGCCGTACGGGATTCTCCTCAGAAGCCGGAGGTTGATCCAGACCGGCCAGCAACTCGAGATCGTCTTATCGCTGAGTCGTCGTGGCTTAGGTCTCTTGCGCGGCGCGCCATCGAACAGCGCTGGCCCGATCCCGTACGCGTGAGTCCGCGGCTTTAGAGCATGCGCGTTCGTGCTGCTGATTGCCGACGCTCCTCAGCGCCTTACCCCTAACGCTCAAACGCATTCTCTTCAGTTCTGCAACGTCGGCTTCGATCCGCTTGAGCGTCTCGAGTACCTCTTGATTCGCGTCGCCCTGATCAACCTGTACAAAGTGCGACGCGACTGTTGCGGTGAGGACGGCAAGGAAGCCGATGCCGAGGAGCATCAGGCACATCGCGATGATGCGGCCGGCAACTGTGTGTGGAACGAGGTCGCCGTAGCCAACGGTGGTGACGGTCACGACGGCCCACCAGACGCCATCCCAAAACGTCTCGAAGTCACGCGTGTCTATCGTTGATTGCACGGCGCCAGCGATGACGGTGAGGAAGACGGTGGCGAGCACTGCGAATCGGAGTGCGCTGCCCGAGGCGAGTCGCCGCTCGGCTTGGAGCGCCCTCGAAACGACGACGCTTGCCCGGAGCAGGCGCAGCAGTCGAAAGAGACGTATCGATCTGATGGAGGAGAGCGCTTCCCCGTAGAGCGGGACGGTCACGAGGACGATCGCGACGTCGAGCCAATGCGCACTGGCGGCGGCTGCTTTTCTGGGCGCCACCGTCAGGATGAATACGAGTTCGGCAGCGAAGATCGCCCAGATGACCCAGTTCGCGATCTCGGCAACCGTTGCCCAAGTCCCGGAGGAAACGTCGTGCTCGATGATCAGCACCGGGATAAGCGCCAAGCTCGCGGCGAGAATTAGCGGCTCGAACGGATGGCTTACGCGACCGTTGGGAGCCTGCTGCCACATTGAGCCACCATTCGCGGCTCCGGTCAGCTTCCCTTGACACCCGGCAACCTCTAGAGTCGCGCGTAGGTGGACGGGGTCAGGTGAAGTTTCGATTCAGGGGCGCGATCGCGGTACTAGCTGCTGGTGCGGTCGTCTGAACAGACTCGCCGCTGAGAAGTCCGTCGAGGAGGAGAAGCCTGCCGAGAAGGAGTACCTCGTGCCTCGGCCGCAACCGGGCGAGACAGCCGTTGAGATCGACGCCGACCACGGCATCATCGGAAGCGCCGCTGAGGGCGAGGCGGATTTCCCGGCGAGTATACGCAGGCCGAACATTCGCACTGTCGCCTGGCATCCGTACTTCGATCACCTGACGCACGACCAGCGTTTGCGTGTACTGCGAGCGCGCGGCGGGAGCTGAGCACTGAGTCAGACATGGACGGCGAGAGCGACGCCGCGGTCGAGCGGATCCGCGAAGCTTTAACGACCGGGTCGTTCACGTCGGCGACCGGAACTGACAGCAACCGACCGCCAAACCTGACTAGAAACCTGACTAGCTGTCCGGCCTACAGAGGTTGTGAACGGCTGTTGTTCTATCCGGCCCTCCTTTGAGGCTGTGGGTCTTCCGGGACTCACGCTCAAAGGAGGGCGCGGATGGATTTGCACGCTAACGCCAAGCTCGGACTGGCCGGTCGTCTCGCGCTTGTGCGCGCGATTGAGGAGGGGTGCTCGTTGAGGGCGGCTGCGGCCGCCTTCAACGTTTCGACTGCGACGGCGCATCGGTGGTGGCATCGCTGGC
>JBKPSO010000091.1:0-10163 GCA_046735055.1 Actinomycetota bacterium
CTCCAGTGCGGCCGTGAGGGCAGTTCGAGCAGCGCGTCCAGTTCGCGCCAGCTCACGCCGTGGTCGTCGCTTCGGAACAGCCGGCTCGGCTCGGTGCCCGCGTACACCGCCCCATCGGCGGCGCTGACAGCGAGCGAGAACGCACCCGGCTCGGGCAAACCCCAGTCGACCCAGCTTCGGCCGCCGTCCACGCTACGACGCACGCCGCCCTCGCGCAGGCCGGCGTAGACGGTGTCCGGGTCGGCCGGGTCGACGGCGAGGCACTGTGCGCCGCTCCCCAACAGAGACAGCTCGACCGTCCACGCCTCGCCCGCCTCGTCGAGCCGGGCGATCGCGTCCCCGGTGGCGGCGTAGAGGCGCGCCATCAGCACAGCGTACGAACTCGGGTGTCGTGAGCGGAGCGTTAGGAGACAGATGGTTTGGCGTCGGCGGCGTGCCCCGGCCGGATGCAGAGGGCGCCGAGATCCATCCCATTGAGCGGCTGATAGAGCTGGCAGCCGATCCGGGCGGAGAAGAAGTCGTGCTTGTTCTCGTTGGCGAAGGCGATCCAGGGTGCGGCGTCACGTACGAGCGTGTGGTCGACTCGTGCGTAGGCGAAGGCGCGGGCTAGACCGGACCTGCGGGCGGCGTCGTTGATGAGCGCGTCGATCCGGGAGTCGTCGAGGTGGGAGGCGTTGAAGGCGTCGCGCCTCGCGAATCCGTTGAGGAACTCGCCGGGATCGTCGAGCCCCGCCCACCCATCGATGACCATGTCCCAGGGGTCGTTCGGGTCCAGCATGCGCGTGTAAAACGCGTCTCCCGGCATGCAGTGCACGCGAACGTCGATGCCGATCCGGGCGAGGTTGTTGGCGATGATCCGTGCTGCGCGGGGACTCCCGCCGTCGAACAGGCAGTAGAGCACGGCCGTGTGACGTCCTCCGCCGGCGAGCCGACGAGCCTTCGCGAAATCGGGGACGAGTGGGTAGACGTGCTCGTCACGGAAGCCGGGTACGCCGGGCGGTAGGTACATCTGAGCAACGTTCGCGTGCACGGACCACGTGCCTCCGTCCTTCGCAAGCGCTCGGCGGTCGACGGCGTAGTTGACCGCGCGTCGCATTCGTGCACTCGCAAAGAGGGGCCGGCTGGTGTTGAGCCTGACCATGTCGACCTCGAGCATTGAGTTGACGAAGTAGCGCTGTCGGCCGCGTCTCGCGGCCGGGCTGCGGGCGCCGTAGAGACGTTCGAGAAGAGCGCTCTGGTCGGCGGGAACGGCGTCAAACGCGTAGTCGAGGTGCGAGGCCTCGACCTCGGCGACGGCGGGATGCGCCGGGCCGACGACGACCTCGATGCGCTTCGGCCGCCGAGGTCGGTCGCCGTGGTAGTTCGGGTTGCGCAGAAGGACGAGGCTGCGGCCCGGCGTTGCGGCCGCGATGTAGTAGGGCCCGGCCGACGGAAACGCGGTGCGTACGAGTGTGAGCGGCATGTCGCTCGGCACCGCGCAGAACAGCTCTGTGGCCAGACGCGCCGGCAGGTCGGGAGCAGGATGGGTGAGGCGGATCGTGAGCCGGTCGCCGCGCGCCGTCACCCCGGCGATGTGGCGCGTCTTGCCCCCGATGTACGCGGCGGCGCCGACGACGTCGCCCAGCTCAAACTGGCCCGGCGGCCCGACGTGGCCGCGGCTCAAGCGTGGGCTGAGGCTGCGCTCGATCGTGTGTTTGAACGTCTGTGCGGTGATGAGCTCGTTCGACGGCGGCGAGAAGCGGAGCCCCCTGCGGATCACGAACGTGTACGAGCGGCCGCCGTCGCTGACGGTGGGCGCGGCGCGGGCGGCGTCGGGCACGAGGCGCAGCCCGGCCGGCGCCGGCTCGTCGGGGTAGTTGAGCAGGCTCGAGCAGATCGCGTAGTGGACCTGCTGGGTGGCGCTCGAGTTCGCCCAGGCCGGGTCAAACAGTGTCGCCGTCGACGGCACGCTCACCAAGAGCGTGCCGCCCGACGGAGCCGCGCGAGTTGCGGGCTCGATGGTGACCCAGACCTTGCCGTTCGCGACGACGAGCGCCTGCGGGCTGCCGCCCACATCGAGCTGCGGGCTCGGCCGGCTGGTGCGCTCGTCGATCCGCGTCAGCGTCCCGTCGCCGGCGTTGGCGACCCAAATGCTCCCGTCGCCTTCGGCGATTGCGGCCGGTGCGGTCCCGACCTTGACGGTCGTGATCACCGAGCTCGTCGCGGGGTCGATCGACTTGACGGTGCCGTCGAGCGTGTTCGCGACCCAGACGGCACGTTTCCCTGCCGTGATCGCCGACGGTCGACGCCCGACGGGAATGGGAGTGATTGCTCCGGTCGCGTCCACGCGGACGACGAGGTTGGCCTCCGGATAGGCGAGCCATGAACTCCCGAAGCCCTGTGCGACGGCCGTCGGCGCAGCTGCCGGGTCGACGCGGGCCAGCGGGCGCCCGCTCCGCGGGTCGATTCGCGTCAAGAATCCGGAACGCGGGGCGACGACGACGCTGTCTCGCCGGCCGGCGATGGATCCACTGTCGCCCGCGACGATCATCGGCAGCCGCCGGACGCGCGTTGCGGTGTTGAACGTCGGGTTGATCCGCTCGAGCGTCAGAGAGGTATCGGTGGGCCTCGAGCCGACGGCCCAGACCTTCCCGGCCGAAGCCGCAAGGCTCTGCGCGGCCACGGCGAGCGGAACCGAGGCAATCACCCGCCGGGACGCGGGCGAGATCCGCAGGACGGAGCGGGCGTCGGGAGACGAGACCCAGAGCGAGCCCGCGCCGTAGGCGATCGCGGCCGGTCGCGAGTCGACGGATAGCGAGCCGACGAGACGTGAGGTCGCTGCGTCGACGACGGCGATCGCGTTGCCGTGCACGCGCGCGTTCGCGCCGGCGTGGCTCTTCGCGAGGGTTGCGGCGATCACTGCGCTCGCAGCGGCTGCGACCGCAGCGATCGTGACCGCCAGGCCAAGGCGTCGCCGCCTCGGAGGTGACCGGCTTTCCCGTGCGGGTGCCGCGTCGGGCATCGGACGCGTGAGCTCCGGGTCCTGTCGCAAGATCGCCTGCTCGAGCGCACGCAGCTCGGCTCCAGGCTCGATTCCGAGCTCGCGGACGAGCCGCTGCCGTCCTTCGCGGTAGCGCGCAAGCGCATCGGCCTGCCGGCCGTCGCGGTAGAGCGCCAGCATCAGCTGGCCGAGCACGTGCTCGTCGAGTGGCTCGGCCGCCACAGTGCGCTCCAGGTCGGCGATCAGTTCGTGGTGGCGGCCGAGGGCGAGCGCGACGTCGACGCGCTCGGCGCCCGCGGCGCGTCGCTGGTCATCGAGCCTCGCCGCCGCAGAGCGCGCATCTCCCTCCAGCGCCAGATCGCCAAGCGCCTCACCCCGCCAGAGACCAAGCGCCTCGTCGAACGCCTTCAGCGCCTCGTCGAGTTCGTCCGCGGCGACCGCCGCGCGCGCCGCCCTCACGAGCTCCGCAAAGCGGTCGGCGTCCAGTTCGCATGCATCGCGTTCGACGATGTATCCGGGTTCGCGGGTCGCGATCAGCGGCGCATCGCCGAACGCGGCGCGGAGTCGCGACACGTACTCGTGCACCATGTGCCTTGCGCTCGCCGGCGCCCGCTCGCCCCAGACCGAGTCGATCAGCGCGTCGACCGAGACGACCTCGCCGACCTTCAGGACCAGCACGCCGAGGAGCGCGCGCTCACGGCGGCTCGACAACTCCACCCGTCGGCCATCGACTAGCGCCTCGAGGCGTCCCAGGATCCGAAAGGTGACCTGCGTCATCACACAAATCAGGATCCCACAGCGGCGACGCAAGTTCCAGCACGTGCTGTTCGGCGACGTCACGGCGCACAAACGAGGATCGATTGAGCGGCGATGGAGCGCCGGTGGAGCGGCTCCGCCGCACGATCCCGGGGATGCGCACGCTCCCCGTCGTCGGCACGGCCCTGATAGCGATTGCGCTCGCGGCGACACCAGGACGCGCGGCCCCGACGCGAATCTCTGCTGCGCCTCCCAAACCGCCCGGCAATCCCTCGGCCGCTGCATACTCCCCTGCCGTCACGCGAATCTGCGCCGGGGCGCTCCTCTTCGATCACGCCCATCACATGGGCACGCGAGCCGATGCGCTCGCTGTCGCACGCGACATCAGCGCCTCGACGGCCCGACGTCTCGCGCGCGTCGCCGCCGTTCCCGTACCACCCGAGCTGCGACGGATCAGCAGCCGCTGGGCCTCGTCCCAACGACGACTCGCAGCCGCCTACGCACGAGCGTGGGTCCAAATCTACGACACCATCGACGCCGCGCGCACACCGGGCCGGCGAGCGACGCTCGCCGCGCGCCTCCACCAGCTCGTGCACGCACCCGACCCGCTACGGCTCGCCGCCGGGCGCCTCGAGCTCGAACTCCACGTCCCCGACTGCACCGGCGGCGGCTGAGGCGCGCGTCACGACTCCGCCGCTGCCCCGAAGAAGGGAGAAGCAAGTGAAGCGACGCATCCTCCTGCTCACGGCCTTGGCCGCCGCGGCCGCGCTCGTCGCGCTCGCCGCCTTCGTCGCGATCACGAACGCGGAGCCGCCGAGCGGCGTGACCCCGACGATCCTCGCCCGCGGGACGTACGACAGCTTCAACGTCCGCTCGGATCCCCATGGCACGATCGCCGACTTCCGCGCCCACTCCACCGACCCGATCGACATCATCGTGCGCCAGCACGACTACGCGCCGCACTCGACCACCGGCTGGCACACCCATCCGGGCCCGGTCTTCATCACGGTGACGAACGGCGAGCTCACCTACTACGAGCTCGACGACCCCTGCACGCCGCACGTCGTAACCGCCGGGCACGGCTTCGTCGACAGCGGCCACGGCCACGTCGTGCTGAACCAGACCAACCAGCCGGCCCAGGACATCAGCGTGATCACGGCGCCGGTCGGCGGCGTGTTCCGCACCAACATCGACCCGCCGAACGTCACCTGCGGCAACTGACCGACCCTTCGGCGAGCTGGACACGATCAGGCTCAACGCATCGCTCGGCTCGACATCAACCGAGATAAGCGCACCTGCGCTGAAGGGCGGCTTCCTACCAGACGCCGCCCTTCCTCTCCTGGCATCTATCCTTCGACTACGATCCCGAGCTGCGGGTTCGCGCCGAGGTCGAGCCCGCCGGAGGCGAGCGCGTCCCGATCGGCGGCAGCGGCGACGAGCCGAACAGGCGAGAAGACCAGGGACTGACCCCGCAGGGGTCTGCCTGTGGTTCCGGTGGCGGGTCGCGCGTCGACACCAGGGACAGGCCAGAGGCCAGTCCCTGCGCTCGGCCAGCGCTCCTCCGCATGAACACGAAACGGCTTAGCGTTCGAGCATCGCGTCCGAGCGGTCGCTCGTCAGCGCGCCGGCGCCGTAGCTCGACGTGCCGGCGTCGCGCAGCTCCTCGGCCCCAGCGACGAACGCCCCGTACGCCGCCCGCGAGAGGAGACTTCCGGTCGAGACCCGGCGAACGCCCACCGAGGCGAGCTCCGAGACGCTCGGTCCGTCCCGGAGCGCGAGCACGTTGACGGGCACGCCGACGGCCCCGACAACGCGCGCGACGTCGTCCAGAGCTCTCAGGCCGGGCGCATAGGCGACATCGGCCCCCGCATCGCTGTAGGCGACCAGCCGCGCGATCGTGTCGTCGAGGTCACCGATGTCGTAGAGGTGGTTCTCGGCGCGGGCGGTCAGCACCATCGGCTCGGCGAGCGAGTGGGCGGCCTCCGCCGCGATCGCCACCCGTTCGGCGGCGACGTCGACCTCGTCGATCCGGCCGGTCGCGGGGTCGTAGTCCTCGATCGAGCAGCCGGCAGCGCCCGCGTCGGCGAGCAGCGCGACGGCCTCGGCCACACCACCCGGATCGTCCGGATACAGGCGCTCGCTGTCGACGTTCAGCGGCAGCGGCGTGGCCGCTGCGAGCCGGCCCACGTGCTCGACGAGCTCGTCGCGCGTGACGGTCTGGTCGCGCTTCCCGATCGCGAGCGCGAACCCGGCGCTCGTCGTCGCAAGCGCTTCGAAGCCGAGCGACTCCAGCAGCATCGCCGACCCGACGTCCCACGGGTTGGGCATGACGAACAGCTGCTCGCGTGCGTGGAGCTCCCGGAAGCGGGCACGGACATCGGCCACCGACACGGCCCTATTTCCCTCACGCTCTATCACCGTGTCGTCCCGAGACGCCGGGGCTAGGAGGCGCCGAGCTCGACCTCGGTCTCGCCCAGTCTGATTCGCGCCGACGACAGCGAGCGCGCCCTCAGCCACTCGCCGATCCTGTCGCGAAGCTCTTCCGGCAGCTCGGCCGGAGCGCCAGAGAACTCGACCACGACCTCCCAGTGCTCCTCGTCCGGCACGATCAGGTACCAGCGGTAACCGGACAGCCGCGCCGCGAGGTCGATCGCGTCGGATCGACTGGTCACGCGAACGCGGGCCGTCGGGCGGTTCGTCCACTGCGTGAGGCGGTCGACCTGCTCGGTGTACGTCGAGCGCAGCTCCCCGGTCCTCTCCGCCGTCGCCTCGGTTTGCTCGCGCATCGCTGCCGCGCGCAGGCGGCTGTCGCGCGCCATCCCGCGCATGACTGCCTGCGGAGTCTCCGGGGTGTGGACGACTTCATCCGCGAGTTCGTGGATGCGAACCCGCGCACTGCGCGCGCTCTTGCGGAGGAGCAGGAATGCGTCCTCGACCGACAGCCCGTAGCGCTCTGCGAGCACGCCTTTCGCCTGCTCGATCACGATCCGCGACTCGAGCGCAAAAGCGAGCTGGTCGCGCTCCGTGCTCAGCCGCTCGACGAGGTCACGGAGGTCTTCGACCTGAAGACCGTTGAGATCAACCGGACTCATTTCCCTCAGAGAGTGTAGCCCTCGGTTACAGATCCTTGAACGAGCGCGCGGCCTGTTTCGGGCCATGGCCACGCGGAATGCTGTAAGGAGCGAGTCCGTCGCGGTACGATGAGGTCATCGAGGAGTCGGAGCGGCATGAAAACGACATCCGGGCCGTACTCACAGGCCATGGTGAGGCGGCGTGAGGACGGAGCCGCACCCGAGACCGTCGCGTTCGTCGCCTCCGCGGGAGGGATTCAGGCGCTCGGCGAAGTGCTCGCCGGCCTTCCGCAGGATCTCGACGCGGCGCTGATCGTCGTCCTCCATCTCCTGCCAGAACACCAGAGCCATCTGGCAGCGATCCTCGGCAGGCAAACAACTCTGCGCGTGAAGGAAGCGGAGCACGGCGACCTGCTGGAGAGGGGCTGCGTGTACGTGGCCCCGCCCGACGCGCACCTGTTCGTCGAGGCGGACGGAAGGCTTGCGCTGCGCGCCGAGCCGCCCGTGCGCCACCTGCGGCCGAGCGGCGACCTCCTCCTCACCTCGCTCGCGGCGAACTACAACGGCCGCTGCCTGGCCGTCGTCCTCACCGGGCTCGGGAGCGACGGGACGGCCGGGGCGGAAGCCGTGAAGGAGGCGGGCGGGACGGTGGTCGTCCAGGACGAGGCGACGTCGGAGTACTTCGGTATGCCACAGGCGGCGATCGACGCGGGCGTCGTCGACCGGATCCTTCCCCTTGGCGAGATCGCCCCCGCCGTGGTCGACTTCGTGGCGCAGCGATGATCGAGGCCGACCCAGCGTTCGAGAGCCTCCTCGAGTTCCTCCGGGACGGGCGCGGGTTCGACTACACGAGCTATCGCCGCCTTTCACTCATGCGCCGCTTCGAGAAGCGGATGCAGGCGGTCAGGGCCGCGACGTACGAGGACTACAAGGACTACCTCGAGACCCATCCGGAGGAGTACGCCGAGCTCTTCAACACGATCCTGATCAACGTCACCGGGTTCTTTCGGGACAAGGAGGCGTGGGATCTGCTTGCGGCGGAAGTGCTCCCCTCCGTCCTCGAGGCCAAGGGCGACGAGCAACCGATCCGCGTGTGGTCCGCCGGCTGCGCGTCCGGAGAGGAGCCGTACACCATGGCAATGCTGCTCTTCGAGGTCCTCGGCGGCGACGGATTCCGGAAGCGCGTCAAGATCTATGCGACCGACGTGGACGACGAAGCACTCGCCGAGGCGCGCGAAGCGCTCTTCACGCCGAAGCAGCTCGACAACGTCCCGGCCGATCTTCGTGAGCGCTACTTCCCCGAGGTCAACGAGCGCTACCAGTTCCGCAGCGACGTCCGCCGGGCGGTGATCTTCGGGCGCAACGACCTGCTCCACGACGCGCCGATCTCGCGTGTCGACCTGCTCATCTGCCGGAACACGCTGATGTACTTCTCACCGCCCGCGCAGGAACGGATCCTGGCGAACTTCTCCTTCGCCCTTCAGCCGGACGGATTCCTGATGGTCGGCAAGGCGGAGGCGCTACAGAGCCGCACCCATCTCTTCGAGCCGTACGACCTCAAACGACGTGTCTTCGTCAAAGACCACGAGGCACAGCCGGAATTTCGCCCGACCAGGCGCATGGACGGGCCGGTCGTCGCCGCCGTGCAGTTCTCGCTTGCCAAGGAGGCCTTCGAGCAGGCGCCGAGCGCGCAGGTCGTCCTCGATCTCGACGGCCAGGTCACGTCGGTCAACCACGCCGCCCGCGCGATGTTCGGCCTGAAGCAGGCGGATGTCGGACGGCCGGTCCAGGACCTCGAGATCTCCTACCGGCCGGTCGAGCTCCGGTCGCTCCTCGACGACGTGCGCAAGCGCAGGACGATCGTCACCAGGAAAGACGTTCCCTGGGAGCCCACGCTGGGCGAGTCACGCACGCTCGACGTCCAGCTCTCGCCGCTGACCGGGAAGACCGGCGAGTTCGTCGGCGTCGTCGTCTCGTTCGCCGATGTCACGCCGCACCGCGCGATGCAGGTCGAGCTGGAGCACGCGCGGCGGGAGCTGCAGACCGCCTACGAGGCGCTCCAGTCGACAGTCGAGGAGCTGGAGACGACGAACGAGGAGCTCCAGTCGACGAACGAGGAGCTCGAGACGACGAACGAGGAGCTCCAGTCCACGAACGAGGAGCTCGAGACGATGAACGAGGAGCTCCAGTCCACGAACGAGGAGCTGGAGACGATGAACGACGAGCTCCGCGAGCGCACCGACGAGGCGCTGCGCGCGAACTCGTTCCTGAGCTCGATTCTGGCGGGCATCCACCAGAGCGTCGTCGTCGTCGACAAGCAGCTGCGCGTGACCGCCTGGAGCCGAGCCGCCGCCGAGCTCTGGGGCCTGCGCGCCGAGGAGGTCCAGGGCGAGCACTTCCTCAACCTCGACATCGGGATCCCGGTTGCTCAGTTTCGCGATCCGCTCCGTGCCGCGCTCGCGGGCGAGGAGATGCCCGACGTGGAGCTCACCGGCCACAACCGCCGTGGCCAGGCGATTCGCTGCCGGGTGTCCTTCGGCCAGCTCCAGACCCACAACGGACAGCCGGACGGTGTGATCGTGGCGATGAGGGCCGAGTACGACGGCGACGACGGTTAAGACGGGACTAGCGACTCCACGGCGTGACGGCTGACCTCGGCTTCGAGCACGTGCTCGTGCGGGGTACGGATAGCCTCACGCTCCTCCTGCTGCACGGCACCGGCGGGGACGAGCACCAGCTCGTCGACCTCGGCCGGCAGCTCGCGCCGGAGGCGACGCTGCTCAGCCCGCGGGGGAAGGAGCTCGAGAACGGGGTCTCACGGCGCTTCTTCCGCCGGCTCCGCGTCGGGGAATTCGATCTCCCGAACCTGCTCGCCCGGACCGACGAGCTGGCCGAGTTCGTCGCCGGCGCAGCGGTCGCGTACGACCTGGACGCGGAGAGCGTCGTCGCTCTCGGCTACTCGAACGGCGCCAACATCGCCGCGAGCATCCTGCTCCGGCGACCGGAGGTTCTCGCCGGCGCGGCGCTCCTGCGCGCGACCCTGCCCTACGAGCCCGAGACGACGCCGGTGCTCGGCGGAAAGCGGGTGCTGCTGGCCACCGGAACGCGAGATCCCTACGTGCCGGAGCAGCTGAGCGACCGGCTCGCCGGGCTGCTCGAGGCCGGCGGCGCCGAGCTCACCTACCTCAAGTCGGACGGCGGACACGAGCTCGCGGAGGCGGAGCTCGAGCGGGTCGGTGAGTGGCTCAGGCCCGAACAGCGTGCCGCCGGGTGCGGCCACCAGAATCCGCGAACAGGCTGAAGGGCCCGCGGCAAACTACCCCAAGCGCGGCTTGGGCCCGAAGCCGTACCTGACG
>JBKPSO010000092.1:0-14836 GCA_046735055.1 Actinomycetota bacterium
TCGTGAAGGACTTCGCACAGATATGGCGGGCAGCCGACAAGATCGTGTACTCCACGACGCTGGAGGCGGTCTCCAGTGCCAGAACCCGGATCGAGCGGGACTTCGATCCCGAAGCTGTCCGGCAGATGAAATCGCGAGCGGAACGTGACATCACTGTGGGTGGTGCCACCCTCGCCGCGCAGGCGTTCAAGGCCGGGTTGATCGACGAGTGCCACCTCTTTCTCGCGCCGATCGTCGTGGGAGGCGGCAAACGGTCCCTCCCGGGCAACCGGCTGGAGCTCGAGCTGCTGGACGAACGCCGTTTCGGCAAAGGCATGGTTCACCTCCACTACCGCACCACGGCGTGATCGGTCGCTCGCCTCAGAGAGCGGGCTTGGCGCCGGGCCTGGTCAGCCCGCTCTCATAGGCGAAGATCACTGCCTGGACGCGATCACGGAGGTGGAGCTTCATGAGGATGCGCCTGACGTGCGTCTTCACTGTCGACTCCTCGATGACGAAGGCGGAGGCGATCTCGCTGTTCGAGAGGCCGCGGGCGATGAGCTCGAGCACCTCGCGCTCGCGTGGAGTGAGCTCGCCCAGGCGCTTGCCGGCCGAGGAATCGACGACGGCCTGTCCAGCCATGTGCTCGATCACCCTCCGGGTGACCGAGGGGGAGAGGAGCGAGTCTCCGGCGGCAAGCGTGTGCACGGCGGCGATCAGGTCTTCCGGCCTCGTCCGCTTGAGTAGGAAGCCGGAGGCGCCGGCGCTGAGGGCGCCGAAGATGTAGTCGTCCTGCTCGAAGGTCGTCAGGATCGCGACTTTCGCGCTGGGGGAGACGGCGAGAACCTTGCGGGTCGCGGAGATGCCGTCGAGGTCGGGCATGCGGACGTCCATGAGCACGATGTCCGGTTTCCGTGCTCGTGCCTCTTCGATTGCGGCGCGACCGTCGCCGGCCTCGCCGATGACCTCGATCGATTCGTCGGTCGAGAGCACCGCCTTGAGGCCCGCGCGCATGAGGTCGTCGTCGTCGACGATGAGCACGCCGACCCGCCGTGGGCTCATTCGTTCTCCCCGTCCAGGGGCAGGCAAGCCCGGACGCGGAAGCGACCATCGGCCGCTCCGGCCTCGAGGCTGCCCCCGATCAGGGTCGCCCGCTCGTGCATGCCGATGATGCCGTGCCCGGCTCGGCCCGGCGGCCGGCCTCGCGGGGTCGGGTTGCTGACGAGCAGCTCGACCACCCTCGGGCCGAACGTGATGTCGACTTCGGCGCTCCCGTCTCCATGCCGGGCGGCGTTGGTGAGCGCCTCCTGGAGGATGCGGAACGCCGCCAGGTCGAGTCCGGGTGGCAGCGCCTGCCGCGACCCGCGTTCGCGGACGCTGAGAGCGAGGCCGGCGGAGCGGTGGCGCTCGGCGAGAGTCTCGAACGCTGCGAGCCCAAGCGGCGGCTCCACCGGTGCGCCTCTCTCTGTGGGGAGCTCGTCCTCGCGCAGCACCCGGACGAGCTGGTCGATCTCACCGAGCGTCTCGTGCGCCACTTCCTCGATCGTCTCGAGCGCAGCCTGTGAGCGCTCCGGATCCTGCTTGCTGAGCAGCCGGGCGGCGCCCGCCTGCACCAGGATCACGTTGATCGCGTGGCCGGCGGAGTCGTGCAGGTCGCGCGCGATACGCGTTCGCTCCTCGGCGACGGCAAGGCGGCGGTCGCGCTCCGCCTCCTGCTCGGCGCGACGGAGCTGCTTCTCGAGCCCGGCGACCCGTGCTCGGCGCAGACGCACGCGGTCACCGAGCACCCAGGCCCCACCCCAGACGAGGGCGCCGTAGAGGAGGGGGACGGTCGGGAACTCGTCTTCCGCGACGCCGACGGCGCCCGAGTGGACGACGTAGAGCACGGCCACCGTCGCGCCCGCCAGCCACCTGGGCGCTCGTGTGCGCTCGGGGCTGAGGGCGAGGAAGAAGAGTGCAACCGTCGGGCCGATCGGGGGCCCGGGCGGGTACCCCAGGCCGTTCAGCACGGCGCTCGCAGCGGCGGTCAGCGCAAAGACCGCAAGTGGGGCTCGGCGCCGGACGACGAGGGGCAACGACGCGAGCCCGGCGAGCACCACGCCGAGCGCGTCGAGGTCGCGCGTGCCTGCTCCGGAGTCACCGCGTGCGGCGAGGACGACGAGCGAGAGAGCGAACGCCACGATGGCGATCGCGGCGTCGACCACGATCTCGCGACGCTCCCACCTGGGCGCCCGATCCTGCCTCGACGCTGCCTGGGACGCCATTCCACAGGCGAGGGTAGCGGGCAGTCGGCGGTCGCGAGTCTCCCCTGAGGAGGATCCCCCGTCCGCCCAGGGGAGGACGCGAAGTTCCTCCCCAGGGGCGTTGTGGGGCGAATCCGGCGCCCGTAACGTGGTCGGCGTGAGTGCTCTCCATGACATCGGCCCGAACGGCGCCGGCACGCACCGGCCGGCGGTAGTCACCGAAGGCCTCACCAAGCAGTACGGTCGGCGACGTGCCGTCGATGCACTGAGCCTCGAGGTCCCTGCCGGTGTGGTTGCAGGCTTCATCGGTCCGAACGGCGCCGGCAAGACGACCACGATGGCGATGCTGCTCGGGCTCGTGCGCCCGACGGCGGGGACCGGGACCGTGCTCGGCATCAGCCTCGACGATCCCGCCTCCTACCTCAGCCGGGTCGGAGCCTTGATCGAAGCCCCTGCGTTCTGGCCGGGCTTGACCGGCATCCAAAACCTCGAGGTCCTCTCCACCCTCGGCCGCCACGATGCGAGCCGCATCCCTGAGGTGCTCGACCTCGTTGGACTGGGCGCGCGGGGCTCGGACCGGTTCGGCCAGTACTCGTTCGGAATGAAGCAGCGCCTGGGCATCGGCGCCGCCCTCCTCGGGGACCCGGCGCTGCTCGTGCTGGACGAGCCCACGAACGGCCTTGACCCGGCGGGGATCAACGAGATGCGCGAGTTCATTCGCTCGGTAGGAAACGGCGACCGGACCGTGCTCGTCTCCTCGCACATCCTGAGCGAGCTCGAGCAGGTCTGCGACTGGTTGGTTGTCATCGACCGGGGCTCGCTCGTCTACCAGGGTCCGACGCAGGGGTTCCGCGGCGAGGCCGGCACCGTGATCGCACTCGCCCCCGAGCACCTCGGCGACCTCGACCGGCTTGCCGGGCTCATCCGGGCCCACGGGCACGAGCCGCGTCTCGAGGGCGCGGAGCTGATCGTGCCGGTTCCGGACGACGAGCCCAGAGCGGTCGCGCTGGCCATGAACAAGGCAGCGATCGCCGACGACATCGTCCTCGGCGAGCTGCACGTTCGCCGGCCGAGCCTCGAATCGCACTACCTCGCCGTCGTCGAGGAGCGTGAGCGATGATCGCTGCGCTCCGAGCCGAGCTCGTCAAGTTGCGCCGGCGCCGTGTGTTGATCGTGACGGCCGCGACGACGCTCGTCTTCGCGGTCGGGTCGGCGGCGATCGTGCTGGCCTCAGCGTCTCGGACGGCGAGCCCTGACGGCCGGGGCGTGACGTACGCCTCACTCGCGGACGCCGGCGGCGGTACCGAGGTGTTCACGACCGCGGTCTCCTTTGCCGGCACCTTCATCTTCGTCGTCTTCGTCGGCGCGGTCGCCGTCGAGTTCTCACGCGGCACCTTCCGGACGATGCTCCTGCATCAGCCGCGCCGGCTCCGCCTGCTTGCCGGGAAGATGGCCGGCCTCCTGGTGTTCGCTGCAGTCGTCCTCGCCGCCGCGGAGGCGCTGACCTGGCTCGCAGCCAGGCTGCTTGCTCCCTCCCAGGACGTCGCGACCGGCGAGTGGATCAGCGCCGCGGCGCTCGGCGATGCTCTAGCGGACTACGGCTCCGTTCTCTTCTGGGTGACCGGCTACGCGCTGCTCGGCATGACCGTCGCCGTCCTGGTCCGCTCCGTCCCGGTCGCGCTCGCGATCGGAATCGCGTGGGCGGGACCGTTCGAGCACCTCCTCCAGGACGCCTGGAGTCCCGCCGACCGGCTGTTCCCGGGACTCCTGCTCGAGGACTTCGTCGCGGGCGGGACGACGGAGGTCAGCGCCTCGAGGGCGCTTCTCACCCTCACTCTGTACCTGTCGATCGCCGCCACCATCGCCGCGGCGACCTTCGCCCGGCGCGACGTCACTACGTAGTCTGGATGGTCCCAGACCTGTGACACCACGACGCCCAGGACCTTCCGGAGGCCCTGTTCACCTACGTGCACGACCGGCCGGAGTACGAAAACGCGCCCTCGTTCCCGATCGACATCGTAAACAGGCGCTCGGGTTCGTCCGTCGTGCGGTGACTCGGCGAGCGTGCGAGCGCCCCGCGCGGTGCGTCCATGACCCGCGAGGAAATGCCGGCTACGCAGTCACGCGGCGGCGGAAGTTGCGCAGGCCGATCCAAGGCGAGCCCGAGGCTCGAGCAAGCCAGCGCGGCGAGCAGTGCGAGCGTAAGCAGCAAGGGGTTGCACGATCGTCCGGGCGAGGAACTCGCCCGGACTCTTGCGAAGCACGGTAGGTCGCGGAGCAGCAGCCCCCTGAACGCCGCGAGGGCGAGCCTCGACGACGAGTGCGAAGCGGGGCGGGGCGAGCAACCGTCGTCGTCCCGGCCATCAGTCGCGCAGCTCCTTGCCGGTGAGCCCGATGAACACTGTCTCGAGCGTCGGCTCCTGGACGCGGACGTCGCGCGCCACCCCGAGCTGCGTGACGAATGGGCTCGCAAGCGACCCGAGGTCGAGCTTGCGCTGACGCGCGCGATCCAGAGACGAACGCTCTACGCGAGCGACGCGTAGAGGCGCTCGAGGCGCGTGCGGGTGCGGTCGTCCGCGGGGGTGTGCGCGACGATGCGGGTGCCGAGGCGCTGGTCGAGCCAGAGGTTCGTGTAGTCGAGCGAGAGGAGCCCGACGACGGGGTGCAGCGCGCGCTTCGTGCGGCTCTCGACGATCTGGACGTCGTGGCGTTCCCAGACCTCCGTGAACTCGCGCGAGGCGTCGTGCAACCGGTCGACGAGGCGCTTCCAGGCGGGCTCGTCGAGGTGTTGCGCCATCGCCGCCCGGTACTCGGCGACCATGCCGCCGGCGACGTCGTCCCAGTCGACGATCACCTTCCGCCAGCGGGGATCGGTGAACGAGAGCCACATGACGTTCCGGTCCTCGACCGGGATGTCGTCGATGTGCTCGAAGAAGCTGGCGAAGACGCGGTTGTAGCCGAGCAGGTCGAGGCGCGTGTTGAGGACGGAGGCCGGGTAGGGCTCCAGCTGGTCCATGATCGCCTGCGCGGTCGGGCAGAGGCTCAGACAGTCGACGGCAACCGTCGGAGCCGGGGCGCCGGCGAGCGTCAGGAGATGCGAGTGCTCGTGGGCGTCGAACTGCAAGGTGCGCGCGATCGCGTCGAGCACCTGTGTCGACGGGCGGATGTCACGCCCCTGCTCGAGCCACGTGTACCACGTGACGCCGACACCGGCGAGCTGGGCGACCTCCTCCCGGCGGAGCCCGGGCGTACGACGTCGCCGCGACGGGCGCAGCCCGACCTGCTCGGGAACGAGGCGCTCGCGGCGGCTGCGCAGGAAGACGCCGAGCTCCTTCCGGCGAAGATCCGTCCCGTTCGCGTGGACGAGAGGCGTCGTTGACGCGCGCTCGCGGAGCGTCTCCGTCGTGCTCATTGCGACCAGTATTGCCGACGGCCGAGGGGCTGAGCCGGGTAGCGCTGGTACCAGGAT
The DNA here is from genome assembly GCA_046735055.1 of Actinomycetota bacterium. GTDB lineage: Bacteria > Actinomycetota > Thermoleophilia > Gaiellales > Gaiellaceae > DATBLE01. Next base: position 5,692 of record JBKPSO010000092.1, read on the forward strand.
AAACAGGCTCTGGTACCAGGTTGCATGGCCCAGGCACGGTGGCCGTATGACTACTTCGACCACTGCTCAGAGCGGGGGCGACCGGCTGACCGCGCGCGCGTGGGGCATGCTCCTCGTCCTCTGCGGCGCGATCTTCCTCGACGCGATGGACGTCTCGATGATCGGCGTCGCCCTCCCCTCGATTCGCGAGGACCTCGGCCTGTCCACAAGCTCGCTGCAGTGGGTGGTGAGCGCGTACGTGCTCGGCTACGGGGGCTTCCTGCTGCTCGGTGGCCGCGCGGCCGATCTCTTCGGGCGTCGGCGGATGTTTCTGATCTCGCTCGGCGTCTTCGTCGTCGCCTCGGCGCTCGGCGGGCTCGCCGACAACGGGGAGCTGCTGATCGCCACGCGCTTCATCAAGGGGGTGAGCGCCGGGTTCACCGCACCTGCCGGGCTATCGCTCATCACGACGAGCTTCGCCGAGGGCGCGGCCCGCAACAAGGCCGTCTCCATCTACACCGCCACCGGCGCGACCGGGTTCTCGCTCGGCCTCGTCTTCGGCGGCCTCCTGACCGAGATCGGCTGGCGCTGGGTGTTCTTCCTACCGGTCCCGATCGCGCTCGTCACCCTGCTGGCTGCGATCAGGCTCGTGCCTCAGGACCCGCGGACAATCCGGCCGACGCGCTCCGTCGACGTGGCGGGCGCGGTGACGATGACGGCCGCGATGCTGCTGCTCGTGTTCACGGTCGTGGAGGCACCCGAAGCCGGGTGGGCCTCGGCGCGCACCCTCCTCTCCTTCGCCGGCGTCGCTGCAATCCTGGCCGCGTTCGTCGCGATCGAGCAGCGGACAGCGGCGCCCCTCGTCCGGCTCGGCATCCTGCGCTCGGGTCGGCTCGTGCAGGCGAACGTCGGTGCGATGATGCTGATCGGCGGCTGGTTCGGCTTTCAGTTCATCGCCACGCTGTACATGCAGCAGCTGCGCGGCTGGTCGCCCCTCGAGACCGGCCTGGCGATCTTCCCCGGCGGCGCCCTCGTCGCCCTGCTCGCGCCACGGATCGCTCCGCTCGTCATGCGCTTCGGCATCCGGCCGCTGATCACGGCGGGTCTGGCGTCGACCGCCGCCGCCTACGCGCTCTTCCTGCCGATCGGGCTCCACTCGGGGTACGCCGCGGCCATGCTGCCGACGTTCGTGCTCGGCGGCCTCGGCTTCGCGCTCGCCTATGGACCGCTGAACATCGCCGGGACGAACGGGGTGCCGGCGCACGAGCAGGGGCTGGCAAGCGGCCTGGTCAGCACGTCGTTCCAGGTCGGCGGCGCGCTCGTGCTCGCCGTGGTCACGGCGGTGAACAACGCCGCCGCCGGAGCCACCGGCTCACCGCAGGGGCTCCTCGACGGCTTCCACGCTGCGATCGTCGTCTCGGTGATCGCCGCCGGCGTGGGCGTGGTCGCGACCGCCCTTCGCGGTCGCACGCGATCCGTGCCCGCTGCAGAGCCTGAGCCGCTGCTCGAGGTCGAACCCGAGATAGAGGTCGATGCCGAGGCCGCCTAGGAGAAAGGAGACACCGTGACGGTGTCGACCGGCAGACGATCGGGCCCATTCGTGCGGGTGATCGCCTTCGATTCGTGATGCCCGCCGCCCGGGCGGCGTCGCAGCGGCTCCGATCGTGGGCCAGGGCTCAGGAGGAGCCTCTGATCATCGTCCGAAAGTCGACCGCCCGTTCATGTTCATCAACCTCCTGCTGCTTCTCGACGTCGCCTTCATCCCGTTCCCGACGAAGCTCGTCGCCGACTACCTCCAGTCCGCCGGCGAGGATGCCGCGGTGGTCGCCTACGCCGCGACGCTGCTCCTCATGGCTGGGCTCTACACGGCGTGGTGGCGATACGCGCGTACCGGACGCAGGCTGATCGCGCCGAGCGTGGACGAGGCCGAGCTGCGGGCGATCGACCGCGGCTTCGCGCCGGGCCTGCCGTCGTACCTCGCGGTTTTCGTGCTTGCGTTCTTCAGCCCGCTCGCGGCGGTGATCCTGACCCTGGCGCTGGCGGCCTTCTATCTCCCTTCCGCCACGCTCTTCACCGAGCAGTAGGAGGGCTAAGGCCGAGGGAGGCTGGCTCCCCGTTCCGATAGTCGTCCCTCAGCTCACTCGTCGACCGCGATCCGCACGCGCTTGTTTGCCCTTCCCTTGGACTCGGTCCTGACAATCCGAACGCTCCCGACCTCGCCGGTGGTGGCCACATGCGTCCCTCCATCGGCCTGGCGGTCGAGGCCGACGATGTCGATCACGCGCAGCGGGTCGATCGAGCGGGGGATGAGGTTCGCCTTGAGGCGGATGAGCGACGGGTCGCGGTCGGCCTCGGCGCGCGGCAGCCAGAGCACGCGCACGGGCAGGTCCTGGCGCACGACGTCGTTGATCGCAGCTTCGAGCGAGCGGGCGAACTCCTGCGACATCGCGGCCAACTCGAAGTCGAGCCTGGCTTCCGGCGGCACGATCTGGGCGCCGGTGACCTGGGCGCCGTGGTCGCGCCAGATGATTCCGTTCATGACGTGCTGCGCGGTGTGCAGGCGCATGATCAGGTGGCGCCGTCGCCAGTCGACGACTCCCTGCACCGCTGTGCCGGCGTCCGGTAGCCGGCTCTCCGGCGAGAGGCTGTGCCAGGCAATCCCCTCGCCGTCCTTGACGACGTCGACGACCTCGGCCGTCGTCCCTGCGAACGTGAGCCCGCCCGTGTCGCTGGGCTGGCCGCCGCCGGTCGGGAAGAAGGCAGTCGCAGCCAGGGCGATCGCGTGCCTCTTGGCGTCAGCTGCGATCACCGCGGCGTCGAACTCGCGCCGGTAGGCGTCGCTGAGGTAGAGGAGTTCGGTTCCTGTCACCGTGGCCAGCGCGGCGGACGGCGCTCGACAGCGCCCTCGGGACCGGGTCGTCGGAAGGAGCCGTCGACGAACACCCACCCGAACGGACTCAGCCGCTCAGGGGACGGGATGAGCGTCTCCGAGACCATGTCCACGTCGACCATGCTGCCCTGCGCGGGTGTTAACACGCAACGCAGACTGCTACAGGACCGTTAAGTTGGGCTTTATGCTCGACGTACGCCGGCTGCTCGTGCTACGCGAGGTGGGAAGGCAGCCCTCCCTCTCCGCCGCCGCCGCTGCGCTCGCGTACACGCCGTCCGCTGTCTCCCAGCAGATCGCCGCGCTCGAGCGCGAGCTCGGTGTTGGGCTCGTCGAGCGCGGTGCCCGCGGTGCCGCCCTCACCGATGCAGGTCGCGTGCTCGTCCGCCATGCCGACGAGATCTTCGGCCGCATCCGCACGGCCGAAGAAGAGCTCCAGGCGCTGGGCGGCCTCGAGACGGGTCGGCTACGTCTGGGAGCCTTCTCGACCGCATGTGCGGTGCTCGTCCCCCGCGCCGTGGTCGCTTTCCGCGGGCGCCACCCCGGCGTCGAGGTCGGCCTAGCCGAGGTCGATCCCGAAGAAGCACTCGCCCAGCTCCGCGCGCGTGAGCTCGACATCGCGCTCGTCTACGAGTTCCCCGTCGAGCAGCCGGCGGCCCTCGACGGTCTCGACTACGTGCACTTGCTCGACGACCGCCTTTACGTGGGACTCCCACCGAGCCATCGGCTCGCCCGGCGCCGACGCCTCCGTCTGGCCGAGCTGGCCGGGGAGCCGTGGGTGCAGGGCGTCTATCGCGGCTCCACGCTGCAGGTGCTCCCGGCCGCCTGCCGTTCCGCCGGGTTCGAGCCGAACATCGTCTTTCGAAGCGACGACCACATGGCGGTGCAGGGCTTCGTCGCCGCCGGCCTCGGTGTCGCGGTCGTACCGCAGCTGACCGTCCCGATCGCTCGGGGCGACCTAGCGATCCGCCCGCTGGAGGTCGAGGGCGACCTGCTCACCCGCCGCGTCGGCGTTGCGATTCCCGCCGGCCCCTACCGTCCGGCTGCGACCGTCGCCATGGTCGCCGCCCTCGAGGGAGTGTGCGCGGTCCTGCGCGCGGAGGCGACTGCCCAGCTCGCGGCGCGCGACGGGCGAGGGAAGGAGATTCGATGATCATGCGTTACTGGCGGGGATGGGCCAACGTCGACAGCGCCTCGGTCTATCTCGACCACTTACGGCAGGAAACGCTTCCGCGGCTGCGCGCGATCGACGGCCATCGCGATGCGTACGTGCTTCGCCGAGACACGGGCAATGACGTCGAGTTCGTCGTCCTTACCTCCTGGGACTCGCTCGAATCTGTGCGGCGGTTCGCCGGCGACGACTACGAGGCCGCGGTCGTTCCGCCGGAGGCGCGCAGAACTCTCACGAGCTTCGACGAGCGGGTGCTGCATTACGACGTGGCGATCGGACCGTCATCGCGACCTTGGAGGGGGCGAATGGCTGCTGACTACGACATCAAACTCGACGACAAGTACGGCAAGCTGGCCGTGATCGACATCGCGGCCGAGGCCGCGACGCACGAGCCGTGGTTCAACCAGACGCTGACGAGCGTCAACGACGTCGTCGTGCGGCTGGGCGTGATCGAGGGCGACTTCCACTGGCACAAGCACGACGAGGAGGACGAGTTCTTCCTCGTCCTCGAAGGCGAGCTCGTGATCGAGGTCGAAGGCTCAGACACGGTTCGGCTCCACCCCCATCAAGGATTTACGGTGCCGAAAGGCATCCGACACAAGACGAGCGCCCCCGAACGAACGGTGATCGTGATGGTCGAGTCGGCAGGCGTCGTGCCCACCGGTGACTGAGCCTGGACGCCTCCTCGGCGCCAGAAGGCACGAACGGCCCCGTGGCGCGACGATCGCGACGCTCGACGCGTCCGTCCGGGCAGACCGTTCTCGAAGACGTAGACGTGCGTCACGTCCCCCTCTGCTCGCTCTCGTTCAGGCAGCAGGTGCGCGCTCGTAGCTACGACGGCGTGCGATCTGCTCGTAGCCGGCCCGTCGGAACGCCTTCACCATCGGAACGTTGTCGCGATCGCAGTCGCCCTGGATCTCGCCGGCGCCGCTGCCGATGAGCTGTTCTGTGGCGCGCTGGACCAGCTGGGCAGCAAGCCCGCGGCCGCGCTGCTCGGGGACGACGCCGACGTAGGCAACGACCGCCGACGTCGGGTTTCTTGCAGGCATGACAACGCCGGCGAGCGCGCCGTCCTCCGTGTAGGCCAGTTCCCACCACTTCCGCAAGTGGTCGAGCTCCTGGTAGTCGAGGAAGTCGGACCGTGCCGCCCCGACCAGCCCGCGAGCCTGGATGTTTCGGGCCAGCCATGCATCTCGAGTGCCCTCGTAGGTCGTTGCGATCGCCTCGACGAAGACCTCTTCTCCGACCTCGGGCAGCGCCCGGAACGTGAGCAGCGACTCCTGCCGCGGCTCTAGCGCCGGCGACGGCGTGCATCGCCACCGAAGTCCGTCGCGAAGGAGCGCGTAGCCGGCCTCCGTCATGAGCCGGACCCGCGCGGACTCGTTGTCCTGATACTGCGGCGCTCGCGGCGGACTGTCGACGTGGTGGCGAAGAGCTCCGGCGCCAAGGTTGTTCGCGGCTTCGTGCACACGCGCCACCAGCGCATGGCCGGCTGCGAGCTCGGGATCGTTCCAATCCAGGAGGTCGATCAGAACGACGTCGGTGGGGACCGTTTCGTCCGGCAACGCCCACAAGGCTGCCCGGGCAACCGGTACGCCCGACTCCAACCCGAGTACGCACCAGCACGGCCTGGTCGACCGCCGCTGGAGGAGCGACTCTGCGTACTCCCGCAGCTGTTCCTGATGCGGCGACGCTGCCGAGACGGACAGGAAGGCGTCGAGCGACACGTCCTCGACGGTCGCGAAGTCGACCACCTTCAACTCACGCGAGCCCGACTAGCCCGGTTTGGCGGCCATCGCCCAGACCGCGACCACGTACGCCGCCAGGAGCACAAGTGCCAGCACGAGCGTCGCCTTGAGGAGACCGGAACCCTTCCCCGCCTGCAGCCGGTATACGCCGATGCCGCCGGCGACAAGCGAGATAAGCAGGATCAGCCCGCCTGCATCGCTGATGAGCCTCCCCGTGTCGAGCCAGCCGGGGTTGTCGACTCCCTCCGGCAGGTCGTCCCAGCCCTCCCTCGTATAGATCCACTCGGCGCCCACTCGCATGAGCACCCAACCCGGCAGAGAGACGGCCGGGAGCGCCCAGTACCCGAGTCGAAGGAACTTCACCTCGCCTCTCGCGTAGCCGAGTGCGCTCGCACCGGCGACGAGCCCTCCAACGAGGATCATCGCACCCAGGACGTGCAGGAAGAGCGGGAAGTCCCAGCTGTCCGGCCGGGCGACAGCAAGCACGCTCACGCGCCCGGCTTCCAGATCATGTCGATGAGGACGAGAAGGACGACAACCGACCACAGGAATTGAAGGATGACCCCGCTCGAGGTTCTGTTGAGCGCAAGGAGCTCCGCGTTCGGCCCGGTCTGCCCGCCCGTCTGAAGCTCGCGTGCCTTGTTCGTCCCCCTCATGTAGGCGGCGCCCGTGCGCTGTCCGAGCGGCGCGGAGATCACCCAGAGCACGATCGCAGCGATGATCCAACCGTCCCAGATGTCGTAGCCGCCGACCGAGAACGCGAGCCAGAGCCCCACGACGATCGTGCCGCCCATACCGATGCCGACAGCGGCATTCCCGACCCTCACCATCGGCTCCATGCGAATCGTCCCCTCAGCAGTGTCCGTCCGCCGCACGGCCGCAATCAGGACCCAGAAGACCACGATCCCGGCCACCCAGGCGAACGCGCTGAGCACATGGAGCGCAAGCATCCAATCGTCGAAGCTCACGTCGGAATCTTATGAGCCCGCTCGCCGGCGCCGTAGGGCCGGCGGAACGTGAAACACACACTTTGCGAGGCTCGAGTCCTAGCTGCGGCTCGGCCTCGATCTTCCGACGCGTTAGTATCGCTTTGGTAGCAACACGGAGAATGCGCAGTGGACTCCCGCCATATCTACAGGCACTTCTGCATGGGCGCCCGGACCCTCGAGGTCGTCGGCGAGCGATGGTCGTTGCTGATCGTGCGCGACCTGCTGCTCGGACCACAGCGCTTCACCGACCTCCTCCGCGGCCTCAACGAGATCTCGCCGACGCGGCTTACCGATCGACTGCGGCGACTCGAGGCCGAAGGGCTGGTGGCCCGCGAGCCACTCTCCAGCGGACGCGAGGTCTGGTACCGGCTCACCGACTCGGGGCGCGATCTGGGGCCCGTGGTGGAGGCGCTCATCCTCTGGGGAATCGAGCACCGCCTCGATCCACCCCGTCCCGGCGAGCCGGTCTGTCCGGTGCCGCTGATGATCGGCACCAAGGTCTGGCTCAGCCGAAATGCCACCAAGGTCGCCCATCCCCTTTCCTGGGTCTGGCATTTCGCGCCCGATGACGTCTACACGATTCGTTTCGACGAGGACCAGTGGGTGCTTGCTCGAGGGGATTCCCCGACCGCGGCGGTGACGATCACCTCGAGTCTGGAGACGTGGGCTCGGTTCCTGACCACGAGGCGCACAGAGCGTCGACTCCCCGATGCGGACATCCAACTGGCCGGGAAGTCGCCGGCGATCAAGGAATTCGCCCGCCTCTTCGGCACGAAGCTTCGATCCGGGTAACCGGTGCCTCGATACGCGGCCGATCATTCGCTCGTCAGCGAATCACTCGCTACGCGCTAGTACATATTTGATACTATCGATCAGATAGTGTCGACCGCGGCAGCAATGCGGCCACCGCGACGTCAGATCTGGGCCCGAGTGGTGCTCGCTCGGCCAGGCGGCCGTGCTCGCGTCGCGAATGGAATAACGCGCAGGAGATCTGCGTAGAGCACTGTCGTAGGGGATAGCCCGTGATCACTCTCGTACTGTCGCTCGCCGACGCCCTTCGGTATCGGTTCGCAGTCTCGCCGCTCGCCGAAGTGGTCGTTCTCTCGCGCGCGATGGCGCTGCCCGACGCCTTCGCGCAAGGCGCACCCGCTGCGTGGTTGCGTCGGCACGATCTCATACGGCGCCGACTCGAGCGGGAGCACGACCTTCGCCCGCTGCTCGTGCTGATGGCTTCCGGCCCCTGCTTCCCCTATTTCCTCACGCCGACGAACGAAGGGGCGCTCGGCGATTTCGACCGAGAGCTTGCCGAGGTTCGCGCAGCGCCGGAGGAGCGAGCGCGAGCGGAGATCGAACAATGCCTCTCGGCCTGGACCGAGCTCGAGCCCAGCGTCGAACGGCAGTTGTGCTCGCGTGACGCACCGTCCCTGCTCGCCGATCTCCTCACGCTCGTGTGGCAGGCCCTGGTGGCGCCGTCCTGGCCACTCATCCGAGACGTGCTCGAGCGAGATGTGCTCTATCGGTCACGCGCCCTGGCGCGGGGCGGGCTCGCCGCGCTCTTCGGCGGCCTCGCGCCGCTGATCACCCTCGCCGAGCCGGAGCTTCAGATCCAGTGCAAGGGCATCGACGCAACACGCGTCCTCGACGGCCGAGGGCTGCTGCTCAAGCCCTCTGTGTTCATCTGGCCGTACGCGGGAACGTCGCTCGACGAAACGCAACCGGCGGAGCTGAGGTACCCGGCACGCGGCGTCGCGTCGCTCTTCTGGGGACCGCAGCCGCACGAAGGCGCGCTCGCGAATCTGATCGGAGCGACGCGCGCGCAGGTCCTCGCCGTGCTCGACGAGCCGATGCACACCTCCGGGCTCGCGCGACTCTTCAAGCGTTCCCCCGGCAACATCGCCGATCATCTCAAGGCGCTTCGGGATTCCGGCCTGATCGATCGAGCGCGTGCCGGACGACATGTCATCTACTCGCGTAGCCCGCTTGGCGACGCTCTCCTCGTCGGTGCCGAGCCCGCCGCAGCAAGAATCGCAGAGCAGAAGTGGCGCGGCGGATTCGCGGACCCTTCAGCCCTCGTGCCGGCTCGATAGACGCCGGCCGCCCTTCAGCGCGCCCCTTTCGTGCGAGCGCGAATTTGTTGCTGCCTCGGCTCTCGAGGCGGCAGCCTCATCCCTGACCGTTGCTTCAGACGTGCGACAGGAGGTCGCGATGTGGGCGAACGAGCACAGCGCCGAGACCAGCGCGGCGCCCGAGCAGATCTGGCGGCTGTGGGCCGATGTCGCAGGGTGGCCCGAATGGAACGGAGACATAGAGCGGATCGAGCTGATTGGCGCCTTCGCGGTCGGCGGCAGGATCATGATGACCCCGATCGGAG
>JBKPSO010000093.1:0-4307 GCA_046735055.1 Actinomycetota bacterium
TCCTTCACCTCGTCCCAGAGCGCTGCCTGCCGAAGCGATCGCTCGACCCGCTCGTCGAGACCCTTTTTCATGCCCAGAACACGTGGCCCGTAGGCGACGTTCTCGTAGATCGACTTGACGAACGGATTCGGCTTCTGGAAGACCATCCCGATCCGCCGGCGCACCTCGACCGGGTCGGCGTCCGACCCGTACAGGTCCTCGCCGTGGTAGAGGATCCGGCCGCCGACCTTCACGCCCGGCACAAGGTCGTTCATCCGGTTCAGGCAGCGGATGAACGTGCTCTTGCCGCAGCCGGACGGCCCGATCACAGCCGTGATCAGGTTCCGGTAGACGTCGAGCGAGACGTGCTTGACCGCCACGTTCGATCCGTAGGCAACACTCAGGTCGTCGATCCCGAACACGACCTCGCGCTTCGCGACGGGCGCCTCCTCCTGCCTCAGACTCGAGGCGATGTCGATCGGTGCCACGTTGGTGGACACGTCGTGAGTCTCGCTCATGCCTCTCGGGCTCCGGGTCTAGGGGATGTGAACGTTCGGTATCGAGGTGGTGAAGGGCTCTCACGGCCCTCCCCGGGACTGTAAAGCTCCGCGCGCATGGACGTGCCGGCTCCCGACCTGGCCGGAGGCGCGCTCGCCTCCCGGCGGCGTCTGACCGATCGCATCGGCGATACGGCGCTGCACGTAGTGACAGCGACGGCTGCTTTCGGGTCGGTCGTCCTGCTCGGGCTGATCACGTATCGCCTGATCTACGGCGCCTGGCCGGCGATCCAGGCATTCGGCCTCGGCTTCCTCTGGCACCGGGACTGGAACCCGGTCACGAACGACTTCGGCGCACTCGCGTTCCTCTACGGAACGGCGGTGACCTCGTTCGCGGCGGTTCTGCTCGCGGCGCCGCTTGCGATCGCAATTGCGCTGTTCCTGACCGAGCTCGCTCCGCCCGCCGTTCGGGGGATCGTCGGCTCGCTCGTCGAGATGCTCGCCGCGATACCGAGCGTCGTGCTCGGGCTCTGGGGGATCTTCGTGCTCGGGCCGTTCGTCCGCGACCACCTCGACCCGTGGCTGCAGTCCTGGTTCGGCTGGCTCCCGATCTTCAGCGGGACCCCGCAGCAGGCCGGGCTGCTGCCAGCGATTCTGATCCTGACGATCATGATCGTCCCGATCACGGCGAGCATCACCCGGGAGCTCTTCAAGACGATCCCACCCGAGCTGAAGGAGGGCGCCTACGGCCTCGGCCTGACCCGCTGGGAGATGGTCCGCGGGGTGGTCTTCCCCTACACGCGCGGGGGCGTCGTCGCGGCGGTCCTGCTCGGGATGGGGCGGGCGGTCGGCGAGGCGATCGCCGTCACGCAGGTGATCGGTGGACTGACCAGCATCCCGACGTCTTTGTTCGCGTCCGGGGACACTCTCGCGAGTCGGATCGCCGCCCAGTACCAGGCCGCCGCGACGAACATCCACATCGCCTCGATCGTGTACCTCGGCGTCGTGCTGCTCGTCTTCGCTCTCCTGACAAATCTCGGGGCGCAGATCATCGTCAACCGCTTCGAGTTCCAGCGGACGGGAGGAAGCTGATGTCGGCCCAGCCCTCGCTGCTCTCGGCCGGCGGACGGGTTCGCAGGCGCAAGCGTGTCAACCGTTTCGCCGAACTCACCTGGCTCGTCGCCGCCGGGCTTGCGGTCGCCGTCCTCGGGGTGGTCACCGGCTCGGTCCTGATCAAGGGGATTCGTGCGCTCAACCTCGACCTGTTCACCAAGACGCCGGTCACGTTCGGCGAGACGGGCGGCGGCATCGCTCACGCCTTCATCGGCAGCGCCATCCTCGTCGGCCTCGCGACCGCAATGGCCCTGCCCGTCGGCGTCGCGGCGGCCGTCTACGTCAGCGAGTTTGCCGACCGGCGGATCGCTCGCGGCATCAAGCTGGCACTCGACGTCCTCAACGGACTGCCCTCGATCGTGATCGGCATCTTCCTCTTCGTGGCTCTCGTCGTCGGACGTGGGCAGAACGGCTACATCGGCGCGCTGGCGCTCGCGATCATCATGCTTCCGCTGATCTCTCGTGCGGCTCAGGAGGTTCTTGCACTCGTCCCGAGCCATCTCCGCGAGGGGAGTTACGCGCTCGGCGTCAGTAAGTGGCGGACCATCGTGGGCGTGATCCTGCCGACGACGCTGAGCGGCATCCTCACGGGAGCCACCCTCGCGATCGCCCGCGCCGCCGGCGAGACCGCGCCGCTGCTCTTCACCACCTCGCTCTTCGGCACCTGGGTCTCGGGCGACCCGGGGCAGGCGATGGCCTCGGTCCCGGTGATCATCTTCGAGTATTCCGAGGCACCCGACCCGCACCTGAACGACCAGGCGTGGGCGGCGGCGTTCATCCTGATCATGTTCGTCCTGGTCACGAGCCTGGTCTCTCGCGCGCTGCTCGCCCGCAGCCGGCGCAAGCTCGAGCGCGGCTAGCGCGTTCACACGCTTTTCACCAGAGGTTCACCGGCCCGGTTCCCACGGCTCGCCATGTCGTCGCGAGACTGGCCGCAACAGCAACACGAAGGAACACGAAGGACCACGAAGGAGAAAGGGAGGCATGAAGACCAAGGTCCTGTCCATCGCTGCACTCGTTGCGTCGGCACTCGTCGCGACAACGGGTGCTCTCGCGGGCGGTTCGGCGCAGAAGGCGGGCGTGCTCACCGGCGCTGGCGCCACGTTCCCGTTCCCGCTGATCTCGCAGTGGCAGAAGGACTACGAATCGAAGACGGGCACGAAGATCAACTACAACCCGATCGGCTCCGGCGGCGGCATCGCAGCGATCACCGCGCGCACGGTCGACTTCGGCGCAAGCGACGCGCCGCTGACGCCGGATCAGTTCGCCGCCTGCAAGGGCTGCGTCCAGATCCCGTGGGTTCTCTCCGCGAACTCCGTCCTGTACAACCTTCCGGGCGTCCCCAACAACCTGCGGCTGACGGGCCCGATCATCGCGGACATCTACCTGGGCAAGATCACGCAGTGGAACGACCCGAGGATCACGAAGATCAACCCGGGCGTGAAGCTTCCCGACACGAAGATCACCGTCGTCTGGCGGTCGGACGGGTCGGGGACGACTTACAACTTCGTCGACTACCTGTCGTCGGTCAGCCCTGAGTTCAAGCGGCGGGTTGGGGTCTCGACGCAGGTCAACTTCCCCGTCGGCGTCGGCGGTCGCGGCAGCTCCGGCGTCGCCGGGATCGTCAAGAACACCTCCGGCGGAATCGGCTACGCAGACATCGCGTACGCGCTGGCCAATCACATCCAGTTCGCGCGGGTACTGAACCGCGACGGCAAGTTCGTCACGCCCGGCCTGCGCGCGATCGCCGCGGCCGGTTCGTTGATCAAGAAGGTGCCGGCGTCGAACGAGATGCACATCGTCGACCCGCCGAAGGGGAATCCGCTCGCGTATCCGATCTGCACGTTCTCGTACGTGCTCCTGCCGACCAAGACGGAAAAGGCACCCGACCTGCGCAAGTTCGTCTTCTACGCTCTGACCCAAGGGCAGAAGCTCGGCCCGAGGCTGCTGTTCGTCCCGATCCCGAAGGTCGTGCTGTTCGCGGCCGAGAAGACGCTGAAGAAAGTCCAGGCCTAGCGCAGCCTCGTGCGCTCGGTACGAGCGGGCACCCTGGCCGCAGGGGCGCCCGCTCGTTGCTTCTTACGCGGCCAGCGGCGTCAGCAGGCCTGAGGAGTAGGCGGACGGGTCGGCGATCACGTCGACGATCCGGTAGCCGCCCGCGCGCGATTCGATCGAGAAGAGCACGTACTCGCCGTCGAGCGTCGCGGGCACGTCGACACCGCCGATCGCCGCCACGGCGGGAAAGACCTCGTAGGTGCGCAGCGGCGGCGCGTACGCGGCCGGGTCGCACGCCGGCAGAGCCGAGAAGAGCCGGCAGGCCGTCTTCATGTCGCCCTGCTGGACTGAGGCGAGGAACCGCTCGACGAGATCGACGGCGCCGGGAGCAAGTGGGCCGGGGCGGCGCTCGGAGGCGAGCTTCCAGGTCGCAGTGACACTGACAGCGAGCGCGAGCGCGAGCAGCGCATATGCCGCCAGGAAGGGGGCGAGACAGCGGGGACGCCGAGACACCAGGCTCCTATCTTCTTCGGCAGCGGCGGACGACCTCCTGAGGTGGTGGCGCGCGAAGGCCGCCTTCGACGCTGAGCGGCCCGCGCGGACAGGTTCAGCTCAGGCCGGCGCGAGGACGGGCTCGCCCGGCTCCAGGCGCTCGAGCAGGGCTCGCTCGACCTCGTCCAGCCACCACTCGTCCTCGACCACGTGGAGGACGCGTGCCAGAGC
>JBKPSO010000094.1:0-12464 GCA_046735055.1 Actinomycetota bacterium
GGATTGCGGCGCCAGGAGCGGAGCAGGATCGCAGCGACGTGGCCCAGCTGCTGGCGCGGGGTCTCGTCAGAGGCCTCGATCCCGTCGAAGGCGACCAGCACGTCCGTCCAGGCGTCGCGGAAGACCGCCTCGAGCACCTCCTCCTTCGAGGAGAAGTAGTGGTAGATGAGGCCATGCGCGACTCCGGCCTCCTCGGCGATGTCGCCGACCCGGGCTGCGTGGTAGCCGCGGCGCGCGAAGGCGCGGACGGCGCCGGCGAGGATCGTCCGCCGCTTCTCCTCCTGGGCGATTGACCGGTCAGTCAAAGCCTGCCCATAGTACGGCGTGCAACCGCTGGCGGGCCATCTCGTCGCCGACTTCACCTGGTACCTCCCGGGGCCGTTCGCGAGCCGTGAGCTGCACCGACTCGGAGCCCGGGTCGTCCGCGTCGAGCCGCCGGAGGGCGACCCGATGCGCGCGGCGACGCCTGCCTGGTACGACGCGATCAATGCAGGGAAGGAGTCGGTCGTCTGCGACCTGAAGGTCGATCCCTCGCTCGCACAGGCGCTCTGCGAGCGCGCGGACGTCGTGCTGGAGGGCTTCCGGCCGGGAGTGCTCGAGCGCTTCGTGACAGTGCCCGGCACCGCGGTGCTCTGCTCGATCACGGGGTTCGGCGTCGGCAACCGCCACGAGCGGCGGGCCGGACACGACCTCAACTACCTGGGCTGGGCGGGCGCGCTCGCCGACACGGCGCCGGCACTGCCGCCGATTCAGGTCGCTGACCTCGCCGCGGGCAGCCTCGCCGCCTCGCTCGAGATCCTCGCCGCGCTGCTCGAGCGGGAGCGTACGGGCCGTGGCGCCCGGCTCGTCGTCTCGATGACGCACGGGTCCCATCACCTGCTCGCCCACCGGCTGGACGGCCTGCCCGAGCGGCTGCTGACCGGGGACCTTGCCTGCTACCGCATGTACGCGACGGCGGACGGGCGCTGGCTCACCGTGGCGGCGCTGGAGCCCAAGTTCTTCCGGCGGCTCTGCGAGCTCGTCGGCCTGCCGGAGCTCGGGGAGCGGCAGTTCGACGCCGATCAGGAGGCCGTCGCCGCGGAGCTCGCTGCGGCGATCGCCGTGCGCCCGCTCGACGAGTGGCTCCAGCTGCTGGACGGCGAGGACGTCTGCGCCGGCCCGGTCTGGACGATCGAGGAGGCGGTCGAGGAGTTCGGTCAGGAGCGCGGCGAGCGGGCAGCCGCGCTCGGCGAGCATACGGAGTCCTGGCGCGCCGAGCTCGGCCTCTAGCTTTCGACGGGAAGAAGCTCCGGCTCCCGTCCACCGACGAGCACGAGCACCCTCCCGACGAGCGACTCGTCCTCGACGAGCCTGACTGCGGCGTCCGCGACGTCTTCGGGCTCGAGGATGACCCCGCGATAGGTCGCCGGCATGTCATCGCCGCGCTCCTCGATCGCCGCGATCTCGTGCGCCACCGCCTCCGTCCGGACGGTGTACGGGCAGACGCAGTTCACGCGGATGCCCTCCTCCGCCAGCGGTGCGAGGCATGCGGTCAGTCGCATGACCGCAGCCTTCGCGGCGGCGTACTCGGGCCCGGGGTGCGGCGCGAGGCCGAGCCCGGCGGTGGACGCGACGTTCAGGATCGCCCCGCCACCGCGTCTCCGGAGGGGCCCGAGCGCGGTGGCGATCCCGACCATCACCGATCGCAGGTTCAGGTCGAGGTGATGGGTCCAGCGCTCGGCGGGCGCGTCGGGGAAGACCGGCCTCCGATACCCGCCCGCGTTGTTGACGAGGAGGTCGAGCCCACCGAACGTGTCCTCGGCAAACGTGATCGCCGCTGCGAGGTCGGCGTCCCGTGTGACGTCGGCCGCGAAGCTGCGGGCGTCGCCGCCGGCTGCAGCCACCGCCTGGCTCGCCTCGCGGGCGCCGTCTTCGTCGACGTCGACGACCACGACCGCCGCCCGTTCGGCCGCGAGCCGGAGCACGATCGCTCGACCGATGCCCGCGGCGCCGCCCGTGACGAGCGCCGTCTTGCCGGCAAGCTCCATCACGCCGAGGGCTCGAGCCCGAGCGCAGCCGGCAGGTGCCAAAGGTCCTGCAGCCGGTCGGGCGCCTCCGGATAGCGGCCTTCGCGGTCGATCAGGAACGCGCGCATCCCGACGGCGACCGCCCCCTCGACGTCGTCCTGCACCGAGTCTCCGACCATCACCGCCTCGGCCGCCTGGACGCCGAGCAGGTCGAGCGCTGCGCGGAAGATCGACTCGTGCGGCTTGATCCACCCGTGAGCGCGCGAGGCGATCGCGCAGTCGACCTCGAGCGTGTGATGGGCGACGAAATCGTCGATCTCGCGTCCGCCGTTCGAGACGAGGCCGAGCTTCACGCGCCGCTCGCGGAGCTGCTCCATCACAGGCAGCACGTCGTCGTAGAGGTCGAAGTTCTCGGAGCGCTCCCACAGCTTCGTCATCTCGACGGCGAGCTCGCGCGCCGCAGGCGCGTCGCCCCCCATCCCCCGGACGATCAGCTCGGTGAAGGTGAACCACATCTCCTCGTCGTGGCGCAGCTCGGGATGCCGCTCCACGTTCTGGACGGCGACGTGGCGGGCGTCGACGTAGCGCTCCGGGTCGAGCGTCAGCCCGTACTTCCGCCCGAGCCTGACGTAGCCCTCGGGACCGAGGTCGGGTCCGGGCTTCGCGAGCGTGAAATCGACATCGAAGAGGACGGCCCGCAGCTGCACGCCGTAAGTGTTGCTCCGGCGTGCGGCTACGGGTCGTCGCCTACGTCGGCTGCGGTTCGGGCGGCGGCGGCGAGACGACGGTCGTCGCCTCGGGAGCGGGAGCCGCGCTTCCGCCGAGGTCCGCGCGTCGCTGCAGGTACTCGTCCCGGTCGAGCTCTCCGCGTGCGTAGCGGAGGTCGAGCTCGCCGAGTGCGCCGCTCGCGGTCGGCGCCGTGCGGTGCGAGCGGTCATAGAGGGCGAGCGCCAGGGAGACGGTCGCGATCAGGAACAGCAAGAGCAGGAGCGCGAACATCACCCACGAGAGCCCGTCGGGCCACCCGCCTGCATCGCCCGCCCGCTCGACGAGCATCCCGCCGCCGCCACGGGGAAACGGCATCGGAAACTGTTGTTCATTCATGGACTGAGCGTACGAGAGCCACCTGAACGGGAGCTAAGAAGCCGGGAGGCTCATGGGGGAACCGACAGGGTTCCCCCATGCCGATCGGGGTGCCCAGATTTGAACTGGGGACCTCTCCGACCCGAACGGAGCGCGCTACCAGGCTGCGCCACACCCCGGAAGTCGCAACAGGGTAGCGATTTCGCGAGAATCGCGGCATGGCCCGCCGCGACGAGATCATCTCCTTCGCCGACGAGCTGCTCGACCTCGGCTCGTTCGAGGACTACGGCCCACAGGGTCTGCAGGTCGCAGGCGCCGAGGAAGTGACGCGCATCGTCTGTGCCGTTTCCGCGTCGCTCGAGCTTTTCCAGCGCGCTGCCGCTGCCGGCGCGCAGCTCGTGATCGTCCACCACGGGCTGCTCTGGGACAACGAGTCGCGGGTGATCGACCGGCGGGTGCGTCGCCGCCTCCAGACGCTCTTCGACGCGGACATCAACCTCGCCGGCTACCACCTCGCACTCGATGCGCACCCCGAGGTCGGGAACAACGCGCTGCTTGCACGCGAGCTCGGCGTCGAGGTCGACGGGCCGTTCCTCGAGTGGGGCGTCGGCGGGCGGGTCTCCACCACCCTCGAGGACTTCCTCGCGCGGGTGCGCGAGCGGATCGCGCCCGAACCGCGCGTCTTCGCGGAAGGGCCCGCCGAGCTCTCCCGGGTCGCGATCGTCTCGGGCGGCGGGCAGCGCTATCTACCGGATGCGGCGGCCGCAGGCTACGACCTCTACCTGACCGGCGAGCCCGCCGAGCCCAGCCTCCAGCTCGCGCGGGAGCTCGGGATCACTTTCGTCGCCGCGGGCCACTACGCGACCGAGCGGCTGGGCGTCCAGGCCCTGACCGCACGGCTCGCCGAGCGCTTCGGCCTCGAGTGGGAGTTCGTCGAGCTGCCGAACCCCGTCTAGTCGGCGCGGTCAAGACCTGGGTTGGAGCACGCCGCCGGAAGCGAGTATCCCGGAAGCTCGTCGAGCTCCCCAATCCGGTTTGACGGACTTACGATCGACTCGTGGACGCCGCCACGCTCAGGCCGGCGCGCCTCGACGAGGGCGAGCTGCTCGAGGCGCTGATGAAGGCCTCGACACGCGAGCTGTTCCCCCACTTCTACGACGATGCGCAGACGGCTTCGGCGGTCGAGTACATCGCCGTCGTCGACCGCCAGTTGATCGAGGACGGCACCTACTTCGCGGTCGAGGCCGCCGGTGAGGTCGTCGCCTGCGGGGGCTGGAGCAAGCGGGGCAAGCTCTACACGGGCTCGGGCGACGCGGCGGGCGACGATCGGCTCCTCGACCCTCGCACCGAGCCGGCCCACGTCCGCGCGATGTTCGTTCGGCCGGACTGGACGCGGCGTGGGCTCGGGACGCTCATCCTCGAGGCCTGTGAGGAGGCCGCGCGCGCCGAAGGCTTCACGACGCTCGACCTGCTCGCGACGCTGCCCGGCGAGCCGCTGTACGTCCACTTCGGCTTCCGCGAGGTCGGCCGGGACGACGCCGTGATGCCGGACGGGTGCGTGCTGGCCTGTGTCGCGATGACGAAGCCGCTCTGACCGGCCACGTGCTGTTTGAGCACGTCGTCGCGAGGGGGTATTCTCTAATCGTCATGCATCGCTCGGAGGAGCGGGACCTCTGATCTCCCGCGACACAACCCGGAAGGCTGTCACCGAGCCCGTCGGCGCAGAATCACCAGCAGCTCTGCGTAGACGGGTTTTTTCATCCCCGAGGAAGGAGCATCATGCCGAATCACCTCACGCCTGAAGAGCTGTCGAAGGAGCTCGGGATCGACCGCGCGGAGGTGATCCGGGTCTGTATCCAGGAAGGCGTCCCGATCTATCAGGGGAAGATCGACAAGTTCCTCTTCCAGGCCCAGCTGCAGGCGATCGCCGCGACACCCGCCAAGCATTAGCTCAGGGACAGGCTTAGCCTGTCCCACTCGGCTGAGACGATCTATTTCTTTGCTGCGGCCGCGCGCTTGGCGCGCGGCTTCGCCGCTCCCTTCTCGGGCTCCTTGCGCTGCTTCGCCTCGGCGACGCTCTTCTTGAGCGCGTCCATCAGGTCGATCACCGGCGCCTCCTCGACCGGCTCGGGCTCCTCGATCGGCTGGCCGGCGAGCTTCGCCTCGAGCATCCTCCGCAGGTCCTGCCGGTACTCGCTCGTCAGCTGCTCCTTGGGCTCGAAGTCGCCGACGAGGCTCTCGACCAGCTGGCGGGCGAGGTCGAGCTCGGCCTTCTTGACGGTCGTGTCCTCGGCCGCCTCGTCGATCTCGGCCTGCGAGTAGACGTCCTCCGAGACGAACAGCGTCTCGAGCACGAGCGCGTCGCCCTTCGGCCGGATCAGGCAGAGCTTCTCCTTGCCCGCGAGCACGAAGCGGCCGATCGCCCCGACCTGCTCGTCCTTCAGCACGTTCAGGAGCAGCACGTACGGGCGCCGCTGGGCCGGCGCGCTCGCGGGAACGAGGAAGTACGTCCGGTCGAAGTACACGGGGTCGACCTCGCCGAGCGGGACGAAGCGCTCGATGTCGATCGAGCGCGAGGTGTTCTGCCGCTCGATCGCCTCCAGGTCACCGTCCTCGACGATCACGAACTGGCCCTTCGCCACCTCCCAGCCCCTGACGATCTCGTCGCTCTCGACCTCGCGCTCGTGCACGGGGCACCAGCGACGGTTCTTGATCGGCGTCTTGCACTCCGCGTGCAGCTGGCGGAACGCCACGTCCGACGCGCGCGCCGCGGGCTTCGTCGCCGGCGCCAGACCGACGGGAATCGTGACCAGGCTAAAGCTGATCGATCCGTTCCAGGTAGTGCGCATGGGGCAATCTGAATTCTAGGCATGGACCACTATCCCTTTGCCGTAAGCTCGGAGGGAATGGCGCAGCTCGCCGAGACCCCAGTCCGGACCGCGCGCACGATCGCCGCGCTCTGGCGAAACGCGACTAGCGCGAAGCCCGACCGCGCGGCCTACCTCGCGGAACGCGACGGAGCCTGGGTTCCGGTCTCGGCCGCCGAGGCCGCGCGCCGCGTGGACGAGATCGCGAACGGGCTCCTCTCGCTCGGGATCCGCAAGGGAGATGCGTTCGCGATCCTCGGCGCGACGAGTCTCGAGTGGTGCCTGTTCGACTTCGCGCTCGGACTCGTCGGCGCGGTCGGAGCGCCGATCTACGCGAACAGCTCTCCCCGCGATTGCGCCTACGTGATCGACCACTCGGAGTCGGTCGGAATCCTCGTCGAAGACGAGGAGCAGCGGGCGAAGGTCGACGAGTGCCGCGGCGAACTGCCGCGCCTCGAGCATGTCGTCGCCTTCGCCGACCTGCCCGCACTCGAGGCCCGCGGCCACGCGTACGCCGAGCAGAACCCGACCGCCCTCGACGAGGCCGTCGCCGGGGTGGGCGAAGACGACCTCTTCACCTACATCTACACCTCGGGCACGACCGGGCCGCCGAAGGCCTGCATGATCCGGCATCGCAACTTCTACGAGATGGTCGCCGTCTTCGACGACCTGCCGTGCATCGTCGAGGCGAGCGACACGATGCTTCTCTACCTCCCCCTCGCGCACTGCTTCGGGCGGCTCATGCACCTCGAGGCGCCGTACGCCGGCTACACGCTCGCGCTCTGCCGCGACCCGCTGCGCGTGGCCGACGCGCTCGTCGACGTCAGCCCGACGATCTTCCCGAGCGTGCCGCGTGTCTTCGAGAAGGCGCATACGGCTGTTCTCGCGCGGTTGGACGAGGCCGGCGGCGCGCGGCGTGTGCTCGGGGAATGGGCCCTACGGGTCGGCCGCGAGGCGAGCCGGCGCCGGCAGGAGGGACGACCGTTGCCGGCCTGGCTCGCGATCCGCCACCGGATCGCCGACCGGCTCGTGTACTCGAAGATCAAGGAGCGCTTCGGCGGGCGGCTCCGCGTCTCGATCTCGGGCGGCGCGCCGCTCTCGCCCGAGATCATCAAGTTCTTCCACGCGTTCGACATCCTGATCCTGGAGGGCTACGGCCTGACCGAGTGCACGACCGCCTGCTCGGTCAACCTGCCGGACCGGTACCGCTTCGGCACCGTAGGTCCCCTGATCCCGGGCTTCGAAGCGCGGTTCGACGACGGCGAGTTGCTGATCCGCAGCCAGACCGTCTTCGCCGGCTACTACCGCGATCAGGAGGCGACGCGCGCGGTCGTCGACGACGAGGGCTGGCTCCGCACGGGCGACATCGCGCAACTCGACGAAGACGGGTTCCTGACGATCACCGACCGCAAGAAGGACATCCTGGTCACCGCCGGCGGAAAGAACATCGCGCCGCAGAACCTGGAGAACGAGCTGAAGGCGTCGAAGTACGTCTCGCAGGCGCTCGTCGTCGGCGAGCGTCGTCCTTACGTCGCGGCACTCCTGACGCTCGACGAGGCCGAGCTCGGCAAGTGGCGGGAGGCGGGCGGCGGCAACGAGGAGGAGCTCGTCCAGTCGATCGTGGACGAAGTCAACCGACAGCACTCGCGCTTCGAGCAGATCAGGCGCTTCGCGATCCTCCCGCGCGAGTTCTCCGCGGACAAAGGCGAGGTGACGCCGACGCTGAAGCTTCGCCGCCGCGTCGTGCAGGAGCACTTCGCGGACGAGATCGAACGCCTCTACGAGCCCTAGAGGCGGCGCGCCCCGACGTACGTCGCGGCATACCAGGAGTCGTCGAGGCTGGAGATCTTGACCACGTCGCCGGTGTGCGGCGAGTGGACGAACTGTCCGCCGCCGATGTAGATGCCCACGTGGCCGAGCCCGTCGAAGAAGACGAGGTCGCCGGGCTCGAGCTCGTCGCGAGAGACCGGCGTGCCGTAGTTGTACTGGTCGGCCGCGTGGTGCGGCAGGTAGACGCCGATCTGCGAGTAGACGTACATCACGAACCCGGAGCAGTCGAACCCGCCGGGCGAGGAGCCGCCCCAGACGTACGGCGTCCCCAGGTACTGCATCGCCACCCCGACGGCGCCCCCGAAGCGCGCGGGCGGGGCGACTGAGACTCCCTCGGGGGTGACTGCCGAAGCGCCGACGACGCTCGTCTGCTGCGCTTCGGCCGCCGCTTGCTTCTGGGCAACGAGCTCTGCCTGGAGGCGCTGCTGCGCCTCGGCGGCGAGCCGTGCCTGACGCGCCTCCTCCTCCGCCTGCAGCCGGACGATCTCGCCCTTGATCGACTCGACGAGGCGCTGGCGCTCGGCGAGGCCGGACTCGATCTCGCGCTTGGCGGCGGCGCGCTCGGCGACGATCTGCTCTTGCCGGGCCTGAGCTTTCTTCAGGAACGCCGCCCGCAGGGTGACGTCGCGCTTGAACTTCTTGATCTCGTCGATCACCTGCGTGTCCTGGGAGGCAACGCTGTTGACCGTCTCCACGCTGTCCACGAACTCGCTGAGGCTGTGCGCCCCGAGGAGGATCGCGAGCGTCGAGTCCTCCTCCGGCTGGGTGTACATCGCCCGCAGGCGGTTTCCGAGCCGGCGCTGGCCGATCACCAGGTTGTGCTTCGCGATCGAGAGATGACGGGTGTTCAGCGCGCGCTGCGCCTCGATGCGGGTCAGTTGGTCGGTCGCCCCGTTGTAGGCCTCCACAGCCTGCTCCAACTGGGAGTCGAGCGACTGGATCTCGGCGAGCACGCGCTGCGCCTCGGCGCGCTTCGCCGCGATCTGCGGCGGCTCCCCGGCGGCCGGACCGGCGACGACGACAACGGTCGCGAGCCCGACGGCGACGAGGGAAACGAGGGTCGCCTGCCGTCTGCGGGCGCATGAAGCGACACCCCACACCACTCTCGACAGGCGTACCGGGAGGGGCCGGCACGTCACGGAGCCCGCACCCTACCAGGGGTTTCGGACACCGGCAAGCATCAAGAGCGCCCATACGTGCGCAAAATCCGCCGAAAGATTGCCCGCCTCTCGGCGGTTCGCGGCGGGACGTTGTGGTACGGTCGGGCCGCCTTGCGGCGGCGAAGTCATCGTCCGATCCGCGCTGTTCTCGTTGCGCTGGCGGGAATCCTGCTCATCGCGGGGCTGCCGGCGACCGGTCCAGCGCAGTCACCGGGTGTCACCGGGCTGAGAGCGAGAGGAGCCGAGCTGGCACGACGGTCGCAGGCCGTCGTCGTCGAGCTGTACGCGCTCGGCAGCCGGCTCGAGCAGGCCCGCGCCGACCTCGCGCGGCTCGACTCGCGCGCGGTGGCGCTCGCACGCCGCCAGGCCTCCGCGCGGCGCGAATACCGTGCCGCGCTGGAAACCGTGGGGAACGCGCAGCTGCAGCTCGGCGGGCAACTGCGGCTCCTCTACGAGCAGGACAGCCCCGATCCAATGGCCGTCATTCTCGGCGCGTCGTCGCTGGAGGAGGCGATCGAGGGGATCGACAACATCAAGCGGATGGCCCACGCGACCGAGTCGGTGCTCGACCAGGCGCGCACCGCCCGCCGGCGCGTCCAGGAGGAGCGGCGGCAGCTCGCCGCCCAGGTCGCCCGCACGAACGCCGCCCGCGTGCGAGTCGCCACCGGCGCCGCGGACCTCGAGCACGCCCAGTCCCAGCGCTCCGCCTACCTCACGCACCTGCGACAGGAGCAGGCCCTGAACAACGCCCAGATCGCGAACCTCGAGGCACAGGCGCGGCAGGCGCAGGAGCGGGCGCAGCAGGTGACCGCGCAGGCGCAGCAACAACACGCCCAGCAGGCGCCGCCATCCTCGTCGTCTTCAGCCGCTGCGAGTGCAGCCGCCGCTCCCGAAGAGACGACGACGTTCGAGACTCCGTCGACAGCAGCTCCCGGAGAGCCGCCGCCGGCGCCGGTCGAGTCAGTCTCCCAGAGCGCCAGCACGGCGGCGGCCGCGATGCCCGGTCCACCGGGACCGGGCGGCTCGATGACCGTGAACGCCACCGGGTACTGCCTCGAGGGCGCGACGGCCACCGGCCTGCCGGTCGGCCCCGGGATCGTCGCGGTCGACCCGTCCGTGATCCCCCTCGGCACGCGGATGACGATCCCCGGATACGGCGAGGGAGTGGCCGCGGACACGGGCAGCGGGGTCACGGGCGCGCGCATCGACGTCTGGATGGCCTCGTGCCAGGACGCGGCGTCGTTCACGCGCACCGTGACGATTACGCTCTCGTAGGTTGCAATTAATATCTGCGCCGTGCGCGCTGCGGTGCACCGATGAGCAACCTCACCGAGACCACCCGTGACGAGCCGAGAGTCCTGCTCGTCGACGACCACGACCTCTTCCGCACGGGCCTTCGCAACCTGCTCGAAGAGGAGGGCGGCGTCCTGGTGGCCGGCGAGGCGACGAACGGCTCGGAGGCCGTCCGGCTCGTCCGCGAGCTCGCCCCCGACGTCGTCGTCATGGACCTGAACATGCCCTCGATGACCGGCGTCGAGGCGACCCGGCACATCACAGCGCTCTCGCCGCTGACCCGGGTGATCGTGCTGACGATCTCCGATGAAGACCGCGACGTCCTCGACGCGATCGTCGCCGGCGCCTGCGGTTACCTGCTCAAGGACTCCTCGATCAGCGAGGTGATCGCCGGGATCCATGCCGCGTCGCTCAACCAGTCGCTGATCTCGCCGACGATCGCCTCGAAGGTGCTCCAGCGGGTGCGCGCGACGACCGAGGACACCGAGATGGCGGCCACGATCCAGGCGGAGCTCTCCGCGCGCGAGCTCGAGGTCCTGAAGCTGATCGCGAACGGGAAGGACAACGCGCAGATCGCCGCCGAGCTCGTGATCAGCCCGAAGACGGTCAAGAACCACATCTCGAACATCCTGATGAAGCTCCAGATCCAGAACCGGATCCAGGCCGCGGTCTACGCGGTGCGGAGTGGGCTCGCCTAGTGGCGGACGACCTCGTCGCGGTCGACACGGTCGGTACCGAGTTCGAGGCGGACGCCGTCTGTGGGCTGCTGCGCGAGGCCGGGATCGAGTGCATGCACCGGGCGACGACGATGAGCGCCGGCGTGCTCGGCGGGGTCGGCCAGGGGGCGCGTGAGGTGCTCGTGCGCGCGAGAGACGCCGAGCGGGCGCGTGAGGTCCTCGCCGAGGCTTCCTAGCGGGCACCGTCGTAGCGCGGCTCGAAGATCGTCGTGCTGGGCTCGAGCGGTGAGCTCGGCGCCTGCTTCAGGCTCCCGTAGCCGCCGAGCACGAACGCGCGGAACGGGCCCGTCTCCTCGGTCGAGACGACCACCCTGTTCGCGATCGTCAACGCCTGCGTCGGCGACGAGCCGAACGGCACCTTGAACGGCTCTCCGGCCGGCGAGAGCCGACCGTCGGCGCCGATCCGCAGCGCAACGTACGCCGGCCGGCTCGCGGTCAGCTCGCGCCGCGGGTCATGCGACTTGTTGGCGACGACGAGCATCGTCCCGGCAGCCGGCGGACGCGGTCGACCGTGATCTGGCCCTCGGCGTCGAGCGAGCCTGTGACGCCCGGGTCGATCGTGCCCGTGCCGCCGGTCCGGTACTCGTCGAGTAGGCGGAGCTTGTCGTCGACCGGTGAGGCGTGCGGGTCGGGCGGCGGCGCCGCCACGACCGGCACCGGCTCCTGCCGGGGCTGGATCGTCCACTCGGTGTGCAGGAACTCGCCGCCGTCCTCGATCCAGGAGAGCGAGACGAGCGGGAGCACGACGATCTTCGTCGCGATCGCGAGGCACCAGCTGATCCAGAAGAGCGCGACCGGGTGCCAGTCGGCAACGCCCGGCAACGCGTCGGGCTCGCCGTAGCCGGGATGGCCCGGCTGGAGCGTCTTGACGAGCACGAAGAGGAGGACGAACTCGGCCAGCGCGAGCGCACCGGTCGGCCACGGCGGCTGCCAGCGGATCACAAGCGCGAGCCCGGCGGGCCTTCCTCGATCGAGTCGATCTCACCGATCAGCTGGTCGAAGCGGTCCTCCTTGATCCCGTTCGCGACGATGTCGATCCAGCCGCGGCGGCTCGGCGAGGTGCCTTTTGAGGATCTGCCCGAGGAACGCGACCCGCTTGTCGAACGACAGCTCCTGGAACGCGTCGATCCCCAGCGCCTCGAAGAAGCACCGCGGGGTGTTCAGGTCCTGCTCGTCGGGGGCAGGGTTGCGAAGGAGGGAGATCACCTTGGCCCCGGCGTCGAGCGCGTTCGCCCACTCGTTCACCGACGCGATGCCGGCGCCGATCACGACGCACCGCCCGCCGGGGACATGCTCTATTTCTTCCTGCGCTAGGAGGGTCAGGCTTCAGCCTGACCCGTCGCGCCGGGACTCCGTCAGGAGAGGTGAAGTCTGCCGACCTGGAGCTCGTCGCCGTGGCTCATGCGGGTCGGGACCCTCAGCTCGGCGTCGTTCACGAACGTACCGCCCGTCTCGCCGAGGTCCTCGACGATCAGGCCGGTCCCGGGC
>JBKPSO010000095.1:0-10244 GCA_046735055.1 Actinomycetota bacterium
GCCGTAGACACGGGCGATGCCGTCGCCGACCTGGAGCACGGTGCCGACCTCGGCGAGGTCGGTCTCGACCTCGAACTCCTTGATCCGCTCCTTGAGGATGGCGGTGATCTCTTCCGGACGTAACTTCATAACGTGGGGGAAACCCTGGTTCCCCCCCGGGCCCCCACCAACCACCCATCGCGCAGGCTTTCGTTACCAATTCTCTCTGGAGGCGTTCCAGGCGGCCGCGCACGCTCCCGTCGACGCGCAGCGAGCCGGCCTGGAGAACGATGCCGCCGATCAGGTCGGGGTCGACCGACCGCGTCGCCTCGACGGTCCTGCCGGAGGCCTGCTCGATCTGGCCGACGATCGAGCGCGCGTCGCCCTCGGAAAGCTCGAACGCGGTCGTCAGCTCGACGGAGAGCTCCCCCTCCTCGCGCGCGGCGAGCCGCTCGAACTCCTCCCCGACCTCATCGATCTCGCCGGCGCGCCCCTTCTCGATCAGGAGCCGCAGCAGGTTGAGCACGAGGGGGTCCGAGTCGCCGGCGACGGCGTCGACGGCGGCCATCTTCGCGCGGCGATCGAGCTGCGGGTTGCGCAGGATCGCCTGCAGCTCCGGCACGGCGTGGGTCGTCTCGACGAAGTCGACGAGCTGCCGGCGCACCTCGGCGAGCCGGCCGGCCTCCCTCGCGGCCTCGAAGAGCGAGCGCGCGTACGTGCGGTAGACGACCGACACGCCTAGACCCGCTCCTTCTCGAGGACGCTGAAATCGAGCTCGCCGATCGCGTCCTCGATCAGCCTGCGGTGGTCGTCGCGGTCGAGCACCTTGCCGGTCACCTTCGAGGTGGCGATGATCGTCAGCTCGGCGACCTCCGCGCGGATCTGCTCCAGCGCGCGCTGGGTCTCGGCCTCGATCTGCTTCTTCGTTTCCTCCAGGCGCCGCTGCCGGTCCGCCTCGGTCTCCTCCCGGATGCGCTCGCGCTGGGCCTCGGACTGCTTCCGCGCCTCGGCGAGAATCTCCTCGGCGTCGGCCTTGGCCCTGGCGATCAGCTTGCGGTGCTCCTCGATCAGGGCCCTCGCCTCCTCGCGCGCCCGGTCGGCCTCCTCGAGCGACTGGCGGATCCGTTCCCGGCGGGCGTCGATCGCCGCCTGGATCGGGCCGAACGCGTACCGCCTGAGCACGAACAGCGCGATCAGGAAGCAGACGATCGTCCAGATCATCAGCCCCGGCGTGACCTTGATCAGCGCGTTGGTGGCGACGACCAGCATTGAGCTAGGCAGCATCTCTTACACCAGGACGAAGGCGAGGATCGAGCCGAGGAGGCCGTAGAACACCACGGCCTCGGTCAGCGCGAAGCCGAGCCACTGGATCCCCTGGAGCTCGCCGCGGAGCTCGGGCTGGCGGGCGACGGACTGGATCATCGAGCCGAAGATGTTGCCGATGCCGACGCCGGCGCCGAGCGCGCCGAGGCCGACGCCGAGAGCGAGGCCGATGGCCTGGCCGGCCTTCGTGACGTCGCCGGTCGTGGCGGCGAGAAGTGCAGCGAGCATGGCTCCTCCTAGTGTTCCGGCTCGATCGCCGAGCCGATGTAGATGGCTGACAGGGCGGCGAAGATGAACGCCTGGATCGAGACCACGATCACGAGCTCGAAGAGGTAGAAGACGGCCGCGATCGGCACCACGAACACGGCCAGGGCGACCGACTCCAGGATGAACATCAGGCCGATGAACGTCAGGATCAGGATGTGGCCGGCGAGCATGTTCGCGAAGAGACGGACGCTGAGCGAGATCAGCCGCATGAACTGGCCGAGAATCTCGAGCGGCACGATCAGGAACAGCAGCCCGGTCGGCGCCTCAGGGATCCAGCTCTTGAAGTATTTGACGGGCCCGTTCCAGCGGATCCCCTCGTAGTGCGTGAAGACGAAGGTGAGCAGCGCGAGCGCGAGCGTGACCGAGAGCGAGGAGGTCGCGGCGTAGATCCCCCAGACCGGGATCCCGTGCCAGGTCTCGCCCGTGATCGGCAGCGGAATGAACCCGAGCATGTTCACGACCCAGATGAAGAGCATGATCGTCGCGACGTAGGGGAACCAGCGCCCGATCGCCTTCGTCGGCAGACCCTGCTCGGCGATCTGCACCTGGGCGATCTCGTAGATCTGCTCGCCGACCGACTGGCGCCGGCCCACATCCTTGCCGGAGGTGACCCGCCAGCGCATCAGACCCAGGCCGAGCAGGATCGTCAGCACCGTGCCGAGCATGAGGTAGACGACCGCCCTCGTGATCGACAGATCGAGGCTGCCGAGGTGGATCGAGACCCACTCGTGCTGCTCGAACTCCGTCGTCGGGTCGAATTCGCCGCGCGCGAACGCGGCCCCGGGGAAAAACATCACGGCGTAGAGCATCGCGGCGGTCGCCAGGAGGAGCGCTCGACGCATCACCGTTGCGGCGCCTTTCCGTAGTAGGCGGCGAGCGAGAGGCCGAGCTCGCAGGTGTAGGCGAGCGCGTAGGTCACGACGGCCGCAGCCGCGAGGCCCTCGTCCGACGCCGCCGCGGCGACGAGCACCACGAGCAGGACGATCGACTTGAAGAAGACGCCGAACACCCGTGCCCCGTTCCCGACACGGGACCGGGCAATCACGAAGTCGAGCACGTGCACGCCGGCGTACAGGACGGCCGCGAGCGCCCAGCCCTTGATCGACCAGCCGGCGACGAGGAAGACCGGGAGCGCGAGCAGCAGCAGCGCCCCGCCGGCGAGCGCCGGGAGCAGATGCCCGGGCTCGGCTCGGGGCGTCAGCAGCGCGGACGGCATCAGAACGCCCCCCGGTACCTGAGGTAGACGGCGACGATCCCGATCGGGACGCCGACGAAGGCGCCGGCGAGCAGGCCGTAGCCGACCGACCCGGCCGCCCAGCCGATCAGCGCCCCCGCGCCGGTGCCTGCCGCGGTCCCAGTGATCAGCAATGCGCCCGCGCCGGCGGGATCGAACGTCTGGCGCGCAGGCTCCATCTGCGCGGCGAGCATATCAAGCGAGTTTGTGACACGGGAACCTCGCTTGCGGAGCGAGATTGAGCCCCCGCTTGTGCCACTCCGTCAGGCCGTGCGGCGGGTCTGCTCCTCCGTCTCGCGGCGGCGGCGGCGGACGCGGGGATTCGCCAGCTTGACGATCTCGAGCAGGTAGACCATGTACACCGAGGCGGCGATCGCAAGCGCGCCGAGCGCGGCCGCAGCGATCGTCGAGCCGGTGTGCCACCGGCCGCCCTCGCGGAAGGGGATGAAGCGCGTGCCGAGCGCGGCCGCAGCGAGCGTTCCGACCCAGAAGTAGATGTACACGACCGCCCGGGGCTGCGAGAAGCCGATGTTGACGAACCGGTGGTGGAGGTGGGTCTTGTCCGGGGCGGTGATCGGCTGGCGGTACTTGAGCCGGCGCGCGACGACGAAGCCGGTGTCGAGGATCGGCACGGCGAGGACGAGCAGCGGGAAGAAGAGGGCAACGGTGGCGGCCGTCTTCAGCAGCCCCTCGACCGAGACGGACGCGAGCGAGAAGCCGAGCAGCATCGCGCCCGAGTCGCCCATGAAGACGCGCGCGGGGAAGAAGTTGTGGCGCAGGAACCCGAGCGTGGCGCCGAAGACGATCGCGGAGAACACCGCCGCGTTCGGCTTCCCGAGCGAGAGCGCGATCACGGAGAACGTCGCGCCGGCGATGCCGCACACGCCCGCGGCGAGACCGTCGAGACCGTCGAGGAAGTTGACCATGTTCATCACGGCGACGATCCAGAGGACGGTCAACGGCGCGCCGACCCACGCCGGCAGGTCGTAGACGCCGAGGAACGGGGACGTGAAGTGGTCGACCCAGACGCCGAAGATCGGCGGGATCGAGGCGGCCAGCACCTGCCCGCCGAGCTTCTCCCACCAGCGGAGACCGCGGAAGTCGTCGATCGCGCCGACCGCGGTCGCGACCGCGCAGCCGACGAGGACGCCGCGCACCGAGCGGTTCAGGTCGAGGAAGGCGAGCGAGGGGACGATGATCCCGAAGAAGAGCGCGATGCCGCCGAGCCGAGGGATCGGGATCCGGTGGACCCGGCGCTCGTCCGGTAGGTCGACTGCCCCGAAGCGGCGCGCCATCCCGGCGACCGCGGGCGTCAGCGCGACCACGATCGCGGCCGCGAGCGCCGCTCCGTAGATCACCTCGAGGTGGTTGCGGAGCTCGTGCGCGACCACCTCAGGTCACTTCGTCCCGTAGAGACGGTCGCCGGCGTCGCCGAGGGCTGTCTCCCGCTCCGGCACCGGCAAAGCCGGCACCTGCGCTCTTGCGCCGGCTCCGTCGAGCCTACGCCAGCAACCCGGCCTCGGCGTCCTACTTCGTGCCATAGAGACGATCCCCCGCGTCGCCGAGGCCCGGGACGATGAAGCCGCGCTCGTTCAGGCTGCGGTCGACCGCGGCGCAGACGATGTGGACGTCAGGGTACGTCGAGTGCACCTTCTCGATCCCCTCCGGAGCGGCGACGAGGCAAACGAGGGTCACCGTCCTCGCACCCGCCTCCTTGACCATGGAGATCGCCGCGACGCTGGAGTTGCCGGTCGCGAGCATCGGGTCGAGCACGATCGCGTCCCGCTCGCCGAGGTCGTCCGGCAGCTTGACGTAGTACTGGATCGCCTCGAGCGTCTCCTCGTCGCGGTACATGCCGATGAAGCCGACGCGGGCGCTCGAGATCAGCGAGAGCGTGCCCTCCAGCATCCCGACGCCGGCGCGCAGCACCGGGCAGACCGCCACCTTCTTGCCCGCGATCCGCTGCGCGGTCGTCGTCTCGAGCGGAGTCTCGATCTCGACCGGCTCGGTCGGGAAGTCCTTCGTCGCTTCGTAGGTCAGGAGCAGCGTGAGCTCGTTCGCGAGCTTGCGGAAGTGGACGGTGGGCGTGTCCTTGTCGCGGAGGTAGGAGAGCTTGTGCTGGACGAGCGGGTGCGTGACGACAGTGAGGCGCGGTCCGCTCAATCCTGGTACGTCGCGTACCCGCGGAAGCCGGGGTAGAGCGGGCGGCGCTCACAGAGCGTCTGCGCCCGGGCGGCGAGGCCGACGAGATCCGGATCGGCCGCGAGCGACTCGACGACGATGCGCCCGACCTCGCGGAAGTCCTCCTCGTCGAAGCCGCGCATCGTGCACGCCGGCGTCCCCATCCGGACCCCGGAGGCGACCGTCGGCGGGCGTTCGTCGAACGGGACCGTGTTCCGGTTCGCCGTGATCCGCACCTCGGCGAGGCGCTCCTCGGCGTCCTTCCCGGTCCACTCGGTCGAGCGCAGGTCGACCTGGAGGAGATGGGTGTCGGTCCCGCCCGTGAGGACGTCCAGGCCGCCCGCCTGGAGCTCGGCGGCGAGTACGTCGGCGTTCGCGCGGATCTGTGTCTGGTACTCACGGAAGGCCGGCGTCGCGGCGATCCGGAAGCAGGTCGCCTTCGCGGCGATCACGTGCTCCATCGGGCCGCCCTGCGTGCCCGGGAAAACGGCGCGGTCGAGCGCTTGCGCATGCTCCTCGCGGCAGAGGACGAACCCCGAGCGGGGCCCCGAGAGCGTCTTGTGGGTCGTCGAGGTGACGAAGTCGCAGTACGGCACCGGATTCGGGTGCAGGCCGGCGGCAACGAGCCCGGCGAAGTGGGCCATGTCGCAGAGGAGGAGCGCGCCGACCTCGTCGGCGACCTCGCGAAAACGGTCCGCCTCGATCGTTCTCGGATAAGCAGAGCCGCCGCAAACGATCAGCCGCGGCCGGTGCTCCCTCGCGAGCTCGAGGATCTCGTCGTAGTCGACGAGGTTCGTCTCCCGGCTGACGCCGTAGTGAGCGATCGTGTACAGGCGACCGGAGAAGTTGACCTTCAGCCCGTGGGTGAGGTGGCCACCGTGGTCGAGCCGCAGCGAGAGGATCGTTTCGCCGGGCTCCAGCACCGCGGAGTAGACGGCCATGTTCGTCTGCGCCCCCGCGTGCGGCTGCACGTTCGCGTGCTCGGCGCCGAAGAGCTCCTTCGCACGGTCGATCGCGAGCTGCTCGATCTCGTCGACGACCTCGCAGCCGCCGTAGTAGCGCCGGCCCGGGTAGCCCTCGGCGTACTTGTTCGTCGCCACGCTCGAGACTGCCTCGAGGATGCTCGGCCAGGTGAAGTTCTCGGACGCGATCAGCTCGATCTGGCCGCGCTGGCGCTCGAGCTCGCGGCCGATCAGCTCGGCGATCTCGGGGTCGACCTCGGCGAGGCGTGCGCTCCGCAGCTGCTGCAGGGTCTGCTCCGCAACCGCCATCGCCAGCATCCTAGTCTCCGAGCAGGCGGTCGACCCGCGCGCGGAGCATCCGCGAGGCATCCTCGAAGCCGAGCCGCTCGTAGAACGCGCGGGCACCCGCGTTCGGGGTGTCGACGCTGAGGACGACGTACTCCCGTCCCTCCTTCAGCAGGAGCTCCGCGATCGCGTGCATCAGCGCCCGCCCCACTCCCCGGCCGCGGGCGTCCGGGACCGTGTAGACGCCGAAGACGTAGCCGAAGTGAGGGGTCGAGATGTTCGCGTAGAGCGTCCCGACGATCCGGCCCTCCTCCTCGGCGAGAAGCGCGACGTGGTCGCGGACGAGCGCAGGCTCGAAGGGCCCCGACGGGTACGGCGTGTAGTGCGCCTCGGCACTGAAGTCGTTCCAGAGCCGTCGCATCAGCTCCAGGTCGGCCTCGGTCGCACGGCGGACGGCGAGCGTCACGGCGCGACCGTACCGAGTCGGGCGAGTGCCTCGGTGGCGGGTACGGCGCCCTCGCGGAGGATCCGCGGCTCGGGCCCGGTGAGGTCGATGACGGTCGAGGGCGTCCCCGGCAGCTCGCCGCCGTCGATCTCGGCCGCGCACCCGTCGCGGATCTCGCGCGGCACGTCCTCGAGCCGCCTCGGGTCCCTGCCGCCGTGCCGGTTGGCGCTCGTCGCCGCGACCGCACCGACCCGCCGGATCACCTCTCGGCACGCGCCCTCGAGCACAGGCACCCGGACGCCGATCGTGTCGCGAACGCCGCCGCTCAGCCAGCGGAAGCGCCGCTCCGGGTTCGGGAGGACGAGCGTGTACGGGCCGGGGAGGAGCGCCCGCGCGTTGGCGGCCGGGCGGCCCTGGAGCTCGGGCACGCGTTCGAAGAGGGCGTGCAGGTCGGCGCAGAGGAGCGCCGTCGGGGTCGAATCGGGCCGGCCCTTCAGCCGGTAGGCCTGGGCGACCGCCTCCTCCCGGTCGGGCGTCACGCAGAGGCCGTAGACGGTGTCAGTCGGGAGGAGCACCGGCTGCCCGGCCCGGAGCGCCGCTACCGCCCGTTCGACGGCAGCCATTGCCCCTCCACCACTCGGTCTCTGCCGGCCAGGTCAGGGCCGGCCCCCACATCTTCGTACCCGAGGTCCCGCAAGAGCTCGGTCGTGGCTTCGCGGGCGCCCGCCGCGATCTCGAGCACGAGCCAGCCGCCCGGGTCGAGAACGTCCCGCGCCGCCCGGGCGACCAACTCGGTGTGCTCCTCCCCGGCCGTGGCGATGCGAGGCTCCCAGTCGCGAACCTCGGGCTCGAGCGTCTCGATCTCCGACAGGGAGACGTAGGGCGGGTTCGAGACTACGAGGTCGTAGCGGCCGGTCAGGCCCTCGCGCAGGTCGGCCCACGCGAAGCGGACGTCGAGCCCCGTGGCGGCGGCGTTCTCGCGCGCGAGCTCGAGCGCCTCCTCGGAGACGTCGATCGCCGTCACGCGCGCGGCGGGGTGCTCGTCCTCGATCGCGAGCGCGATCGCGCCCGAGCCGGTGCCGACGTCGAGCACCGCGGGCGCGTCGAGGCCGCGCAGGAGCTCGAGGCAGCGCTCGACGACCACCTCGGTCTCCGGCCTGGGAACGAGGACACGCCGGTCGACCTTCAGCGTCAGGCGCCTGAACCCCCACTCGCCGAAGATGTAGGCGAGCGGCTCGCGCGCCGCGCGCCGTTCGACGAGCGCGCGGGCGCCGGCCTCCTCGTCCTCGGAGAGCTCGCGACGGCGTTCGAGCTGCAGCTCGCTGCGCGTCCGGCCGAGCACCCTGCCGAGCAGGAGCTCGGCGTCGACCTGTGGGGTCTCGACCCCGGCGCGCGCGAGCCGCTCACTCGCTTCGGCGACGAGGTCGCCGACCTCGGTCACGCCTCGAGGGCTTGCCGTCGATCCTCGGCGGTCAGCGCCTCGGTGAACTCGTCCAGCTGGCCCTCGAGCACCCGGTCGAGCTGGTGGACGGTCAGCTTGATCCGGTGGTCGGTCAGCCGGTTCTCGGGGAAGTTGTAGGTGCGGATCTTCTCCGCGCGCTCGCCGCCGCCGATCTGCGAGCGCCGCGCGGCCGCGAGCTCGCGCTCCTGGCGCTCCCGCTCCCGCTCGTAGAGCCGCGCCCGCAGGACGCGCATCGCCTTCTGCTTGTTCTGGAGCTGCGACTTCTCGTCCTGCATCGCGACGACGAGGCCGGTCGGCAGATGCGTGATCCGCACGGCCGAGTCGGTCGTGTTCACGCTCTGGCCACCCGGGCCCGTCGAGCGGTAGACGTCGATCTTCAGGTCGTTCGGGTCGATCTCGACCTCGACCTCCTCGGCCTCGGGCATCACCGCGATGGTCGCGGTCGAGGTGTGGATGCGCCCCTGCGACTCCGTCTCGGGGACGCGTTGCACGCGATGGGTCCCCGCCTCGTACTTGAAGACCGAGTAGGCGCCGTCGCCCTTGACCGCGAAGACGAGCTCCTTGAAGCCGCCGCCGTCGTTCGGACTGGACGAGAGCTGCTCGGTCTTGAACCCGCGGCGCTCAGCGTAGCGCGTCAGCATCCGGTAGAGGTCGCCGGCCCACAAGGCGGCCTCGTCGCCGCCGACGCCCTGACGGATCTCGACGATCACGTCCTTGCGGTCGGCCGGGTCGGTCTCGACGAGCGCGAGCTTCAGCTCCTCCTCGAGGTGGTGGACGCGCTGCTCGAGCTCGGGCACGAGCTCGCGCAGGTCGCCGTCGGCGCGCGCCTCCTCGAGGTCGGTCGCCGCGGTGTGCCACTCCTGGGCGAGGCGGTGCGGCTCCTCGAGTTCCTTCAGGCGCCGCCCGACCTCCGCCGCCTCACGGTGGTCGTTGTAGACGGCAGGGTCGGACATCCGCTCCTGCGTCTCCTTGTACGAGCGCTCCAGCTCGTCGATCAGCTGCTCGATCCCGGCCATGCAGAAAGAGTAGACGGGGGTGGGCACGCGCCCACCCCCGTCTAGCAGGCTAGAGGAGGCCCTGCGCCCTCCAGGGGCCGTAGATGCTCCTGAACTTCCCCTGCATCGACCGGGCCGCGTCCTGCGGGGTCATCTTCCCCTGGGCGACCTGGGCGAACATCTGCGGGACCAGGGACTGGTTGAAGATGTCGCCGATCGCCGCGTTGGCGAACCCGGGGTAGCCGACGTTCGTCGTGTAGCGCCGGGCGATCGTCGTCAGAATCGTGTACTTCCCGCGCGGCTTGTGCGGGTCGGCGGCGGCCATCCTGTTCATCGTCCTGAAGCCGCCCTTGACGCCGTTCGTCCAGGCGGGGAAGTTGTAGAACTTCGACTGGACGAAGTGCTGCGTGTAGGCCAGCTGCTGGTCGATGATGTACTTCTTCGCCGCCTCCTTGTTCTGGGCGAACTTCCAGATAAAGAAAACGCCCATCACGTGCTCGTTGCCGAGGGCTCGCACCGAGCCGCGGGGGATCGGGCGGATCCACGTGTCGTCCGAGAGCGCCGTGTTGCCGGAGTCCTCGGCCGAGCGGGCGATCGAGATCGCGTTCAGCGCGAGCGAGAGGCGCCCGGCGATGAACGCCTGGTTGTTCGACGCCGCCGTCCAGGCGAAGACCTCGTCCGACTCGCCGTTCTGGTAGATCTCCTTCATCACCCGCAGGGCGTCGATCGTGCCCTTCGTGTTGATGTTCGGCCGGCTGTCCGCGGTCTGCAGCGCAGCTCCGTAGCAGTAGAGCAGCGACATCAGGAACATGTTCGAGTCGAGCTCTTGTGACATCCCGAGCCCGACGGGATGCCCGGCGGCCTTCAGCTTGGCCGCCGCCCGGCGGACGTTGTCCCAGGTGTTCGGGGCGATGCCGACGTTGAACCAGTAGCTCTTGCGGTAGTGGATCGGGTCTGGCACGTAGTTGTCGGCGACGCCGTAGTACCGCTTCGTCTTCGGGTTGTAGGTCGACTTGTAGGCGACGTCGGTCATCTTCCCGAGCCTCCGGGTGATCTCCTGGACGACGTCGTTCAGCGGGAGCGTCTGCTTCTCCAGCGCCGAGGGCGGGAA